>CAYRMQ010000237.1:0-1504 GCA_964425305.1 uncultured Anaerolineaceae bacterium | reverse complement strand
CCACCCCGGACCCACCTCGTGGAACGCGGGGAGAACCTGACAGTCATCGCGCAACGATACGGAGTCTCGTTGAACGAGCTGGTGGAGGCCAATGACGGCATCTCCCCGCGCACGCTCCGAGCGGGTGCCGAGATCCGGATTCCGGGTCGGGACCCGGCCGAGCCGGCGCCTGCGGAGCGCACGGACCCCGAGCGCCACAGGGTCGCAGCCGGCGAGAACTTCACCGTCATCGCCCGCCGCTACGGAGTGTCCGTGAACGACCTCCTCGACGCGAATCCCGGAGTCACGCCGCGGAATCTCCAGGTGGGCCAGTGGATCGCCATCCCCGAGCCCACCTCCAGCGGGAACTGAGGGGTCCCGCGCGGGACACGGACCTCAGTCCGGCCGGGCCACCTCGTCCAGCACCGCCACCACCGCCTCCATCTCCTGGAGCTAGTTGTAGAAGTGGGGCGCCAACCGGATCATGCCCTCCCTCACCGCGAGATGGATCCCCGCCTCCCGCAGAGCCGCCGCGACAGCCTCCACCTCCGGCAGGGTGAACGAGAGGATTCCGGCTCGATGAAACGGATCCGCCGGCGTGACGAGGCGGACGTGCTCCTGGTCCGCCACCCAGTCAAGCACGGGTCGATGAAGCCGGTGCACGTGCTCACGGACCCGGCCCGGGCCGACCTCCAGGAGAAGCTCCAGGCTGTGCGCCAGGCCCAGGTGGTCCTGGATTCCCAGGGTCGCCAGCTCGAAGCGCCGCCCGTCCTCCACCAGGTCCCACCGGTAGCCCCGCACATCCTGGAACTCGAGGGCGTCCTTCATCGCGAGCCAGCTGACCATCGGTGGGTCAAAGGCCTCCAGGTGCCGCGGATCCATCCACACGAACCCCGAGCCCCACGGACCGCAGAGCCACTTCTGGCCACCCGAGGCCAGCAGATCGACGCCCGCCGGAGCGGGATGCACGGGCACGACCCCCAGGGCCTGGATCGCGTCTACCACGAAAAGCACGTTCCGCTGCCTGCACACGTCGCCGAACGCCGCGAGATCGGCGGCGTACCCGCTGGCGTACTGGACCGCCGAGAGCGCCAGGACGCGGACTTCGTCGTCGTGAACCCGCTCCAGCAGCCGGTCCACGTCCGGAAGGCCCGGCTCCACGTCCGGCACTACCTCCACGACGAAGCCCAGGTCCCGAAGGGCCATCCACGGATAGACGTTGGCCGGGAACTCGCCCCGGGACACGAGGATCGTGCCCGGCCGTCGCGTGGCGGCCGCCAGGGCGGCACCGAGATTGATCCCGTAGGACGTATTCGGCGCCAGCGTCACGGCCGACGGCTCCACGTCCAGGAGACCCCCCACCGCCGTGCGACAGCGCCTCAGGGCTCGGCCGAGCTCTTCTTCGCTGAACCCACCCACGCGGTTGCGGCGGCCCGTGAGATCTCCGACGGCCCGCACCGTGCGTGCCGGGAGCAGCCCGAAGCTGGCCGAGTCGAGGAAGATCCCCCGACGCTCCAGGGCGTAC
>CAYRMQ010000236.1:0-1505 GCA_964425305.1 uncultured Anaerolineaceae bacterium | reverse complement strand
TCGCGGGCGAGGAAGACGAAGTTGTTGACGGTCCGCGGCGCCTCGCCGGCGAAGAGCGCGGCCGTCATCGTGCCGGCGGACGTCTTGATGGTCGCCGTGTACGACCGCTGCGGGTCGATGGTCATCGGGGGCGGGCTGGCGTACTGCTTCATCCGTCCAGCGTAAACGACAGCACGGTATACGAGCTGATGGACAGCCCCGATGCCCTGACTCCGCCGACTGACCACCGACCAGCTGACCGAGGCCGAGCTGGCAGCCATCAGCCGGCTGATGGCGGACGCCTTTGGCACCGACCCCGACGGCGCCTTTGACGACGACGAATGGCAGCACGCCCTGGGCGGTATGCACTTCCTGCCCGAGCGGCAGGGGCACATCCTCAGTCACGGAGTTCATCCGCGGCTCACTACTACCAGGACGCCCGCTGGCCATGGGCGGTGTCGGCTTTCTGGTGCACCGGCGACGCCTGGTAGTGTGCGATCACCGGCGGCTCAACGACCCCTAGGGCCGCTGTGTGCATCTCACACAACTCTGCCCAAGGTGCTCCGATCGCTGGCCAGGACCGGCACTTTTGAGACCATCCTGTGGGTATTACCCACGAGCGGGCTCGATTCAAAGCCGGCTTTACTCCCAACGGGACCTGCCGGTTGAGACTCGCGGCACTTTCCGTCCGGCTCGTGGGTATTCCCCACAAACGACAGCAATCCGGCCTGCCAGCCGCGTTATCACGCCGAAAACCGGCGGAGTTGTGGGTAGGACCCACACCAGCCCGCACTTCCTCGTGCGCGGCCAGTCCCTGGCGCATCACCAGTCCCTGGGCGGCGGTGCCGCGATCAGCTCAAGATCGGGCGGGTCACCGCGCCGTGGCTGGCCGAGCTGACCAGCGCCGCGTACTTGGCCATGACGCCCGACGTGTAGCGCGACGGCGGCCGCTGCCAGGCTGCTGCGCGCCGGGCAATCTCGGCTTCCGGCACCTCGAGGTCGAGCCGGCGGGCGTCCACGTCGATCGCGATCGTGTCCCCCTCCTCGACGAGCGCGATCGGCCCGCCGAGCGCGGCCTCGGGCGCAACGTGGCCGATCATCAGCCCGCGCGTGCCGCCCGAGAAGCGGCCGTCGGTGAGCAGCGCGACCGACTCGCCCAGCCCCTCGCCGACGAGCGCCGCCGTGACCGACAGCATCTCCTGCATGCCCGGCCCGCCGACCGGTCCCTCGTAGCGGATGACGACTACGTCACCGGGCTTGATCTGCTGGCGCTTGACGGCCTCGAAACAGCCGGTCTCGGAGTCGAATACGCGCGCCGGCCCGCGGTGGTGGCGGCGCTCGTGGCCGGCCAGTTTGACGACACAGCCGTCGGGCGCCAGCGAGCCGCGCAGGATGGCCAACCCGCCGGTCGGCTTCATCGGGTTGTCGATCGGTCGGACGACGTCCTGGCCGTCGGTCTCGAGGGCGGCGGCGGCGATCTGGCCGATGGCCCGGCCGTCGACGGTCGGCGCGTCGCCGTGCAGCAG
>CAYRMQ010000235.1:0-1525 GCA_964425305.1 uncultured Anaerolineaceae bacterium | reverse complement strand
GACGGCCAGGGGCCGCCGGCCCGCCCAGCATGACCGCTGACGCGGCTCACGCCGATGGCGGGCATGGGCGATTACGCTAAGTGGTGTAGGAGCACCGGTCCTCGGTCGGGTCCGAGGCCAGCTCAGGCTGCCGCGGCGGGCAGCTTGAGGAGATCAGTATCGGCGAGGCGGGCGAGGCTTTCCAGGCTGAAGTAGCGACGGCTCACCGCCCACTCGTCGGACTGCTCGAGCATGAGCGCGCCGACCAGGCGGATGATAGCGACGTCGTTGGGGAAGATGCCGACGACATCGGCGCGGCGCTTGATCTCCTTGTTCAAACGTTCGAGCGGATTGGTGCTGGCGAGCTGCGGCCAGTGCTCCTTAGGGTAGTCCAGGTAGGCGAGGACGTCCTCGCGCGAGCTGTCCATCAGCGCGCCGAGCTTGTCGTGTCTCTCGCGGAGCGTGTCGGCGACCTTGTCCCATTGAGCGAAGGCATCGGCCTTGGTCTCCTGGGCGAAGATGGTGCGGATCATGGCAGCGACGGCGGGGCGCTGCTTGGGCGCGGCATGGGCCAGAAGGTTGCGGGTCCAATGCACGCGGCAGCGTTGGAGACCGGCGTTGAAGACCCGTCTGGCGGCGGCGCGCAGGCCCTTATGGTCGTCGGCGATGACGAGCTTGACGCCCCGGAGACCGCGATCGGCAAGTGAGCGCAGGAACTCGGTCCAGAACACTTCGGCCTCAGAGGTGCCGGTCGCGACGCCCAGGACCTCGCGCCGGCCGTCGGTGTTGACCGCCACGGCGACTATCGTGGCGACGCTGAGGATCCGGCCACCCTTGCGCGACTTCAGGTAGGTCGCATCGATCCAGAGGTATGGCCAGCTCCCTTCGATCGGCCGGGTGAGGAAGGCTTGGACCCGCTCGTCGATCTCGGCGCACAGCCTGGAGACCTGGCTCTTTGAGACGCCGGTGCCACCCATGGCTCGGACCAGGTCGTCCACCGCCCGAGTCGAGATGCCGTGGACGTACGCCTCCTGGATGACGGCCGTCAGCGCCTTCTCGGCGGTCCGGCGCGGCTCGAGGAAGGCCGGGAAGTAGGAGCCCTTCCTGAGCTTCGGGATGGCAAGCTCGATCCGGCCGACGCGGGTCTCCCAGCCGCGCTCACGGTACCCGTTGCGGTGGTTGATCCGGTCCGGGCTGCGCACGCCGGCGGCGGCGCCGGTGAGCTGGTCGACCTCGGCGGCCATCAGCCGGTCGCTGGCGAAGGCCAGGAGCTCGCGGATCAGGTCACAATCGGCGCCCTTCTCGATCAGCTCGAGCAGCGCCATCCTGTCGTCGGTCATCGTCGTCGTCTCCGGTTCGGTTCAGGTGGGCAAACCCAACCCTACCGAAGACCGGCGGTGACCGCCTCGCATGCGGCGCGCCTTCGCCTGACTCGTCGAAGGTCGCTCGGCGCGCCGCGCTCGGCTCGCTCCTACACCACGCTAAGGGACACGAACTCGACCAGCGGGGACCGCCTCGCCCCAGCGCCCAGCGAACCTGCTCCAGT
>CAYRMQ010000234.1:0-1530 GCA_964425305.1 uncultured Anaerolineaceae bacterium | reverse complement strand
CTGGTGAATTCCGGCACCGAGGACCGGCTCGACGTCCTTCGACCCGGAGGGAACATGACCATCGTTCCCATCTACTCGAACACTCCGGTGCCCGAGCCCTTCGAGTTCGTGCGTGACCCGCTGTCGGCAGGGCCGGTGGCCCCGCTTCTGGAAGACGCCGAACGCGTGATCGCCATCCTCCACCCTCTCGTCGACCGAACGCCGGGTGGCCGGGTGCTGGCCGGGTCGATCATCACGTTCGGCCCCGGAGGGAACCTCCTGGCTGTCGATTGGGATGACGACGATCGAACGCGGCTGGCCGATCTCTTGGCATGGGGTGCCGAACAGGGCCGCGACCCACTCGCAACCATCGAATTGGCCGTGAGAGGCCTGGGTGCCGACGACGGGTCGGACGCCCAGACTGCGGCCGGGTTCTTCCGATAGCTCCGCCTTTCGAGGGTGGACGCCGTCATTGGGCCGGGCACCCCCGCAACACCCGATCCGCCGGCTTATGGCTGCTTCCTTCCGGACCTGACCAGATTCACCGTGTCTCGCTGTGCGGGACCCGCACCCGACGAACGCCCACCCTCGAGGGGCGGAACTACGACGCTACGGGCTGTCGGTCCGGTTCTCAAGGCGACGCCCGGCGAAGAAGCCGTCGAGGATGGCGGCACATTCGTCCTCCCGCACTCCGGCGACGAGTTCCATCGTGTGGTTGAGGCGTTCGTCCTGGGGAATGTTGTACAGGCTCCAGCACGCACCGGCTGCCACGTCGGCCGCTCCGTACACGATCCGCTCCAGACGGGCGGCGACGGCGGCCCCCGCACACATGGCGCACGGTTCGAGGGTGACGACCAGGGTGTGACCGTCGAGTCGCCAGCCGTCGACGGCCGCGGCGCGGAGCGCCAGGATCTCGGCGTGGGCGGTGGGGTCAGAAGACTGTTCCCGTCGGTTGTGATCCTCGGCGACGATCTCGCCTTGCGGGTCGAGCACCACAGCACCGACGGGTACATCCCCGTGCTCGGTCGCCCGTGCCGCCTGGGCGAGTGCGGTGCCCATCGTCCCGTGCCACCGATCTGTCATGTCGCTCCTGATTTGCGTGCTGGTCTCGCGGCGTCGGTATCCTGACCGCTCTCCGGAGGGGTCGCATAGTCTGGTCTAGTGCGCAGCATTGGAAATGCTGTAAGGGTTCACGCTCTTCGAGGGTTCAAATCCCTCCCCCTCCGCCACCCACATCAGACAGGTGGTGGGTGTCCGGATCGTAGGTCCCGGATGCGAGGCAGTACGCTGCCCGACCCTGGAGGGGTCGCATAGTCCGGTCTAGTGCGCGGCACTCGAAATGCCGTAAGGGCTCACGCTCTTCGAGGGTTCGAATCCCTCCCCCTCCGCCACCAGCAGCTGACCGAAGTCTGCTGCAGATGACGACGAGCCGAGCTTCACAGGATCCGCATTATCCATGTCTCGTGGCATCCATCGAATGGAGGGTCAGCTCGACGAAGCATCGCCAGTGACTGCTCAGCAGCGCGCTCGGCGGCGCTGACGATCTCGGGC
>CAYRMQ010000233.1:0-1540 GCA_964425305.1 uncultured Anaerolineaceae bacterium | reverse complement strand
CGTTGCTGCGCAACGCGTCGAGCACGCTGGTCATCGACCGTCCCGGCGACCGGTCATCATACCCTCCCCCTGGGCGCGCTCCCCACCTGGGCGGGGAAGGCCGCAGTCTGCACCGTTTGGGGGGCGGAAACAACCCCCCTTGTTGGTGGGCTGTGAACGGCCAGCGACTATGTCACCCCTAAGCGGCCAGCGACTTTGTCACCCTCGAGCCCATGAACACGAGGGAGGCGATCACGTTGGACGAGCGGGCACAGCGACGACTGCTGGTCCTCAACCATGTTCTGGCCGGTGAGCTGACGGCGGCCGAGGCAGCCGCCTACCTGCGCCTGGCGGTGCGGCAGGTGCGCCGGCTACTCAGGCGCTACCGCTCGGCCGAGGGGGCGGCGGCGCTGGTCCACGGCAACCGCGGCAGAGTGCCAGCCAATCGGCTCACCGACGAGCTACGCGACCGCTGGTCGAGCTGGCGACCGACGAGTACCAGGGCATCAACCGCGCCCACCTGGCTGACCTGCTCGCCGAGCGCGAGCAGCTGGTCGTCGCCGAGCGGACGCTGCGCCGTATCCTGGCCGTCGGCCTTGTTGGTGGGCCGTCGTCGGCCTCGATCCGTCGAGCGGCCGTCTTGCCCCGGACGCTAGGCTGGGTCGTTTAGCGGAGGAGGCGACGCATGAACCCACCAGCACGAGTCGAGACGGCCGTCATCGGCGCCGGTCATGCCGGGCTGACCATGAGCTGGTTCCTGGCACAGGCCGGGAAGGAGCACCTCGTCCTCGAACGCTCCGACGCGGCGGGTGGCAGCTGGCGCCAGCGGTGGGACGACTTCCGCCTCGTCACACCGAACTGGCTCGCCTCTTTCCCGGGCTACGAGTACGACGGTCCCGATCGCGACGGCTTCATGACACGCGACGAGATCGACGCCCAGGTGGCCGGTTATGCCGAGCACATCGCCGCGCCTATCTCCCGCAACACGGAGGTCCGCCGACTCGCGCTGCGCGACGGCGCCGGCTTCCGCCTGGAGACGACGCAGGGTGATCTGGTGGCCGACGAAGTCGTGGTCGCGACGGGCAGCTTCCACCAGCCGCGCATACCGGCTATCGCACCGCAGTTGCCGGCGCGCGTGATGCAACTGCACTCGCACGCCTATCGCAACGAGCGGTCGCTGCCGCCCGGAAACATCCTGATCGTGGGGACGGCCCAGTCGGGCTGCCAGATCGCGGAGGAGCTGGCCGAGTCCGGACGCAAGATCTACCTGTCTGTCGGGTCTGCCTGGCAGGCGCCGAGGCGCTACCGCGGGCGCGACATCTTCGGCTGGCTGGCCCTGCTCGCCAGCAAGGGTGCCGACCATGGCGTCCCGTTCCCGACGGTCGACAAGCTGCCCGACCCGCGCATGCGCTCGGCGGCCAATCCACAGCTGTCCGGCCATCGCGGCGGGCACGACGTCAACCTGCGCCAGATGGCGCTGGACGGGATGGTCGTGTTGAACCGTATCGACCGCGTCGAGGGCGAGCGCCTGGAGCTCGCTCCTGGTCTGTCGGCGACCCTC
>CAYRMQ010000232.1:0-1554 GCA_964425305.1 uncultured Anaerolineaceae bacterium | reverse complement strand
CGGGCGGCCCGATCACAGGCTGCGTGCTGGCCAACGAGTTCGTCGACGCCCTGCCCGTCCATCGGCTGGTCGTCGAGCAGGGCCGGCTGCGCGAGCTGTACGTCGGCTGGGACGGCGGCCCGGTCGAGATCTCCGGCGAGCCGTCGCGGCGGGAGCTGGCCGAGTGGTTCGACGAGGCCGGCGTCCGCCTGGCCGAGGGCCAGCGGGCGGAGGTCAACCTGGCCATGCTCGACTGGCTGGCCGAGGTCGCCGCCGAGCTCGAGCGCGGCTACGTGCTGGTCATCGACTATGGCGCCGAGCCGGCCGAGCTCTATGGCCAGCGCCGGCGCGGCGGCACGCTGCGCGCCTTCCGTGGGCAGCATGTCTCCGGCGACGTGTTGCGGGGCGTCGGTCACCAGGACCTGACGGCGCACGTGGACCTTGGCGCTCTGGCCCGCGGCGCCCGAGCGGCGGGACTGGACGTGCTCGGTAGCACCACTCTCGCCCACTTCCTGATGGGCTGCGATCTGGAGCAGGTGCTGGCCGGCGAGCGCGAGCGCGCCAACGACGACTGGTCGGCCAGCCTGCTGCTACGCTCGGCCGTCGGGCGCCTGCTCGATCCGCGGGCGCTGGGCGGCTACGCCGTCGTCGTGCTGGGCCGGGAAGTCGCCGCCGAGCCGCCTCTGCGCGGGCTCGGCTACCGATTGCCGGGCCGTACCTGACGATGCGTTTTGCGCTCGTCGAGGAGGCGCTCGACGCGCTGCCCGAGCATCTGCCCGGCGCACCGCCGGCGCTGACACCGGTCGTCGTGCGCGCGCCGGACGGTTCGGCGGAGCCGCGCTGGCCGGACGTCCCCCGCCGCGACGCGGCCGTCCTGCTGCTGATCTACCCCGACCGTGCGGGCGAGGCGACGATCGTCCTGACCGAGCGCCGGCCGGGCAGCCACCGCCACGCGGGTCAGGTCAGCCTGCCCGGCGGTGCGATCGATGCCGACGATGAGTCGGTCGTGGCGGCGGCGCTGCGCGAGGCGCGCGAGGAGATCGGTCTCGACGCCGGCCGCACGCACGTTGCGGTAAAGGGCGTGCTGGCGCCGTTCGACGTGCGCGTGTCGGGCTTCCTGGTTCACCCCGTGGTGGCCGTCGCGCCGGCCGCGCCGCAACTCGTCGCCGACGCGCGCGAGGTGGCCGCCATCCTGCACGCGCCGCTGCGCGCGTTCCTGCCCACGGCCGACATCGAGATCGTGACCGCCGAGCGCGACGGCTTTCTCTTGCGCTACGGCGCATACCGCGTCGGCGATCACCTGGTGTGGGGCGCGACGGCGAACATTCTCGGCCGCTTCGGCGCGTTCCTGGCCGGCGTCACCAAGCCGGCCTGATCGCTCAGCCGAGAAGGAGCAGCTTCACGGCGGCCACGACCAGGACGACGGCCAGCGCGCGGCGCAGCGCGACGGGACTCAGGCGCCGCAGGCTGAGCTCGCTGCCGATGAGCCCGCCGACGACGACGGCAGGCACCCACGCCGCCAGCGCCGGCGGCAGGACGCCGACGACGGCCACGTTGCCGGCCAGGCCGGCCAGC
>CAYRMQ010000231.1:0-1574 GCA_964425305.1 uncultured Anaerolineaceae bacterium | reverse complement strand
CGAGCGTCGCGACGCGGCCCTCGACGATCAGTTCGGCGCGAGGCGGCCCGCTCATTGGGGCACCCTCCCGGCTGTCACGATCAAGGTGACCCTCGGGTCCTGCCGGGGTGACGAGCCCGCTCGCTCGTTGCCTGACAACCAGCATGAGATCTCTCGCCCCCGGCAGCCCGGGCGACCCGGATCGGCCACAGGGAATAGCGCCCGAGAGCGCCGAACAATGAGCGACCGACGAGGGCCTCCCAGAACTCCGGGGGCGCGACCATCATCGCACCGGAGGACGATCCGATGAACCGATACGCCGGACTCGACTGGGCGTCCGAGAGCCATGCCGTCTGCGTCATCGACGAGAGCGGCGAAGTGCACGAGCGGCTGCGCGTGCCCCATACGCGTCTCGGCTTGGCCGAGCTGGTTAGCCGCCTCGCCCGCCATGCCCCACCGGCCGAGCTGCCAGTTGGCGTCGAGCGCTCCGATGGTCCGCTCGTCGAGACGCTGCTCGGCGCCGGTTTCCCGGTCGTCGCCATCCCGCCGCATGTCGTCAAGGCGGCGCGGCCGCGCTTCAGCGCGGCGCGGGCCAAGAGCGACCCGGGTGACGCGCGGCTGCTGGCCGACCTGGTGCGCACCGACGGCGCTCGCTTTCGCGTGCTCAAACGGGCCGACCCGGCGACCGCCGGCCTGCGCCGGCTGGTGCGCACGCGGGCGGAGCTGGTCGCCGAGCGAACGCGCCTGGCCAACCGTCTGCGCGGCCTGCTGGAGGACTGCTGGCCGGGCGCCGCCCAGGTCTTCGCGCGGGTCGATTCGCCGATAGCTCTGGACTTCCTCGAGCGCTATCCCAGCCCGCGCGCGGCGGGTGCCCTCGGCGAGGGCCGGCTGCGATCGTTCCTCGTCCGCCACCACTACTGCGGCCGGCGCACGGCGACCGAATTGCTGGCCCGACTGCGCGCCGCGCCGGCGGTGTCCGCGCCACTGATCGTCGACGAGGCGACGGCCGACGCGGTGCGCGCCTTGGTCGCCTGCCTGCGGGCCGTGCTCGCCCGGCTGGCTGATCTGGAGGGTGCCATCCGGGTGGCGCTGGCCGAACATCCCGACGGGGCCATCTTCGCCAGCTTCCCGCGGGCCGGCCAGATCATCGCCGCTGGCCTGCTGTCCGAGATCGGCGCCGATCGCGAAAGGTTCCCCTCGGCCGATGCGCTGGCCGCCCAGGCCGGTGCCGCGCCGGTCACCCGCGCCTCGGGCAAGAGCTCGATCGTCGCCTTCCGCTGGGCCTGCGATCACCGCCTTCGGCGGGCGTTGACCCAGTTCGCCGACAACAGCCGGCACGCCAGCCCGTGGGCGGCTGACGTCTATCGCCGGGCGCGCCAGCGCGGCGCCGACCATCCTCACGCGATCCGCATTCTGAGCAAGGCGTGGACGCGGGTGATCTGGCGCTGCTGGCAGGATCGTCTGCCCTATGACCCGGTCCGCCACGGCGCTCTCATCCGGCTCGATCAAGTCGCCTGAGATGAGGGGTTGACACAGGGATCTCATGCGCTGTCGGGCTGCTCCAGCACGGCCAGGATGTTACCGGCCGGGTCGGT
>CAYRMQ010000230.1:0-1606 GCA_964425305.1 uncultured Anaerolineaceae bacterium | reverse complement strand
CCGGATGGGCAAGACGCGCGTCATTGCCGAGACCGGCGCCGGCCAGCATGGCGTCGCCACCGCGACCGCATGCGCGCTGCTCGGACTGCCGTGCGTCGTCTACATGGGCGCGCGCGACATCGAGCGGCAGCGGCCGAACGTCCTGCGCATGGAAGCGCTGGGCGCCGAGGTCAGGCCGGTGCACTCGGGCTCGGCGACACTGAAGGATGCGATCAACGACGCCATGCGCGACTGGGTGACCAACGTGGCCACGACCTACTACGTGCTCGGCTCGGCGATGGGCCCGCACCCCTACCCCACGATCGTGCGCGACCTGCAGCGCGTGATCGGCGACGAGGCCGCCGCCCAGATCCGGGAGGTCGAGGGCCGCCTGCCGGACATCGTCGTCGCATGCGTCGGCGGAGGGTCGAATGCCATCGGGTTGTTCCACCGCTTCATCGGCGAGCCGTCCGTCCGGCTCGTCGCCGTCGAGGCCGCCGGCCAGGGCATCTCGACCGGCCACCATGCGGCGGCCCTCGGCGCGGGCGGGCTGGGCATCATTCACGGCGCGCGGACGCTGCTGCTGCAGGACGACGATGGCCAGGTGAAGGAAGCGCATTCGATCTCGGCCGGCCTCGACTACCCCGGCGTCGGTCCGCAGCTGGCAGCGTTGGCGCTCGCCGGGCGCATGGCGCTGGCGACGGCGACCGACGACGAGGCCCTCGCCGCCCTGCGCCAGCTGGCTGCGACTGAGGGCATCCTGCCCGCCCTCGAGCCGGCCCACGCCCTGGCCGCCCTGCCGCGCGTGGTCGGTGAGGCCGAGCGCGAGCCCGTCGTGCTCGTTGGGCTGTCGGGCCACGGCGACAAGGATCTCGGTCACCTGGCAGCGTCGTGACGCTCGCCGACGCTCCGGCCGCGCTCGGCACGCGCGACACCGCCGGCTCCCGACGAGTGCAGGATGCCTTCGCCGCTGCTCACGCCGAGGAGCGCATCGCGTTCGTGCCCTACGTCGTCGCCGGCTACCCCGACTACGCCACCTCCGAACGGATCGCGTTAGCAGCCATCGACGCCGGCGCCGACGTTCTCGAGCTGGGCCTGCCCTACTCCGACCCGCTGGCCGACGGCGCCACCGTCCAGCGCGCCAGCACGGCGGCTCTTGCCGCCGGCGCGACCCTCACCGGCTCGCTCGACCTGGCCGAGCGTGTCTGCCGCGCCCGTCCCGCGACGCCGGTGCTGGTCATGGGCTACGTCAACCAGTTCCTCGGGCCCGTCGGCGCCGACAACGTCGCCGGCCGCCTGGCCGACGCCGGCATCTCCGGCGCGATCGTGCCCGACCTGACGCCGGACGAGGGCGCGCCGCTCGAGGAAGCCTTCACGCGCCGCGGCCTGGCGCTGGTCTACCTCGTCGCCCCGACGACGCCGACGGAACGGGCCGCGACTATCGCCGCGCGCGGCGGCGGCTTCCTCTACTGCGTCTCGCTGACCGGCGTCACCGGCGCGCGGCAATCGCTGCCGACGCAACTCCGCGCGCTCGTCTCACGCATGAAGTCCGTCTCGTCGCTGCCGGTCGCCGTCGGCTTCGGCGTGTCGCGGCCGGCCCACGCCCGTGCGGTGGCCCGCGCCGGCG
>CAYRMQ010000229.1:0-1615 GCA_964425305.1 uncultured Anaerolineaceae bacterium | reverse complement strand
CGACCTCGGCGCCGAGGTGGTGTGTCTAAGCACCGGCGCCAACGCCGACGCGATGCGGCCGCTGCGCGTGGCGATCGACGCGCGGCTGGCAGAACGCGTCACCGCCGAACAGGCCGCGCGCCGTACGTTCGGCGAGTGGCTTCGGCGAGCGGCGTCATGGGCACCCGGCGGGGCGGCACTATGGCTGGGCAGGCGGCCGGACGTCGAGCTGCCAACCGGCTTCGATTGGACGGTCGCGCCGGACAGCGACCTCGTTCGCCTGCCCGCGGGCCGCTACCGCCTGGCCGTGCTCGAGTCGGCGCCGCCCGAGCCCGGCGCAGCACGGCGGCTGGCGCAGCTCCTCGAGGCGGGCGGCATCATGCTCCTCCCCGCCGAGCTGGCACGGCAGGTCAACGGCGCCAGCCGCGTGCTCGAGCTGGCCGACGAGCCCGGGCTGGCGATCGTGCGCCGCGAGTAGCGCCGAGGATCCGGCAGCTACGCTCGGTAGTTCTCGTCCTCTTCCGGCGGCGCCCTGAAGCGGCCGCGGCTGGCCCACTCGATGAAGCGCTGCGTCTGGCGCGGGTGCGAGTAGGCCCAGCCGATAAGGACGAACAGTACGAAGTTGCCGGTGGCGACACCGGCGGCGGCCAGCCAGCCGAGCTCCTGCCCGACGTTGCCGGGGATGCCCAGGCCGGGGATCGTCGCGCCGAAGAGGCCGAGCCGGAAGAACGGTGGCTCCGGCGCCAGGTTGGCGCGCTCCAGGTTGGTGGTCAGTCCGTCGGGCGTCTCGCCGCCGAACAGGAAGCCGTGGCCGGCGATGGCGAGAGCGACCGCGTCGGCCCGTGGCTCGCGCAGCTCCGTGTCGCTCAGCCGGCGCCACTCCGGGATCGTGCCGTCGACGGTGTCGGGGATCGTCCAGTAGCTCGTCGCCTGCAACTGCGCGTCCGGTCCCACCCCGCCGAGCACGTAAATGGCGCCGGCGTTGGTGAAGGTGACGTGGCGTGCGCGCGGCTCGGGGATCGCGAAAGCTGCCGCCGGGCCCACTGAGACGCCCCAGCCACGCGGCTGACCGGTCGCCGGGTCGACCTGCGGCTGGGCGTCGAAGTCGAGCGCCAGGAAGAAGACCGTGTCCGTCGGCCCGTCGGGGCCCTCGCCGCCGAGGACGTAGACGAACGTGCCGATCGTCGCCGCCGTCGCGTCGGCGCGCGGCTCGGGCAGCGGCAGTTGTGCGACCTCCTCCCATTCCTGCAGCCGTGGCGGGACGGCGTCGTCGAACTCGGCGTGGTAGACCGAGTCGACGATGGTGCCTTCGGCGTCGCGGCCGCCAAAGACGTAGATGCCGTTGATCGTCGGCACGGCGGTCAGGTCGGACAGCGGCTGCGGCAGCGCCAGGTCGTCGACCTGCTCCCAGCCGGCGAGCAGGCCTTCCTCTACCGTGCCGCGGAAGACGGTGTCCGTCGGCTGATCCGCACCGTCGCGCCCGCCGATGACGTACGGCGCGCCGGCCAGGTTGACGACGCCGGCGCCCGACCGCGCGTCGGGCAGCGCGGGTCCCTCCTGCCACGAGCTCAGGTTGCCGTCGACGATCGTGCTCGACAGCACGCTCGCCGTTGGACCATCCGGCGTGCGGCCGCCG
>CAYRMQ010000228.1:0-1661 GCA_964425305.1 uncultured Anaerolineaceae bacterium | reverse complement strand
ATCGCAGACCTGAGTCCGCGCTCGGCCAGAGCAAACTAAGCTCCCACGGCCGAGTTCCGTCGTCCTCTGATCTGGAAGTCATGTTCCCATCGTGGAATGCCGTCTCGGATCTCCTGGCGATAAGCCTCAACAGAGTCGGATCTACGACTTACGGCAGGGCGGATGCGGCGCGGACGTGCGGTCCCGGAAGCCAGGCTCCAGTCGGGAGCCAGATAGAGACGAACGCCGACCTTTCCGAAGGTGGCCGGGTCGGCATGGATGGCTCGGTAATTGCGACGCGTGAACTGCAGGTTTGAGTCCAACCCGCCATGTCGCTTGCCCAGCGCGGCTCCGACCGCTGCGAGCTGCCGCGCCGGAAGGATGATGACTGCCTCCGGCATGAGCGCCTCGAAGAGCACGAGCGCATAGCTATCCATGTCGTCGTTCACGTGCATGTGATGCTCGTTGACCCACACGTCGCTCGGGTTGGCCAAGTACTTCACCTGGATGCGCTCGCCGTCTGCTGTCCGAACGTCCCAGCCCTTCTGGACCGGGTTCTCGGCCCGGGTACCGCCCACGATCGCCGCTACGAGCCACTCGCTGAACTCGGCGAGCGGATCCCGGTTGGATCGTCTCTTGAGGTTGAGCTCATCTAGCAAAGCGTTGCGGGCCTCGACGTAGCGCGCATAGGTAGCTCGGATGCTTGCGAGGTCGGGTGTAGCTTCGAGCGTTGTGACCGGAGGGCCGTTAGCTGGTGCATTGGCGGTCCCGATTGGCAGCCCCGGGTCGAGCTGGCGGTCGACCTCTTTGGCTAGCGCCTGCTGGTAGTTGGCGAGCGGCTTGTAGCCGCCGATGTAGCGGAGCCCGCGTTCGCGAAGGACCGCGCTGATGTTCTGGTACTTCATCGCAATGGCGGCGTCGGACCGTCCGTTCAGGCGTTGACGAAGCCGGGCGCGGTGGTCGGCCTTCGAGTAGGGCCGTCCCTCGACCTCGTCGCGCAGCATGTCGAGGTAGTCGGCGACCGTCGCTTCGACCTCGCCCTGGGACCAGGGCTTGTCGGGCTGGAGCTTCTGACCCGGTGGCGTATCGGTCAGCCAGCCCCGTTCGCGCAGGTAGGCCTGCTGGCGCAGGCTTGAGGTGCTCTTGCGGCCGCCGATCAGGTTGTTGGCGTCCTCCCACGACCAACCGACCGCGTCCTCACTTCGGCCGATCTGCCTTGCAATCCTCGCGATGCCTTCGCGCGGCGGATGCGCTCCGGTCGGCGGGTACTCGCCGAAGAGCAGGTCCCACTCCTCGTGGGACCAGTTCGGTGCGCCCTTGCGGCTTGGGTATCTCATGTGGCCAGATGTGCCAAGCGATTATCGACACGGCGGAGCGCTGCGCTCATCGAGGTAGACACTACCGTAGCCCGATGCGGGGTGAACGACGCTGCGGCCCCGCGGAGCACCACCCGTAGCGCCTCGATCGTCTCGCGCCTCGCCGACCAACTTAGCCGAGTGCGGCGAGAACTTCCGCCACGAGCCGGTCGCGGGACCTGCCCATGGGGTGCCGAGCCACAACCACCTTGGTTGCGCCGTACGTGCCAACACCCTCGACCAGGCCGTCGCTCCAATCGATGCTCATTCCGAGTGACTCCGCGAAAGGCGCCATCCACCAGCGTCCCGTCAGCGCAACTAGGCGAG
>CAYRMQ010000227.1:0-1666 GCA_964425305.1 uncultured Anaerolineaceae bacterium | reverse complement strand
ACGTGCTGTAGGCCGAGTTCTCGATCACGTACTCCTCGGTCAGGTCACAGCCGAATGCCTCGCCCGAGCCGTTGCCGATGCCGAGGTCGAGGCGGACGACGACCTCCGGTGCGTCCATCCGCCGTGCAATATCAGCAGCGTCAAAGGCGACCGGCTCTCCGGCAAAGACGAGCGTGCCGCACAGCGCGATGCGCAGCTCGTGCTCGGCCAGATCGACGGGCCGCCCGTCCACCGTCGCGTTGCCGGCTGCTGCCGCTATGCGGCCCCAGTTCGGATCGCGGCCATGGACGGCGGCCTTGACCAGGCTGCTGGCCACGACCGAGCGTGCCACCGCCCGTGCTTGGCGGTCGTCGCGCGCGCCACTGACTTGGCAGGTGATGAGCGTCGTGGCGCCTTCGCCGTCGGCCGCCTGCTGGCGTGCCAGCGAGCGTGCGACGGCATGGATCGCTCGACCCAGCGATTCTGCTGCCGGCGTTCCGAGCTCGACAGGCGCGCCGCCGGAGGCGCCCGAGGCAAGCAGGAAGACCGTGTCGTTCGTGCTCGTGTCCGAGTCGACGGTCAGCTGGTTCCAGGTCCGCTCGACGGCTGGCAGGAGGAGCGTGTAGACGGCCGGCGGCTCTATCGCTGCGTCGGTCAGGACGAGCGCCAGCATCGTCGCCATCCGCGGATGGATCATGCCCACGCCCTTGGCCACGCCGCTGACCGTCACCGTTGCAGGCGAGCCGTCATGGGTGGGCAGCTCGAGGCGGACCGTCGCCGATTTGGGCCGTGAATCGGTCGTCATCATCTGGCGGCCGAGCGTGGCCAGTGCCTTATCGGTCGAGGTCAGGGCGCCAACGAGCGCGGGCAGTGCCGTCCCGATACGGTCGATCGGGAGAAGTGTGCCTATCAGCCCGGTCGAGATCGCAAGAGTCTGCATTGGCTCCACGCCCAGCCTATCGCCCAGCGCCTGCGCGAGGAGCTCCTGGTCGCCCTCGCCGACGAACCCGGTCGCAGCATTGGCGCAGCCGCTCGTCGAGAGCACAGCCGCCGTGCGACCCCAGCGTCCATCGCCAGCCGGCGCCGACGCCGCCAGGTGAGCGCGGCTGAGCTCGACGGGCGCCGCGCGCAGGAGATTGCTCGTGAACGTCGCGCCTACGCTCGCCGGCGTGCCCGTCGTGGCCAGCACGCCGACGTCCAGGCCCCCCGACGTCTTGATGCCGGCCGCGATGGCGCCTGCCCGAAAGCCGGCGGGCATGCGCGCCGCTTCCTCGACGGCCGGCAGGTCGAGGGCCAGCGGCTCCAGCGACACGCGGGGCCTACGGGCTCAACGGCAACTGCTCGAGCCCGCTCTGCTCGGGCAGGCCGAAGAGAACGTTGAACGCCTGGACGGCCTGGCCGGCAGCGCCCTTGACCAGGTTGTCGAGCACGGCCAGCGCCAGGACGCGGCCGGTCCGCTCGTCGGCGTGAGCGCGCACGTGGACGTAGTTGCTGCCCAGCACGCTCTTCGTCGCCGGCGGCCTGGCGACGATCTGCACGAAGGACTCGCCGGCGTAGAAGTCGGTGTAGAGCGCTTCCAGCTCGGCCTGGCCCACCGGCCGGCTTGGCCGGACGTGGCAGGTGGCGAGGATGCCGCGCGTCATCGGGATCAGATGGGGCACGAAGTCGACGCGCTCGGCGCCCGGGT
>CAYRMQ010000226.1:0-1689 GCA_964425305.1 uncultured Anaerolineaceae bacterium | reverse complement strand
AGCGTCGCGCGCAACGTCATGGTCCATGCGCCGGTGTCGGTCCTGATCGTCCGCCCGGTGCCTGCACATCCCCACTGACCCGGGCACCGTGGGTGAGGTGGGCATCTCCCGCAACTGAACCGGCCTCCGTGGGTGACGTGGACATATCCCACAACTGAACCGCAAGACGCGCCGCGCCGCGCCCGAGAACCTCGTTCTGGCGCCCTCTGTGGTCAATTCCCACAACGCGGCCCTAAACCGGGTCCGTGCCGGGTCTCGAGGCGCGTTTCCACGTCCCGCTCGTGGGTATCGCCCACACAAGACCGACTTTCGGCCTGACCAAGCCATCTAGCCGCTCAAACCCAGCCGAGTTGTGGGTATGTCCCACAACGACTCGGGTGTGGCGTAGCCGCCGCCAGCCGGCAGGCCGAACGCCGCGGCCGACCCGCCGCCGCGCGCCCGCCTGACCATCTCGCCGGCCGACGTGGCCTAAACAGGCCATTCGGCCCAAGACTCGGGCAGCCGCCAAACCATAAGTTGTCCGGTATGAGTTCAGATACCCGACCGACGACAAGCGAGGGCGCCTGCTGCGAGGCCTGCGCTCGGCCGACCGACAGGCCCGCCAGCCGATCCACGACCAGCCAGCCGATCAGGCTCGACCGCCGCGCCCGCCGGCCGGCGCCTCCCGGCGGCGCCACAGACAGGCACGTCACTCTGCTCGCCATCGCCCTTGCGGCCGGATTCGTCGCGCTTGCGCTCGTCGCAATCGTCGCGCCGGGCGGGATGCGCCAGGGAACGTGGGTGCCGCTGCACCTGCTGCTGGCCGGCGCCGCCCCGACCGCCATCGCTGGCGTGATGCCCTTCTTCAGCGCCGCCGTGTCGGGCGCGCCGCCGGCCAATGTCGTCGTCCGCCTGGCCGGCGTGCTGGGCGTGGCCAGCGGCGGCGTGCTCATCGTCGGTGGCCGGATGATGTCGGCCGACATCGGTACGACTGGTTCGCTGGTGGCCGGCGCCGGCGGAATCGTGTACATCGGTGGCCTTTTCGCCGTCGCCGCGGCGACGCTGTGGCCGCTGCGCCTGGCGCTCGGCCCGCGGCGCTTCTTCATGGGCGCCGTCTACGGCATCGCGCTGCTCAACGTCGTCCTCGGCGCGAGCCTGGCCACGACCTTCCTGCTCGGCTGGGCGCCGGTCGTCGCCGGCTGGGCAAGCCTCAAGCCGGCGCACGCCTGGTTCAACCTCTTCGGCTTCATCTCGCTGGTCATCGCCGGCTCGCTGCTGCACCTGCTGCCGACCGTCGCCGGGGCACGCATCCGCCGGACGGCAGCGTCGATGGTCACCTTCGCCGCGCTGTCGGCCGGCCCGCTTACCGCAGCGGCCGGCTACGCGCTGGGCAGCGACGCGCTGGCGCTGGCCGGCGCGGGGCTGCTCGTCGGCGGTGCGCTCGCCCTCGCCTGGCACGCCGTGATCGTGCTGCGCAGCCGCGGTCGCTGGTCGACCGACCGCCAGTGGCACATCTTCACGACCTGGTCGCTCGTCGCCGGCATCGGCTGGTTCGTCGTCGCGGCGGCCATCGCCGGCGGGCAGGTACTCGCCGCCGGCGCTGCACCCGCCGGCTGGAGCCTCGCTCCGCTGCTGGTGCCGCTGGCGGTGGGCTGGGCCGGGCAGGTGCTGGTTGGGTCGTGGTCGCACCTCATGCCGGCGGTCGGGCCG
>CAYRMQ010000225.1:0-1691 GCA_964425305.1 uncultured Anaerolineaceae bacterium | reverse complement strand
GGACTGATCCCGGCGCGCTCGCCGCGAGGCTGCATTTGAGCGACGAGCGCAGCGGCCGCGAGCTGACGCCGCGGCCGGAAGAGGAGCCGGGCGCGGTAACGCCGCGCGAGCCTGCCCTTCCGCAGCCGACGACAACGGCGGCCGACCGCTTCCACGCAGGCGACGCCGCCCATACCGTCGGGCTGACCGAGGAGCGGGCGGCGGCGGTCGTGCGCCAGAGCGGCAACGCCCGCTTCATCGCCTTCCTCGGCGCGCTGGTTCTGGTCCTGTTCATTCCCATCTACTGGATCTACGACATCGGCCTGCCCTTCCTCGGCCAGGGCGGCCGGCTGGCCGCCGAGGAGCAGGCGCAGTACGTCACCGACGTGGCGCGCGGCCACGAGCTGTACCTGGCCAATTGCGCGCGCTGCCACGGCAACAGCGGCCAGGGTGGCATCGGCCCGCCGCTCAACGACCAGGGCAAGCTGTACAACGCGCTCACGCCGCAGGGCCTGCCCGGCAGCGGCCATCTCAACCCCGAGTACCTCGAGATCGTGCTGCACACCGGCGGTCGTTATGTGTGTGGCGACCCGAACAGCCTGATGCCGGCGTGGATCCAGCCCGAGGGCCCGCTCAACTACCGCGAGATCGAGGAGATCATCGCCTTCATGCTCGCCACCAACGACATCAGCTGGACGTACGTCGACGAGCACCCCGAGCCCGGCACGACGGCGGCGCCGCCGGTCCAGATGCGCGGCTGGCGCGATCCGAACTACACCCCGCCGCCTGACGCGACGCCCGTTCCCGCCTGCTGGCGCGCGCCGGCGGGCACGGCCGCGCCCTCCACGCCGGCCCCCGTCGAGAGCCCGGGCACAGTCGAGAACCCGCGCGTCATCGAGATCCGGGCAGCCGACGCCGCGCTCCAGTGGCTCGACCCGGAGACGGGCGAGCAGCTGTCGGCGATCACGCTGGTCCAGGGCGAGACGGTCGAGTTCCGCATCGCCAATCCCAGCGCCATCCAGCACAACTTCCACATCGGTTCGGCCGACGAGCTGGCGACGGCGCCCGAGCAGGTCGACCTGCCCGGCGTCGACACGTTCACCGAGGGCGAGCAGACGTTCACCTACACCGTCGAGGAGCTGCCCGGCCAGCCGCAGTTCGCGTGCACCGTCCCCGGCCACTACCAGACGATGCACGGCGACTTGCTCGTGGACGCCGGTGGCGGCGGGTCGCCCGCGCCTGAGTCGCCGGCGCCGGAATCGCCGGCGCCCGGCGCGTCGCCGTCGCCCGAGGGCGGCTAGATGGCCGAGCGAGCGCTGCCGCCCGGCGCCGTCCGCCGGCGGACTGCCTTCGGCCTGCTCGACGCCGACGGCTGGACGTGGGCCTCGATCAAGGCCCTCTTCTGGTTTTTGCTCATCATCTTCATGCTCGGCTACCTGCCCGACCGCGCCTACTACTTCACCGTCTCCCCCGCGATAGACGTCGGCTTCAACGCGATCAGCCCGATCAACCTGTGCCCACCGCAGAACCGCCTGTCGGCCTGCCCGGCACCGGCCGGCGCAGTCGTGCCGTGGCAGTCGAGCCCGCCGGAGCTTGCCCTGCCCCAGCCGCGGGCGAGTGCCGGTGCCTTCAGCTCGGGCGAGAACATCTACCTGATCGGCGGCCGCACGCCGGATGGTCCAACGGCGAGCGTGCTGTCGAGCACGATCGTC
>CAYRMQ010000224.1:0-1709 GCA_964425305.1 uncultured Anaerolineaceae bacterium | reverse complement strand
GTGAGCGCGTGCTCGACCTCGGGTCGGGTGGCGGGATCGACGTCCTGCTGTCGGCGAAGCGGGTCGGCCCCGACGGGCGCGCCTTCGGGCTCGACATGACCGACGAGATGCTCGCCCTGGCCCGGCGCAACGCCGCCGAGTCGGGCGCAACCAACGTCGAGTTCCTGAAGGGCACCATCGAGGCCATCCCGCTGCCGGCCGACTCGATCGACGTCGTGATCAGCAACTGCGTCGTCAACCTGGCGGCCGACAAGCCGGCCGTGTTCCGCGAGATCGGCCGCGTCCTGCGGCCCGGTGGCCGGATCGGCATCACCGATATCGTGGCCGACGATGCGCTCACCGCCGAGCAGCGCGCCGAGCGCGGCTCGTGGGCGGGATGCATCGCCGGCGCCCTGAGCTTCACCGAGTTCGAGGCGGGACTCCGCGACGCCGGCCTCGCCGACGTGTCGCTCACGCCGACGCACATCGTGACCGCCGGGATGCACAGCGTCATCGCGAGAGCCACGAAGCCCGCGGATGCCCCGCGCGCTGCCGATGCGGCGCCGGCGGAGCTGCCCCTGGCGGCGTCCGGTTGCTGCGGTGCGGACGGAACCTGCTGCTGAACCGGTCCCCCGACGTCGATCCCTCGCGGGCGACGCCGTCGTGAATGCCGGCGGCGCGCTGGCCTCCGCCGGGGCGGCCGTCATCTACGGCAGCGCCTACGTGGCCACGGCGATCGCGCTCGACGGGTACTCGCCGGCGGGCATCGGCGTGTGGCGCGGGCTGTTCGGGGCCCTGCTGTTGGGCGCGGCCCTCATGCTGCCGGCGCTGCGGGGGCAGCGTCCGCGGTCACTGACGCGGCAAGCGGTGGCGCGGCTCGCCGTCCTCGGCGTGGTCGGCGGCGGCCTGTTCATCCTCGCCGTCAACGCCGCCGTCGCCGCATCCGGGGCGACGGTGACGGCCTTCGTCGCTGGCCTGTGTGCCGTGCTCGCCGCTGCGTTCGCCATCCCGATCCTGGGCGAGCGCCTCGAGCTCCACACCATCCTGGCGCTGGGCGCTGCGCTCCTCGGCACGATCCTGCTGAGCGACCTTGGCACGACCGGCGTGGATCCGACGGGCATCGGCCTTGGGCTGGTGGCCGCCGTGGCGTTCGCGCTCTTCCTCGTGCTGTCTCGACGCTGGAGCGCTCCGCACGGTTTGACCGGCGCGACGGTCGGCCTGGCGTCGCTGTCCATCAGCGCGGTGGTGGCCGCCGCCGTGGCCACCTTCGAGGGAACACTCGTCCCGGCGGCGCCGCCGCTGCACGCGACGCTCGCGGTGGCCTGGATCGCGGTCGGACCCGGGGCGACCGCCGCGGTCCTCGTCGTCATCGGCATGCGCCGGCTGTCGGCTCGGCTCGCATCGCTGTTCCTGCTGCTCAACCCGCCGACGGCTGCCGCCCTCGGCTTCCTCGTGCTGGGCGAGCGGCTCAGCCCATCGCAGCTCGGCGGTGCGGCACTCGTGCTCGTGGCGATCGCCGCCGCGAGCGCAGGCATGTCGGGTCGCGCTCGCCCGTAGGGGCGACAGGCGAGCGGAACACCGCGTATCGTCCGGAGCCATGGCGACCGCACGATGGTTCGGAGTTCTCGGGCTGACCTTCGCGCTCATGCTCGGCGCCTCCGGTTGTGGCGGCCCGTCGGGCCAGCCGAGCGGCGACGGCGGAGGGATGCGCGCGATCACCGTCGGGACGC
>CAYRMQ010000223.1:0-1748 GCA_964425305.1 uncultured Anaerolineaceae bacterium | reverse complement strand
GTCGACGCGATCCGCGTGCGCGGCGACAGCGCGCTCTACGAGCAGACGCTGCTGCGCTGGCTGGACGGCAAGGGCATCGGCTACGCGATCAGCGCCGACATGAGCCCTGAGCTGGCGGCGGCGATCCGCGCCCTGCCCGAGCGCGCGTGGCAGCTCGAACGGGAGGATGGCGATGCGATCCGGCAGTGGGCGGAAGTGCCGTACGTGCCGAGCGACGGTGTCTTTGCCAAGGACCGACCGCAGCCGCCACGCTACCTGGCACTGCGGATCACCAAGAAGCAGGGGCGGCTGTTCGCCGACGGCGGCGAGGTCAAGCACTTCGCCATCGTCACCAACCGGCCCGACCCCGAAGGCGGCAGCGGTTTGGATTTGATCCGCTGGCATCGGGCCAAGGCCGGCACCGTCGAGCATACCCACCACGTGCTGACCAACGAGCTGGCGGCCGAGGCCCTGCCGTCCCAGCGCTTCGGCGCCAACGCCGCTTGGTTCCGGCTCAATGTCCTGCTCTACAATCTGCTGTCGGCGTTCAAGCGGGTCGCCCTGCCAAAAGAGCTGCACCACGCCCGGCCCAAGCGGCTGCGCTTCGTGCTGCTCAACGGCGTCGGCAGGGTGGTGCGGCACGCCCGCGAGACCGTGCTCAGGCTGGTCGGCGCCGCGCGCCGCCGGCTCGCCGACGCTGCCCGTCTCGCCCTCGCCACCGGCCCGCCCCTGATCACCGCCGCCTGAGCACGCTGGTCCGCCGGCCCGGCCCGCGGCGCCCTGCCCGCTGACACTCGCTGTACGGGCATCGGCGCCGATTCCTTCGTGTCGTAGCCAAGCCCCGCCCCGCCGACCCCATCGACCGACCCTCTTGCCAGGCCATGTCCGCCCCAAACCCGCGCCCATCACCCTATCCGGGGATTTGGGTCCCGCGTTGCACCTCGGCCGAAGAGGTTGCGAGGGCGAGAGGCCCACGCAATACGGCGGCGGCTGGATTCCGGGCGCGCCCGCGCCTTGGCGTCGCGACCGAGATGCGGCATTGTCGCGAGCGCCCGCGTCCTACGACGCCGGCCTGACCTGGCCCGCAGAGCCGATGATCGGCGTGAACCCGTTGGCCTCGACCGAGGCGCCTTCGTCTGTCGCCGGCCGCGCCCGCGCTGCCGACCAGCCCGTTCTGGTCCTGGACGACGTCGTCAAGGCCTACCGGGGGCGCGCGGTCGTGGCGGTCCCGTCGTGGGCGGTCGCCACCGGCCAGCACAGCCTGGTTCTCGGGCCGTCGGGCTCGGGCAAGAGTACCCTCTTGCACCTGATCGCCGGGCTGCTGCGCCCGAGCCGCGGCCGCGTGCTGGTGGCCGGGCGGGATCTGGGCGCGCTGGCGCCCTCTGAGCTGGATGCGTTTCGCGGCCGCTCGATCGGCATCGTGCTGCAACGCCTGCATCTGATCCCCGCGCTTACGGTTCGCGACAACCTGCGCCTTGCGCGCACCCTCGCCCGCCTGCCGCCCGATGCGGCACGGATCGACGCCCTGATCGCGGACCTCGGTTTGACCGCCCTGGCCGGCGTGCGCCCGAGCCGCCTCAGCCAGGGTGAGGCGCAGCGGGTCGCGATCGGACGCGCCGTGGTCAATCATCCGACGCTGATCCTCGCCGACGAGCCGACCTCGGCGCTGGACGACGCGACCTGCGCGGCCGTGCTGGCGCTGCTGCGCGCCCAGGCGGAGGCATCCGGCGCGACCCTGGTGATCGCGACCCACGACGCCCGCCTCAAGC
>CAYRMQ010000222.1:0-1825 GCA_964425305.1 uncultured Anaerolineaceae bacterium | reverse complement strand
CCGGTCCGCGCCGCACCGATGACACCGGAGGGGAGAACTTTCCACAAGGTGTGGCGGGTCTATGCTAACAGCCCGTTGACGAAGTGGGCTCTGGTCGAGCCTCGCGCGGCAAGACAAGGATCATCAGCAGGCCACCGTCGGGATCGAGCAGCCACAGCAGCGCGGCGCCGCGGGCGGCCAGTTCCTTGGGCGTGCCGGCACCGAGCACGGCGCGCATCACCAGGCCGAGGTTGTAGGCGGCGACCTGGATCAGGTAGCGTTTTTGGACGTTCTGCCGGCCGCGCAGCCAGGTGCGACGCATGCCGCCGCGGTCGAGGTTGTGCGCAAAACTGCGCTCGACCTTCTCGGCGCGCAGCTTGAAGGCCTGTTGCCCGACCGCCGAGCGCAGGCGGGCGCGATTGCGGTAGACCGCACGCCGGGCGTCGCGGTCGCCGTGCCAGCGCTGCACCTCCTTGGGCCTGGGCTCGGCGATCCGGGTCTGCCAAAGGCCGTCGGCGAGATCCTTGAGGACCGCCCGGCTGTGATAGCCCTTGTCGGCGACCAACTCGGCCGGCACCTCGGCGGTCGGCGCCAAGCCAGCGGCGTCCAGACCGCGCGTCGCCGCCTCGAGCGTGCCCTCGATGGTCGTGGTGTCGCCCTGATCGGCGGGGTTGATGGTCACCGCCACGATGGCCTCGGTGTCGAGGTCGACGGCGTGTTCGGGTTTGTAGGCGAGGCGCGTGCGGCCGTCCTTGAGGCGCGCGATCCTGGCCTCGGGATCGCTCGGGCTCACCCACTCGGCGTTGCTGACCCGCTTGCCCTGACGGGCCCGGTCGAGCTGCTTGAGCTCGGCTGCGGTCGGGGTCGGTATGCCGCTCGCCTGCGCCATCCGGGTCAGCATCTGACGGTACGTCTCGCCAGTGTCGCGCCGCCCGATCGATCGCATCGCCGCGTTCGCCTCCATGGTCGACGCGTCGATCCCGATCCGCTCACCCTTGATCAGGCCGCGCTCGGCCAGCCGTTCCAGCACCCAGGCGAACACGGCGTCATGGACCTCCAATGGCAGCCGGCCGCGGGTCTTGGACAACCACGAATGATCCGGCACCGTCTCCCTCAGCTCGAGCCGCAGGAAGTCCCTGAGCGACAGGCTGTCGGCGCAGCGCCACTCCAGCCCGCGCTCGCTGTCGATGCCCTCGAAGTACCCGACCAGATGGATCCGGAAGTAGCGACCCGGCGGCAGCGACGGCGCGCCCATGACCGGGGCGTAGTACGGCTTGCAGAGACCTTCGACGAAGGCATCAAACCCGGCCTCGATCAGCACCTCTTGCAGCCGGTCGTAGAACACGTGCCCCGGCGACTTCGGCAGCTCGTCCCACAGCACCATCATCTGGCCCTGCCGGCCGCCCTGTCGCCCCATCGCCATGGTTGCTCTACCCCTTCGCAGCTCTACTTCCAGCGAATCACGCCGACGCGACTTCGTCAACGGCCTGCTAGCCGGCACGCTGCGACAGGAAGCGCTCGTCAACAAGCGCCAGCTTGCGCGGAGACGGCTTTCGCTCCGCGGTGCTCGGCAGCAGGCGCGCGTACTGGTGGCGGATGACGCGGTAGCACTCGCACGACGCCGCCTCGAGGCCCCGGCGGTTGAGCACGCTGATGGCGCCGCGGCGGTAGCGGATGAGCCCGGCTCTCTGCAGGGCGCCGGCAGCGAGCGTCACAGTTGATCGGCATACGCCCAGCATATTGGCGAGATATCCCTGCGTCACGGCCAGCGTGTCGCCGTCACTTCGGTCGCGGCTCATCAGGAGCCAGCGCGCGCACCGCTCCTCAACCACGTGTACGCTGTTGC
>CAYRMQ010000221.1:0-1826 GCA_964425305.1 uncultured Anaerolineaceae bacterium | reverse complement strand
CCTTACCGGAAGCTGGCCGAAGGCGACATCATTAGCGTCGACGTTGGCGTGAAGCGACCTGGCCGAGCAGCGATGCGGGATCGGGCTGCCGTAGCTCTAGCTGGACGGGTCGGCCGCGGGGGTCGGGGATCGACACACATACCAACTATTCTGGGGTCGTCCCAGCTATTCTTGGGATGTCCCAAATAAACTTGGTATTCTGGTTGTCGCCAGCGCATAGGTACGGACGGTCCGAAACACGAATCGGAGGCGCGCATGCAGCTGCAACACCCTTTTGGCGTTGTCACGCCAACGCTCGACGGATCCGTGCTGTCCGTGCTGGCTCTCGCGGACCAGTCCTTCACCGGCCGGCAGGTGCACCAGCTTGCCGGGCGAGGCACCGAACAAGGGGTACGCAACGCCCTCGAGCGCCTGGTGGCCCAGGGGATGGTTCTCCGGTCACAGGCGGGATCCTCGTACCTGTACGAGTTGAACCGCCGGCACCTGGCTGCTCCTCACGTGGTCGGGCTGGCGACGGTGCGAGACGAGCTGTTCGCAAGGTGGCGTCAGCTCATCGAAGGTTGGCCGCTCCGCCCGCGCGCTGTTGTGTTGTTCGGGTCGGCCGCCCGTGGAGAGATGCAGCTGGACAGCGACATCGACCTGCTCGTCGTGGTGGACGAGGGCACCGAGGAGCTCGACGGGTTCATCGAGCAACTGCAGGCCGAGACCTCGGCGTGGACAGGGAACGACGCCCGTGTGCTGTGCGTCACCGCGTCCCAGGTGAGCCCGGACGAGCCGATCTTCGCCGCCGCCGCGGAGGAAGGCATCATGATCGTCGGGGACCGCCTGTGGTTGCGGCGCGCTTCGCGGAAGCGAGCTCACGATGGCGCGTGAGCAGCCGTGCAACCGAGCTGTGACGCAAGGCCGCCTGCGGCGGGCCCGCGCCTTCATGGAGGCCGCAGAACTGGTCGAGGGCCTGGTAGCGGGCGACGACCAGGCCGAGGCGGACCTGGGCGCCTCCCTCGTGACGTTGTGGGTTCACGCAGGGGTCGCCGCCTCCGACGTCATCTGCTGCGTGCGTCTTGGCCGCCACCACTTGGGACAGGATCACAAGGGCGCGAAGGCCTTGCTGCGTGCGGCGGACAAGGGCAGCGACACGTCTCTTGGGCGCCTGTTGAAGCTGAAGACGCCGGTTGGCTACGGCCACCAGCTCGTCAGCGCGAAGGACCGCCTGGCGGCGAAGCGTGCAGCGGAGACTCTGGTCGAACGCGCAGCGGAAGTCTTCCAGTAGCCGGCCTCCAGTCTCGTGGCAGCCCACGGGCGGAACTGTCGACCTTTGGAGCATTGCCAACCTGCTCCAGATCCGGTTGCCATCCGCAGGCGGCGCCGTCCGCACCCGTGAACGAGCGCCAGATTGCGTCGATCCGGGATCGTGGCCCGGAGCGTGGGGCCGCGAGCAACGCCCGATCCAGAGCAAGGCTCCCGTGTCGCAGCCGGCAAGTACGGTCGTGGAGCATCCGACGGGGGAGACACCCCATGAGCGGTCACTCGGGCAGCAGCCGGCGCAGGTAGTCGGCGGCGGAGACGAGCAGGACGGCGTCGCGGTCGGCGACGGTGGTGGCGGTGATGCGCCCGCCGTGCCGGGCGGCGCCGAGCACCTTGGAGATGGCGATGCGCCAGTCGTCGACGCGGGCGGTCTCGGACTTGCAGTCGAGGTCGTCGGCGCCGGGCGGGTGGTTGCGGGCACGGCCGTCGCCGGCACGGTGGGTGGTGGCGGACGGCCCGTCGGGAGAACTGCCGGGACCTTGAGCTGGAGAGGGGACTCGAACCCCTGACCTGCCGCTTAC
>CAYRMQ010000220.1:0-1909 GCA_964425305.1 uncultured Anaerolineaceae bacterium | reverse complement strand
CGTTGCTGCGCAACGCGTCGAGCACGCTGGTCATCGACCGTCCCGGCGACCGGTCCTCATACCCTCCCCCTGGGCGCGCTCCCCACCTGGGCGCGGAAGGCCGCAGTCTGCGCCGTTTGGGGGGCGGAGACAACCCCCTTGTTGGTGGGCCGTCGTCGGCCTCGACCGTCGAGCGGCCGTCTTGCGCCAGACGGTAGGCTGGGTTGCTCAGGGGAGGAGGCGACGCATGACCCTACCAGCACGTGTCGAGATGGCCGTCATAGGGGCCGGACATGCCGGGCTGACCATGAGCTGGTTCCTGGCCCAGGCCGGCAAAGAGCACCTGATCCTCGAGCGCTCAAGGGTGGCGGGCGGCAGCTGGCGCGAGAGGTGGGACGGCTTCCGCCTCGTCTCGCCGAACTGGCTCGCCAGCTTTCCCGGCTACGAATTTGACGGCGCCGATCGCGACGGCTTCATGACGCGCGACGAGATCGACGCCCGCGTTGCCGGCTACGCCGAGCGCATACAGGCGCCCATCTCGTATGACACCGAGGTCCGCCGCCTCGCGCAGCGCGACGGTGGCGGCTTCCGCCTGGAGACGACGCAGGGTGATTTCGAGGCCGACGAGGTAGTCGTCGCGGCGGGCAGCTTCCACGAGCCGCGCATCCCGGTGATCGCGGGGCTGCTGCCGGCGCGCCTGACGCAGCTGCACTCGCACTACTACCGCAACGAGCGCTCGCTGCCGCCTGGAAACGTCCTGATCGTGGGCAGCGGCCAGTCGGGCTGCCAGATCGCGGAGGAGCTGGCCGAGGCCGGCCGCAAGGTCCATATCTCGGTTGGATCGGCCTGGCGGGCGCCACGGCGTTATCGCGGGCGCGACATCTTCGCCTGGCTGGCCATGCTCGCCAGCAAGGGCGCCGACTATGGCGTCCCCTTCCCAACGGTCGACAAGCTGCCGGACCTGCGCATGCGCTCGGCTGCCAATCCGCAGCTGTCCGGCCACCGTGGCGGGCACGACGTCAACCTGCGCCAGATGGCGCTGGACGGGATGGTCGTGCTGAACCGCATCGAGCGCGTCGACGGCGAGCGGATCAACCTCGCGCCGGGGCTATCGGCCGGCCTGGCGCGTATCGACGCCGCCTTCGAACAGCGCTTCCGGCCGCTGTTCGACAGGCTCATCGAGGCGGCCGGCATCGACGCGCCGCCCGACGACCGCCGGCCGCTGACCTACGAGCCGCCCGATCTCGCCTCGCTCGACCTCGACGAGGCCGGCATCTCGACCGTCATCTGGGCGACCGGCTACGACCTCGACTACGGCTGGATCGACCTGCCGATCATCGACGAGTACGGCTTCCCGCGGCAGCGCCGTGGAGTGACGGACGTCCCGGGCCTGTACTTCATCGGCCTGCTGTGGCAGCACACGCAGGCATCGGCGACGCTGATCGGGCCGCGGATCGACGCGCCACACCTGATGGAGCACATGGGACTGCCCGTCGCCGCCCCAGCGGGTTAGTCGAGCGCATCCGCGTCGTCCCGCACGGTACAGCGAGCTGGGTATCCCGGTCCTCCAACTGCCGCTACAGGTGACGGCTTCGCAGTAGCTGATCGCCGGCGTGCAGGTCGGTGTCCTACGAACGGCGGTTCTGGATGCATACCGGCTGCCGTGGCGCGAACTCGATCAGCTCGTCGAGTGACGAGAATCGCCGGACATAAAGACGAGCCACCATCTCTGCCTCTGCGCTGAGGGCCGGGCGAGTCGATGGGCCAACCGTTGAAGGCCGATATCATGACCAGGTCCGCATGATCCGAGTGACTGGAAGCGTTGAGTGGCGAGGTCGTCCGTGACTGATCTCCCCGCGGGCACTGTGACGTTCCTCTTCACCGACGTCGAGGGCAGCACCAGGCTGCTCCAGCAGGATGCTGCGGCGCT
>CAYRMQ010000219.1:0-1931 GCA_964425305.1 uncultured Anaerolineaceae bacterium | reverse complement strand
GGCGCGATCGGCGTTCGGGCAGCCACGACTCGACGTACAGGCCGCGCTCGGCGATCACCCGCTCGTCCTTGCGGATCGGCTTCGGCGGCCGGCTGTCGAAGGTGACCACGCGGGCGTCCCCCGCCATCTCGCCGTTGCCGTTCTGGCTGCTCATCGCTGGCTGCTCATGCTGCCTGCTCATCCCTCCAGGAGATTGAATACGAGGCCGGTGGCGGCCTTCGGGTGGAAGTAGGTCGACTTGTGCGGCATCTGCTCGCCGGCGGCGGCCACCTCGAGGACGGCGCCGGTGGGCGTCGGCGGCAGCAGGAAGCAGGCGTCGGCCTCACCGCGTTGGATCGCGTCGGCCGCTTCCGACGGATCCTTGGTGTACGCCAATCGCCCCTGCTCCACGAGCTCGTGCGCAGCCGCCCCATAGATCTCGGGCAGGACGGCGGCGAGGACAGTCACGTCGAGCCAGCGGAGCGTGCTCGACACGCCGGCCGGCAGTAGCGGCTCGACGTGGCCGCGTTCCGGCCGGAGGACGGCCCCGCCTTCGCTCGTCCATACGCCGATCAGGCCGGGCTGGCCGAGCGCGCCGACGACGTCGCCGATGCTCGGCTGAGGCGACACGTCGAAGTACCGGCGAAGCTCGTCGAGGAGCCGAGTGCCGCGTGGATCACCCCGCAGGAGCCTGTGCGTGGGCAGCACCTCGAGCCCACCGGAGTCCGCGTCATAGAGCAGCACGAGGACGTAGTCTGCCGCGTCCTCGCCCCTCGCGCCAGCCTGCCGCCGGGCGGCGCTGAAGCGCAGTGCCGTCTCGTAGCGGTGGTGGCCGTCGGCGACGGTCAGCGGTCGTGCCGCGGCAAGGGCGAGCAGCTGCGTCGCCTCCGGCACGGACCGCGGATCGGCCGGCCACAGCAGGTGCCGAATGCCGTCGTCCGTCGTCGTGTCGACGGCGGCCGGCGCCGCCGTCAGCCGGTCGAGCAGCCGCGCCGCTGAGCGCCCGTCGTCTTCAGGGCGGTGGAGCAGTAGCACCGGGCTGAGGTTGGCGCGCACTGCCATGAGCAGCCGATAGCGATCCTCCTTCGGGCCGGCCATCGTGCGCTCGTGCGCGCGCACGCCAGCCTGTCCGAACGGCTCGAGCCGGAGCAGGCAGAAGAAGCCGCGCGCCGAGGATTCCGCGCCGGTCGAGGCACGAAAGCGTTGCTCGTAGACGTAGATCAGCGGCTCCTCGTCGCGGCGCAGCGTGCCGTCGCGCTGCCAGGCCGCGAAGACGTCTCCGGCCGCCCGGTACGCCGGCTGGCCCGACGACTCATCGGCCGCCGGCAATTCGACGTGGACGGCATTGCGATCGCTGCGTGCGGCCAGGCGCTGGCGGTCGGCCATAGAGATGACGTCATACGGCGGACACAGGACCTGACCGACGTCGCCGACGACGCGCGGGTCATAGCGGAGGGCGCGGAACGGACGCAGCTGGGGCACGGGCTACCCAATGGTAGCGGTCGCCGGGCGAGCGCCGGTCCGAGCCGACCGCCGGCCAGGCGGATCGCAACTTTCGGGGCCGACCGCACGTCATGGCGACGTTGCCCGGTCGTACTCCCCGGATTCGAACGACTTCTCGTATAGCATCCGCGCAGAGCAGCAAGAGGCAAGATTGCACGTCAGCGCTCCAGCCCCGGCTTTCCCCATGGCCAGCACGCTGCGGCTGGCGGCCGCGCTGTTCATCGTGCTGGCCAGCCTGTTGCCGCTGGCCCGACCGGTCGCCGCCGTCGAAGCCGGCCTGATCAGCCTCGAGGCGGCGGCGCTGCTCGGTGGCAACGTCAGGCCCGGATCGTGGGCCGCCGTCCGTGTCCAGATCAGCAACGACGGGCCTTCGCTCAGTGGCGAGCTGCGCGTGCGCAGCTCGCAGCAGGGCCGCTCGCAGTACGGCATCGCCGTCGAGCTGCCCAGCG
>CAYRMQ010000218.1:0-1983 GCA_964425305.1 uncultured Anaerolineaceae bacterium | reverse complement strand
ACGGGATCTTCGTCGGAACGATCTACGGCCTCTTCGCCGTGGGACTCGTGCTCGTGCACAACGGCTCGCGGGTCATCAACTTCGCACAGGCCGAGCTGGGCACCCTGGCGCTGTACCTGACGTGGACGTTCACCGATGGTCGCAACACGCCGAGATTGGCAGCCGCCGTGTTCGCCATCGTGATCGTCGGCGCGCTCGGGCTGGCGTTCGAGCGAGCGGTCATCAACCCGCTTCGCGAGGCCCCCCGGATCACGGTCGCGGTCGCCACCGTCGGGTTCAGCCTGTTCCTCGTCGCCATCGAGCTGCTGTTCTGGGGCGCGTCACCGCGGAACATGCAGCCGCCATTCGGCGGTGGTGTCGACATCCTCGGCTATGTCGCCGGCCCCTTGGACTGGATCTCGCTGGCGGCGCTGATCCTGCTGTCGTTCGGACTGGCCGCGTTCCTCCGTCGAACCGACTTTGGGCTCGGTGTCCTTGCGTCAGCGCAGGACCCGACGGCAGCTCGGCTCGTTGGCGTCCGCTTCGCGGACGTGTCGGTCTTCACCTGGGTGCTCGCCGCGGTGCTCGGCGCGGTCGCGGCCCTGCTCGTCCAGCCCAAGCTCGGCGGCTTCGGCGTCGGCTTCATGACGAACAACTTCTTTGTCCCTGCGCTGGCCGCGGCGTTGGTGGGAGGACTCAGCAGCCTCCGGGGTGCGTTCGTCGGCGGGATCGCCGTCGGCATCATCAACTCGACGTCCCAGCAGCTCTTTGCGACCAGCGGCGTCCCCGGCATCCAGATCCTCACGCTCTTCCTGGTCATCCTGCTGGTCCTGCTGGTGCGACCCCAGGGGATCCTGGGCGGGAGCGAGGCGACATGACCGGCCGCCCGCGCAGGCTCGCGCTCGTCACCGCAGTGCTGGTGCTGCTGCCCGTGCTCGTCACGCGCCTCGACGTCGTGGGCGAGGCCTGGTGGCTCGCCCTCGGCCTCGCCGCGACGTACGCGGCGATGGCGCTGTCGCTCAACCTGCTGATGGGCTACGCCGGCCAGATCTCGCTGGGGCACGGCGGATTGCTGGCAGCAGGCGCCTATGCCGCCGGCCTGCTGGCCGCCCGCGCCTCGTTGCCGTTCGCCGTCGCCCTGATCGGTGCAGGGTTCACCGCGGGGTTGCTCGCGTTCGTCGTCGGGTTGCCAGCCCTGCGCCTGCGCGGCCTGTACCTGGCCATCACGACCATCGGGTTCGTGGTCGCGATGGAGCAGTCGATCCTCCAGATGCCGGCCATCAGTGAGGGCAGCGCCGGCATCGCCCTGCCGCGCCCGGCGCTCGGCTCGATCAGGTTCGACGCCAACGGGGACTGGGTCGCGGTCCTGTTCGTGTTTCTCGTCCTGCTGTGGGTCCTGGACCAGAACGTCCTGGCAAGCCGGTTCGGGCGTGCCTTCCACGGCATCAGGGAGGACGAGGAGGTCGCCTCGTCGTATGGCGTCGACGTCCGCAGCTTCAAGTTGCTCGCGTTCGTGCTCAGCGGCGTTGCCGCCGGCATCGCCGGTGCGTTGCACGGCCACCTGGTCGGATTCGTCGGCAACTCCACGTTCGGCCTCCAGTTCTCGCTGTCCCTGCTCGCCTGGGTGATCATCGGCGGACTGGGCTCTCGAGCCGGCGTGGTCACCGCCGCGGCCCTGTTCGGCTTCTTCCCGGAGATCCTCGAACGGGTCTTCAAGATCGAGTTCCTGTCCAACTTCCAGCTGGTTGTCGGTGCCGGCCTGTTGATGGCCACTGTCGTGCTGAACCCCAATGGGTTTGCCGGGGCATTGCGGCACCGCCGCGAAGAGCTCGAGACGAAGGAGGCGAAGAGCCGCCTGGGACAGGTCGACGAGGATGACGTCCCCGCCCTGCCGGAGTTTCCCCGAACAGCCAGCGGCACTCGTCCGCCCAGGGCGGGCGAGGCCGTGCTGGATGTCCGCGGTGTCACGGTGCAGTTCGGCGGCCTGGTCGCGGTCAACGACGC
>CAYRMQ010000217.1:0-2022 GCA_964425305.1 uncultured Anaerolineaceae bacterium | reverse complement strand
ACCGTCGCGTTGCGCGGGGCGCCCGTGACCAGCTCGGGCTCGGTGCGCGCCTCGTCGGCGATGGCGAGGAGCGCGTCGGCGAAGCGGTCGAGCGTCTCGACCGACTCGGTCTCCGTTGGCTCAACGAGCATGCCCTCCTCCACGATCAGCGGGAAGTAGATCGTCGGCGGATGGAAGCCGTGGTCGATCAGCCGCTTGGCGACGTCGAGCATGCGCACGCCGGTCTCGGCGCGCAGGCGGCGGGCGCTGGCCACGAACTCGTGCTTGCACGGCTGCGGATAAGGCAGATCGTAGCCCTGCCCGACGCGCTGCTTCAGGTAGTTGGCGGCCAGCACGGCGTCCTCGCTGACCTGCTCCAACCCGCTGCCGCCATGGGCCAGCACGTAGGCGTAGGCGCGCACCAGCACACCGATGCTGCCGACGTACGAGCGCACGCGGCCGATTGCCGTTGGCCGCTCCCCCGCCCGCTCGAGGCGGAACGTGCCGTCGTCCTCGCGCAGCACGCGCGGCGTCGGCAGGAACGGCGCCAGGTTCTCGCTGACCGCCACCGGCCCGGCACCCGGCCCGCCCCCGCCGTGCGGCGTCGAGAACGTCTTGTGCGTGTTGAAGTGCATCACGTCGAAGCCGGCCCGGCCGGGCTTGAACTTGCCCAGCACGGCGTTCATGTTGGCGCCGTCCATGTAGGCCAGCGCGCCCACCTCGTGGACCGCCTCGAGCAGGTCGGCGATGCGGGTCTCGAAGAGGCCGAGCGTCGACGGGTTGGTCAGCATCACCGCCGCCGTCTGCGGCCCGAGGGCCGCACGCAGCGCGTCGAGATCGACCTCGCCGCGCTCGGTCGAGCGGACGGTGACGGTGCGGAAGCCGGCCATCGAGGCAGTCGCCGGGTTGGTGCCGTGCGACGAGTCGGGCACGATCACCTCGGTCCGGCCGGCGTCGCCGCGAGCGTGGTGGTAGGCGCGGATCATCAGGATGCCGGTCAGCTCTCCCTGCGCGCCGGCCGCCGGCTGGAGCGTGACGGCGGCCATGCCCGAGATCTCGGCCAGCCAGCGCTCGAGGTCCCACAGCACCTCGAGCGTGCCCTGCGCCAGCGCCTCCGGCGCGAGCGGGTGGAGCGCGGCGAAGCCGGGCAGCCGTGCCGCCCACTCGTTGATCTTGGGGTTGTACTTCATCGTGCACGAGCCGAGCGGGTAGAAGCCGGTGTCGACGGCGTAGTTGAGCCGGCTGAGATTGACGAAGTGGCGGGTGACCTCCGACTCGCTCAGCTCGGGCAGGCCCAGCGGCTCGGCCCGCCGCAGGCCGGCCGGAATGCGATCGAGGGCGCCGGCCGGCGGGTGGGGCACCTTGGCGCTGCCGCGGCCAGGGCGCGACAGCTCGGCCAGCGTCGGCTGGAGGGCCGGCCCGACGGCGCTCGGCGGCCCGAGCTCGGGCGCCTGGCGGGCGGCCTCCTCGGCCACGCGGGTCGGCTCGCCGACGGCGGTCATCGGAGCACCTCGCGCAGGGCGCCGGCGAAGCGCTCGATGTCGGCCGTCGTCGTCACCTCGGTGGCGCAGACGAGCAGCGCGTCGGCGAGTTCCGCGTCGTCGGGATACCACTCGGCAAGGGGCAGGCCGGCGAGCACGTCGCGGCCGAGCAGCTCGGCATGGACGCGGCGCGCGTCGGGCACGCGGACGGCGAACTCGTTGAGGTACGGACCGCTGTGGACCCGCCTGATCCCGGCCTCCGCCAGTGCGTCCTCCAGCTCGCTCGCCCGCGCCGCGCCGAGGGCGGCGACGTCGCGCAGCCCGTGCGGCCCGATCGTTGCGAGATAGACCGTCGCGGCCAGCGCGCACAGCGCCTGGTTGGTGCAGATGTTGCTGGCCGCCTTGTCGCGGCGGATGTCCTGCTCGCGCGCGCGCAGGGTCATGACGTAGGCGCGCTTGCCCTCGAGATCGGTCGTCCGCCCGACCAGCCGACCGGGCACCTGGCGAACCAGCTCCGGTTTGGCCGCCAGCAGTCCGAGGTACGGGCCGCCGTACTGCAGCG
>CAYRMQ010000216.1:0-2030 GCA_964425305.1 uncultured Anaerolineaceae bacterium | reverse complement strand
CGCTCAACGAGCTGATGTGCTTCTACGGCGTGGGCAACCACGGCGGCGGCCCGACGATCGAGAACATCCGCAGCATCAAGCGCCTCGACGCCGAGGAGGACATGCCCGAGCTGGTGCTGTCGGGGCCGGGCGCCTTCTTCGACTCGGTCCGCGCGCGCGACCTGCCGCTGCCCGTCGTCCACGACGAGCTGCAGTACCACTCGCGCGGCTGCTACACCTCGCAGTCCGACGTCAAGCGCCAGAACCGGCGCGTCGAGCACCTGCTGTCGGCGGCCGAGGCATGGTCGACGGTCGCCCGCCAGGTCACCGGCCAGCCATACGCGGCGACCCTCGGCGCGGCGTGGCGCAACGTCTGCTTCAACCAGTTCCACGACATCGTTGCCGGCTCGAGCATCGAGCCGGCGTACCAGGACGCGCGCGACACCTTCGGCGAGGCGGCAGCGATTGCCGGCCGCGGCCTCGACGAGGCGATCCAGTCGATCGCCTTGCGAGTCAAGCTCGACCCGCCGCCTGACTTCGTCCGCGGCGAGGCCTCGTGGCTCGGGCCCGAGCAGCCGGTGATCGTCTTCAACGCGCACGCCTGGCAGTCGCGCGTGCCGGTCGAGCTCGAGTTCGGCAGCCTGCACGACGTGGGCGGGCTGACCGACGACGAGGGCGCCGACGTGCCGATCCAGGTCATCCAGTCGCAGGCGTCGGTCAGCGGCGGGCGTCGCCGGCTGAGCTTCCTGGCCGACCTGCCGCCGCTCGGCTATCGGACGTACCGCGTCCACATCGAGCAGCCGCAGGACGATCCGCCGCCGACCGCCGGCGCGATGCACGACGTGTTCGCCGAGAGCACCCTGACCGACGAGGAGGAGGGACCGGCGGCGCCGGCGGAGGAGCGGCTGGTCCTCGAGAACGACTGGCTGCGCGTCGCGATCGACCCGGCGGCCGGCACGATCGCCAGCCTCTACGACCGCAGCGCCGACCTGGAAGTTCTCGCCGGGCCGGCGGCACGGCCGGCGATCGTCGACGACCCGTACGACACGTGGGGCCACGGTCTGGTCTCGCTCAACAGCGAGATGGGCACGTTCAGCCCGACCAGCGTGCGCCTGCTCGAGGACGGGCCGGTGCGCTCGGTCGTCCGCGCCGAGGGCGAGCACGGCGCCTCGCGGCTGCGCCAGGACTTCGTCCTCTACCGCGGCCTGCGCCGCCTCGACGTCAACGTCACGCTCGACTGGCGCGAGCAGCACCGCGCGCTGAAGCTGCGCTTCCCGGTCAACCTGTTCCTGCCGCGCGCCACTTACGAGATCGGCTACGGCCACATCGAGCGGCCGACGAACGGCGAGGAGCAGCCCGGTCACCGCTGGCTCAACCTGACCGGCCTGCGCCACGATCGCCGCTCGCTGTACGGGCTGGCCATCATCAACGACGCCAAGTACGGCTACGACGTGCTCGACAACTCGGCCGGCCTGACCGTCGTGCGCAGTCCGATCTTCGCCCACCACCAGCCCTTCGTGCCCGATCCCGACCGGCCCTACGTCTACATGGACCAGGGCCTGCAAAGCTTCCGCTACTGCCTCATCCCGCACGAGGGGGCGTGGGAGCAGGCGCAGTTGCCGCAGCGCGCGGCGGAGCTCAACCAGCCGCCGGTGCCGCTGATCGAGAGCTTCCACGACGGGCCGCTGCCGCTGCGCGCCTCGTACGCCGCCGTCGACGCGCCGAACGTCGTGCTGGGCGTGCTCAAGAAGGCCGAGGACGGCGACGACGTCGTCGTGCGCGCCTACGAGACGACGCGCAACGCCACGACGACGACGATCCGGCTGCCGCTGCTCGATCGCACGTTCGAGGCGAGCTTCGGGCCGGCCGAGATCAAGACCTTCCTCGTGCCGCGCGACCCCCAGCGGCCGGTGGTCGAGACGAACCTGCTCGAGTGGGAGACGTAGCCGGCTCGCCGACGCGGATCTCACTCGACGGCGAGGGCTGGTGCTGCCGGTCGTACCTCGGCGACGAGTGGCAGACGGCGCGCCTCGGCGTCCCGGCGCGGGCGG
>CAYRMQ010000215.1:0-2092 GCA_964425305.1 uncultured Anaerolineaceae bacterium | reverse complement strand
CGCTCAACGAGCTGATGTGCTTCTACGGCGTGGGCAACCACGGCGGCGGCCCGACAATCGAGAACATCCGCAGCATCAAGCGCCTCAACGACGAGGGCGAGCTCCCCCGGCTGGTGCTCAGCGGGCCGGCCGCCTTCTTCGACTCGGTGCGCGAGCGCGACCTGCACCTGCCAGTGGTCCACGACGAGCTGCAGTACCACTCGCGCGGCTGCTACACCTCGCAGTCCGAGGTCAAGCGCCAGAACCGCCGCGTCGAGCACCTGCTGACCACTGCCGAGGCGTGGGCGGCGGTCGCCAGCCAAGTCACCGGCCAGCCCTACCCGGATGCGCTGGGCGCGGCCTGGCGCAACGTCTGCTTCAACCAGTTCCACGACATCCTCGCCGGCTCGAGCATCGAGCCGGCCTACCAGGACGCGCGCGACACCTTCGGCGAGGCGGCGGCGATCGCCGGCCGCGGCCTGGACGAGGCGATCCAGTCGCTGGCCTTGCGGGTCAGGCTCGACCCGCCGGCCGGCTTCCAGCGCGGCGAGGCATCGTGGCTGGGCCCGGAACAGCCGATCATCGTCTTCAACCCGCACGCCTGGTCCACGAAGGTGCCGGTCGAGCTCGAGTTCGGCACCCTCCACGACGTCAGCCGGCTGACCGATGACGAGGGCGGCGTGCTGCCCATCCAGGTCATCCAGTCGCAGGCGGCGGTCAGCGGCGGCCGGCGCCGGCTGAGCTTCGTCGCCGACCTGCCGCCGCTCGGCTATCGGACGTATCGCGTCCACATTGCCCAGCCGGAGGACGGCGCAGCCCGACCGGCGGGCACGGCCGGCGCGATGCACGAGGTCTTCGCCGAGGTCGAGCACGAGGGGGAGGCCGAGGCGACCGACTCCGCGGGGGACGACGAGCTGGTGCTCGACAATGGCCGGCTACGGGTGGCCATCGATCCGGCGACGGGCACGATCGCCAGCCTCTATGACTGCCTCGCCGACCTCGAGGTGCTGGCCGGCCCGGGCGCCTACCCGGCCATCGTCGAGGATCCCTACGACACCTGGGGGCACGGGCTGGTCTCGCTCGACCGCGAGGTGGCGACCTTCACGCCGACCAGCGTCCGGCGGCTGGAGGAGGGCCCGGTCCGCTCGGTCGTCCGCGTTGAGGGCGAGCAAGGCGGCTCGCGTCTGCGCCAGGACTTCGTCCTCTACGCCGACCTGGCCCGCCTCGACGTCAACGTCACGCTCGACTGGCGCGAGCAGCACCGCGCGCTGAAGCTGCGCTTCCCGGTCAACCTGTTCCTGCCACGGGCGACGTACGAGATCGGCTACGGCCACATCGAGCGGCCGACCGACGGCGAGGAGCAGCCCGGCCATCGCTGGCTCGACCTGACCGGCCTGCGCCACGACCGGCGCTCGCTGTACGGGCTGGCCATCGTCAACGACGCCAAGTACGGCTACGACGTGCGCGACAACTCGGCCGGCATCACCGTCGTGCGCAGCCCGATCTTCGCTCACCACCAGCCCTACGTGCCGGAGCCCGACCGGCCCTACGTCTACATGGACCAGGGCCTCCAGTCGTTCCGCTACAGCCTGATCCCGCACGACGGCGCGTGGGAGCGAGCGGGCCTGCCCCAGCGGGCCGCCGAGCTCAACCAGCCGCCGATCCCGCTGATCGAGAGCTTCCACGACGGCCCGCTGCCGCTGCGCGCGTCGTACGCCGCGGTCGACGCGCCGAACGTGGTGCTGAGCGTGCTCAAGCAGGCCGAGGACGGCGACGACGTGGTCGTGCGAGCCTACGAGACGACGCGCAACGCGACGACGACGACCATCCGGCTACCGCTCGTCGAGCGCGTATTCGAGGCGACCTTCACGCCGTCCGAGATCAAGACCTTCCGCGTGCCGCGCGACCCGGCCCAACCGGTAGTCGAGACGAACCTGCTCGAGTGGGAGGCGTAGCGCGCTGGCCGACGTAGATCCTCCGCCAGGCGCAGGTCATCCGCCAGGCGCAGATCCTCCGCCACGATCGATCTCGCTCGACGGCAGCGGCTGGCGCTGCCGCTCGTACCTCGGCGACGAGTGGCAGACGGCGCGCCTCGGCGTCCCGGCGCGGGCGG
>CAYRMQ010000214.1:0-2102 GCA_964425305.1 uncultured Anaerolineaceae bacterium | reverse complement strand
AGGTGGATCAGCAGGATGTGCATCTCCTGGACGCGAGCCGTCTCGCTGGCCGGTACCGCCAGGACGCGATCGGCGACGCCGGCCGCAGCCCCGCCGCTGCCAGTGAAAGCGACGGCAGTCGCGCCCAGCTCGCGCGCCGCGGCCAGCCCGCGCACGACGTTCTCCGACCTGCCCGATGTCGTGATTCCGACGACGACGTCGCCCGGCGCGGCGTGGGCGCGCACCTGGCGGGCGAAGACGTCGGCCCAGGCGTAGTCGTTGGCGACGGCGGTCACGACGGAGCTGTCGGTGGTCAGCGCGATCGCCGGCAGCGGCCCGCGCTCGCGGCGGAAGTGGCCGACGAGCTCGGCCGCGAAGTGCTGCGCGTCGGCGGCGCTGCCGCCGTTGCCGAAGACGACCAGCTTGCCGCCGGCGGCGAGCGTGCGGCAGAGCAGCTCGCCGAGCTCGGCGACGCTCGGCAGAAGCTCCTTTACCGGCCCGGCCAGGGCGAAGTGATCGTCGACCGCAGCGCGCAACCGCTCGTCCAATGGGCATACCCCCGCATCGGTCAGGACGCCGTGCAGTCTAGCCAGTCGCTTCTTCGAAGTGACGGCGGCCATGCCGCCTGCCGGCGCGCCCGCGGTTCAGAGGCGCAGCACCTGGCCCTGTGCCTCGAGCTGTGCCTGGAGGCGCGCGATGTCGACGCGGTGGACGCCGACGCCGCTGCGCACGGCGATGGCCGCCGCCAGGCCGGCGCTGTGCCCGCAGATCATGAACTGCGGCTCCATCCGGAACGACGAGAAACAGACGTGCGACGCCGAGATGCAGGCGCTGACCAGCAGGTTGGTGCACTCGCTCTCGAGCGGCAGCAGCGAGCGATAGGGGATCTGGTAGGGCCCGACGGGCGCGCTCAGATAGCCCTCGACGAGGACCTCGTCGTAGATGTCGGGAAAGCGCGAGATGGGCGCGGCGACCCATTGCACCTCGCGGATGTCGACGTTGTAGCCGCCCATGCCGATCGAGTCGTACTTCGTCGGCCGGCGGTCGAGGTCGTGCTGCGTGAGAACGTGCTCGCCGACCATCCGCCGCGCCTCGCGCACGTACAGCTGCGGCGGCCAGCCGCCGGTCGCCGCGAACTCGTCGCGCGGCAGCCGGTAGCGGCCGACCTCGCGCCCCAGCCCGGCCGGGACGCGGCGGTCGTCGGCCAGGAAGTGGAGCAGGCCGTGGGCCCAGCCGAGGTGCTCCCCGTGGATGGCGGCACGCTCGTCGGGGCCGGCCTGCGGGTAGCGCCACGACGCGCCGAGGAGGTTCGTCGACACCGGCCCGCCGCTGTTGACATCGACCTTGCCGTTGGGCAGCTCGGCGATGCCCATGAAGTCGCGGATGGTGGCGTCGTCACCGAGCGCGTGCAGGTACCGCGCGGCGAGCTCGTAGCGCCCGGGATCGTAGCCGGCCGGCGCGTCGATCGGAACGCCGTCGCTATTGCCCGTCAGGCACAGCCTGAAGCAGTACGACTGCAGCTTGCCGTCGCCGTCACCCGGCCGGCCGATGGACTCGTACGGCTGGACCCAAGGCAGCAGCGCTCCGTCGTCGGCGCGAGCCGGCACGGCGCGCCGGAACTGGTGCGCATTGGGCAGCAGCTCCTGCCGGCCGGCGAGCGACTCGCCGTGGAGCTCGGTTCCCTCGCGGCCGACGACGTGCCCGACGCCGGCGCCGGCGAGCAGATCGCCCTCGTAGGAGGCGTCGATCCATGCCTCGGCGCCGAAGCGGCCAGGCTTGCCCTCGACGGACACGATCCGGCCGTCGGCGATCTCGACGCGCGGGCTGCCGACACCGAGCACGGCTTCCACCCCCGCCTCGTCCAGCCAGCGATCGAGCACCGCCTGCGCCACCGACGGCTCGAAGCGCCAGGCGACCGGTTCGCCGTAGTGCGCGCCGACCTCCTCGAAGAAGCGCCTGGCCAGGCCGCCGATGATCTGCTCCTGGCGGTCCATGTCGGTCCGTCCCAGGCCGCCGCTGACCATACCGCCGACATGCTGGCCGGGCTCGAGCAGCAGCGTGTGCATGCCCGCCCGTGCGGCCGCGACGGCGGCCAGCACTCCGCGCGCCGTCGCGCCGAAGAC
>CAYRMQ010000213.1:0-2115 GCA_964425305.1 uncultured Anaerolineaceae bacterium | reverse complement strand
AAGGCGCTGCAGCGCGTCGTCACCGCGCTGCTAAAGGACGACACCGAGCTCTTCAAGCAGTTCATGGACAACGAGTCCTTCCGCCGCTGGCTCAGCCAGACCGTTTTTGACCTGACGTACAACCAGTGACCGAGGCCAACGCGCAGTACCCGCCGCTTGCCGGGATCCGCGTCATCGAGACGGCCGCGCTGCTGTGGGTATTGGAGCTCGAGCGAGCCGCGGGACGAGAGCCAGTAGACCGCCGCGGAACGCGCGGCTACCCAGGCGACCTCGAAAGCCCACCCCGAATGATCGAACTCAAGGCTGTGGGTGGAAGTGTCCGTGGTGCGGATCTGCCCATCGAGGAGACCCAGCTCCAGCAGGCCCAGACAAACCCGAACTTCTGCCTGTACGTTGTTGACAACGTCGCCCAAGGCAACCCCGCGGCCTTCAGGCTGAAGGTATTCGCCGGCGAGCAGCTCATTCGTCTTATCGGTCGCGTCCGGGAGAAGTGCTATTTCGAGCTTCCGGTTCCAGTTAGCGAATTCGATTCCGCTCCGGGGATCGAGGCGCTGAGGTAGGCGGTCGGTCCGTGGCCGCGCCCGCTGGTTCCCGGCGCTTCCAAGTCATGGCCCTCGTACTGGGACCCTATCTCCCTCGGCGGCTGATTGAGGGCGAAGGCGGTGTTCGGTTTGGACCGCTGTCTCCCGAGGCGGTCGCGTCCCTGCCAACCCAACGCGGCATTGTCGGTTCGGCATATGACCAGCAGCTGTACAGCGTCAGGGCCCCATACACGCAGGTGAACTCGGCCTGGGGCTTCGTCATCGACATCGAGGCCACCGACTCGAGCATGGCGCAGGAACGCGTAGAGAACTTCCTCCTGCCCGACCTGATGTCCGCCCTTCAGACACTTGGAGACGCCCCATACCGTGCGGAGGTGGTCCGTGTTCTCGACCCATCCGACGATGCCTCGGCCCGGACGACCCCGCTATTGGACGTAGGCTCCTTTGGCTACGTCCGCGTCGAGCCCCTCACGGCCCGCCGGCGCGAGGTGCTGTGGCGGCGCCGCACGGCGATAGGTGCGGACGCGACGGCAACTGCCGCGGCTTTCCATCTCCGTCTCGCTGTCGCTCTGGCTGACTATCCAGACGCTACCGGGGTGGCGACAGCCGCTGCCGCGGTCTTGCGCTACTACCTGTGCATCGAGCGAATCGTTCAGGCGGTTGCCGGCACCAGGCGCAGGGAGCGGCGGGCCGAATTCGAGGGCGCCCAATCGGCGGTGGCCAATCAGTTCGCAGGTGAGATCGCTGCCCTGTCAGGCACCAAGGCGGTGGCGGCTATCGAGAAGGCGGCTCGCGAACTGCGTGCGGTCGACCTCCGATTCGCTGATCTCGAGATTCGCGAAGCGGCGCACATACTCGCGCTGGACGATGAGGTGACCGACGAGGCCGTCGCGCTCCAGGAGTTTAGAGCCAAGCATCTTGCGCATTCATCCGTTGCACCCGCAGAGCTCGTGCGCGCCTGGATTGCGGGTCCAGACAACCGCGCCTTCCGGGTCGCAACCAGGTTCTTGGGAGCGTACCTAGACCACATCACTAGCCGATCCAAGCCGACAGGATGAGGCCGGCACCGGCCGGATCTGCAGCGACGTTGCCGAACCACCCAGGCGGCCATCCGCAAGCGGCCGCCGGCGCGCGGGGAACAGGGATCGAAGGGAACAGAGGTCGCGCCCACGGACCATTCCGGTCCCATACGGGTGTAGTGGTGGGCCGACATGCAAGGACAGGACACGCCGTTCACTCCGCGCCGTCGGGATCCCCCCTCGCTCGGAGGTCGAATGACAGCGGCGCGCCAAGGCGCCGGCCTGAGCCAGGCGCAGCTCGGGCGTGCGATCGGGGTCGCCCAGACCGTCGTGTCCCGCTGGGAGCTCGGCAAGCTGGAGCCTGGGTTGGCACACCTCCTGCTCATCGCGTCGGCGACGGCTGCGCCCATCGAGATGCTGCTGGTGTCCGGCGGCCGCGCCCGCCTCCGCCACCACGGCCCAGATGACGCTCGCGTAGGCGTCTTGATCGGCCGGCACTTGCGTCACGAGCGCGAGGAGCGCGGCTGGAATCCATACGCCTTCGGTCGTCGCGC
>CAYRMQ010000212.1:0-2129 GCA_964425305.1 uncultured Anaerolineaceae bacterium | reverse complement strand
GCCGCCATCAGTCGTCGGCGCATCGCGCCACCTCCGGGGCTGGGCCGGTCCACTCGGGCCGGGCGTATGCAGTGGCAGACGCCTCCCCGGCAGTACCGGTTCCCGTAGGCGCGGGCTGGCCGGCCGGTTCGACGGGCGGCGCTGGCTATACTCGGGCCGCCATGCCGATGCAGCAGATGTACCACCCCGACGACCTCGCCGCGATGGACCCGCTGGTACTGATGCGCAATCTCGACCACGTGCGCATGACCAGCCGGCGGCTGAGCTACATCCTCCAGCAGCAGGTGCATCTGTACACGCCAGAGGCGAACCGCCTGCGCGAGGAGATCGACGCCTACGTCGAGGCCGAGCGGCAGATCGAGTGGGAGATGGCCCGCCGCCAGATCCGGGCATAGCGGGCGGGAGGCGAGCTCCGGCGCTCAGCCCCTCGCCGCGACCATCGACAGGCGCGCTGGCGGATGTTCCAAGCGAGTCTCCTGGCTGTTTTCGCCGGTCGGAGGATGCTGTTCGGCCGGTGACTCGTGGCCGTTCGGCCGGTGCCCGCTGGCGGCGCGCTCCTCGAGCATCACCTGCTCGGCCAGGGCGGCCAGGCGTGGCAGGTCGGAGAGGCTGAAGCAGATGCCGTGCTCGGCCAACTCGGCATAGCCGAGGCCACGATAGGCGCCGCGCGCGGCGACGGCGGCCATCTCGTCATACAGCGCCGGCCAGGACACGCGCCGGCGGCCGTAGCAGAAGCGAACGAAGTCGAGGCACTCGTCGGCGGCCGGCTGCTCAGGCTCAACGCGGATTGCGACCGGCTGCCTGTCGCTCACGCGGGCGCGCGCGAACGACCGGCCGACAGGTTCAGTCGACACCCTCTCCTCACTCCCCGCGGAGACGGGCGGCAACCCGGGCTCGCCTCCGCGCGGCTCGAAAGCCGCAAGATCTCTGATCGAAGGTCCGCCGGCGAAGGATTTTGGGGCTCCCCGACGGGCCCGGCCATTCTAGGTCCGACGGCCGGGCGGCGGAAGCCCTACTGTCCACGAGATTGTCCACCAGCTTTTCCACACGGCCAGCGGGTGGCCGGGGACACGCTGAGATCGGGTAGCGGAGGGATCGCCAGCAAGCGAGACGCCCCCGGGGCGCGGTCCGGGGGCGTCGGGAAGTGCGCTGGTACCGCATACCGGATTCGAACCGGTGATCTCCGCCTTGAGAGGGCGGTGTCCTAGGCCTCTAGACGAATGCGGCGTGATGCCTGCGGGCCGCCAAAGAGGCGTCCGCGGCGTGCGTAGTTTACCAATTGGCCAGCGCGGCCGGCAAGGCGGGCGCAGAGTCGACGCCGGTGCCCGCCCAGAAGGCGGCGTCGCCTACAGGCGATGTGCCTCCATGAACAGGCGCACCGCCTCGGCGACCTGTTCGTAGCTCTCCTCGCCGGCTACCAGGCCGTAGTGTGAGTGCGCGCCGAAGGGCTGGTACTCGGCGCCGAGCCACTCGGCCAGGCGCTCGCTGTCCGGCTCGGGCACGAAGCGGTCGATACCACCGCCGATGACGAGCCTGGGCACCTCCGGCAACTCGTCCAGCTCGACCTCCACGCCCTCGAGCATCTGCCGCCGGGCGGCGCCCGACTCGATGCCCATCATGTGCTGGATGCGCGTCACGTCGGCCAGCGTCAGGTCAGGATTCTGGCGCTGGAGTGCCTCGGGCGGGCCGTCCCAGCCGATGAGCTCGCGGCGGTACTGGCGCGGCAACAGCCGCACCAGGTGGTCGGGCGGCGGCGGCAGCAGCGGGCCGGGCAGCGCCGAGCTGATCAGGATCAGCGCCGAGATCGGCGTCGCCTGCGCCACGCGCAGCGCCAGCAGCCCGCCCATGCCGTGCCCGACGACGACCGGCGGGCGCGGCATGTACTCGACCGCCGCCAGCGCGTCGAGGACGTAAGTCTCGAAGTCCAAATCCGAGAAGTCGGCCGTCTCCGACCAGTAGTGGCCGCGCAGGTTGAGCGCGTGGCCCTCCCAACCCCGTGGCGCGAAGTAGCCCAGGAAGCGGTGCCACAGCCACGACCCACCAAGCTCGCCGTGGAGCAGGAACAGCGGGCGCCGGCGCGATCGGCGTTCGGGCAGCCACGACTCGACGTACAGGCCGCGCTCGGCGAT
>CAYRMQ010000211.1:0-2287 GCA_964425305.1 uncultured Anaerolineaceae bacterium | reverse complement strand
TCGACGAGACCGACTGGCATGATGTTTCGGCCCTGTGCGAGCGCTTCGAGATCCCTCTCCCCGCCGAGTACGAGCGGTTCAGAGGCATCATCGGCTGAATTCGCGGCGCTTGAATCATCGATGCACGAAGAAGCGGCAAGGTCACTGGTTGCCCTGCTGGCCGGCGACCGCGCACCACCTCGTCGCGGCAGCGCCCTTCGACCGCGGGTTGTAGGGTTGAGTGTGTGGACCTGCTGATCGGCACCGACGACGGCCTCTACACGCTCGCGGGCGGTGCCCCGCGCCTGCGCGACGGCAGGGTCACGCACCTGGCGAGCGGTCCCGGCGGCGCATGGGTGATTGTCGACGACTGGATCGAGCGCCTGGCCGGCGAACCGGCGCAACCGCCGTCGCTCCCCGCCGGCCTTCAGCCGCGCTGCCTGCTGCCGACTGCGAACGGGTTGCTCATAGGCACCTCGGAGGCGCACGTCTACCGCGCCGCCGGCGGGGAGACCAGGGTTGTCGACGGCTTCGAGCGCGCGGCCGGCCGGGATACCTGGCACACCCCGTGGGGTGGCCCGCCCGACACGCGTTCGCTGGCCCGCGACGTCGACGGCACGCTCTACGCCAACGTCCACGTCGGCGGGGTGCTGCGCTCGGCAGACGGCGAAGCGTGGCAGCCGACGATGGACATCGGTGCCGACGTCCACCAGGTCAGCGCCCACCCGACGCTGGTCGGCTGCGTGCTGGTCGCCTCGGCGCGCGGCCTTGGCCTGAGCTTCGACGGCGCCGCAAGCTGGCAGTTCACGCGCGACGGCCTGTACAGCGCGTACTGCCGGGCGGTGGTGGCCGCCAGCGAGACGGTGCTGATCAGCGCCTCGGCCGGGCCAACCGGCGGCCGCGCGGCGCTCTATCGCCGGCCCCTGCGCGCGAGTGCGCCGCTCGAGCGCTGCACCGTCGGCCTGCCCGAGTGGATCGCCGGCAACATCGACACCGGCTGCCTCGTCGCGTCGGGCGCCGATGTCGCCTTCGGCACGGCCGACGGCGTCGTCTTCACCTCAGCCGACGGCGGAGTGAGCTGGTCGACTGCGGCGGAAGGGCTGGCGCCTGTCCGGGCCGTGGCTGTCGGATCGGCGTAGACGACCGCCTCGCCAGCCGCTCGTTGGTCGCCGGCTCCCAAGGCTCGAGGTAGCGCTGGATCACCGGCCCCACGACGCGGGCGAGCTCGTCCCGCTCGGCCGTGGCAATGGGCTTGAGCTTGATGACGTAGCGCATGAGCGCCATCCCGATGAGATGGCTGCCGATGAGCGCGGCGCGCAGCTCTGGCTGGTCGAGCTTCAGCTGGGCGGCGATCCTGGCGATCAGCTCGCGCTCGATGAATTCGCGCAGCATGGTCGCGGCAGCCTCGTTGGTCGCGACGGAGCGAAGGACGCCGATGAACGGGCGGCCATGGGGGGCGTCCCACGTATCGAGAAAGAACGTCGCCAGGCGCACGCCGAGCCCATCGGTGCCGGGCTCGACCAGTCGGGACACGATCTCCGAGGGGTCGACGGGGAACTCCAGCGCGGCGGCGAAGAGGTGCTCCTTCGAACCGAAGAAGTGGAGGACCAGCGCCGGGTCGACCTTCGCTTCGACGGCGATGCCGCGGATGGTTGCCCGATCGTAGCCCTCCTGTGCGAAGCGCAAACGGGCAGCCGCGAGGATCTTCTCGCGGCTGCCGCTGGTTCCGGGACGCCGACCGGTACGTGGCACCTCCTCAGCTTACGCGGGCGCCAGGGAGGTCTTGGCGGGTACCGTGGGGCGCACACCGTGGGCGGCGAGGGCTGCCAGACCCACCAGGCTGTAAATGGACAGCAGCACGATCGGCCAGACGGCGCCGCTGCCGTCGAAGTAGAGAACGCCGCGCAATGCCGCATAGGCCGGCTCGGCCGGCAGCAAGGGTGCGATCAGCCGATAGGCATCGGGCAGGAAGGTGCTGCCCAGCGGTCCGCCCGCGGAGATGACGGCCAGCAGCACGACGATGAAGGCACTCAGGGCGACACCCAGCGGACCCCAGAAGCGCGCGCTGCCGGCGGTCACGCCACTGACCGCCAGGGCCAGCAGTCCCATAACCACCATCATCGCCAGCAGGCCGTCGCCATAGCCGCCCACCAGCCAGTCGGCGGTCAGCGCGCCCAGGATGCCGGCCGACGCCGAGTAGACGACGACGACGGTCGCCTGCCGAAGCCAGGGCTCGTCGCGCGCCGCCAGGGCCGTTGCTGCGCCCGCGACCACCGAAGAGATCATGGTGGCCAGGACGACGAGGAAC
>CAYRMQ010000210.1:0-2314 GCA_964425305.1 uncultured Anaerolineaceae bacterium | reverse complement strand
GTCTAGATGGGGCAGGTCAGCTGTCAGCCGCGCCGCGAAGCCGCGGTGGGTCAACCAGAGAGCGATGCGCGGCCTCGCCGATGCGCTCCAGCGCTATCGCCATCGATGCCTAGTCAGCGGAATAGCAATGCTCAGAGGTACGATGACGGCGGCACAGGCCAGATTGAACCAGCTGATGCTGCTTCCCATTCGTCGTTGCCCGCCGTATCCACGATTTGGATGTGCGTGTCGGCCATCCGCACGAAGTCGCGACCGTTGGGCAGTCGAAGCGCAGTTAGGTAGGTTTGGGTTCCGGTCTGCCCCTGCCGGCGGCGGTAGCTGAGCGCGATCTGGTGCCAGTCAAGCTCGTCCTAGCCCGATCTTGTGGGCACGAGGTTGATCCCTAACGCCAGAACACGAAGGCGTCCAACTCGGTTCGCCAGCTGTTCTTGAACAACGGCTTGACTGCCTCGATCCTGATCGTGTGTCTAGCGGTCGTATTCCAGTCGCGCCGGAAGACGAGCACGCGATAGGTTACGTCCGGCGCGTAGAGGTTGACCGTTTCCGCCAGTGTCCCGTCGATGTAGACGCGCGCCCCTCCCCGATCGGGCCCCATGGTTGCGATCCAGCCCACCGTTCGAGCCTTCACGGTCGTGGTTGCGCTGGCGCCGTCCTGGGAGGTGTAGCGCAGGTAGCTGCCGAAGTAGTAGTACGAATAAAGTTGCGTCCACTGCCCGGTATACGAGACCTTGGCGGACCGTTCCTGGCGGGCGCCGACGAAGAATGACGGTCCGTCCGCCCACGCGGACTTCCGCCCATCGCCGTCGATCGCCCGCACTCCGAAGCGATAGTTCCGGCCGGGTTTCACCTTGCGCAGCAGGCGCGATTCCACCAAGCCGGTGGCGACCGTCTTCCAGGCTCCGCCGTTGATGCTCCGCCTGACCTCGAAGCGCAGCGTGCCCGGTCGACCGCCCGTACCAGACCACTCCAGCGCCATCGGCACGCCGGTCGTGCTGGCGCTGGTGCCTACCGCCGCCATAGCATGCTGCGGTGGAGTCACCGTCGGCTTGGTGATCGTGCAGCCTACCGGCTCTGGGACGTCACGTAGAGCAATCAAGTCGTACTCGGAGCGAGTCGGGTCATAGAGCCGGTGCTCACGCACCACGAACACGCGGGATCCGACGCGCGCCACATCCAGGTAGGCCCACTCGTCGCCCACGCTCCCGCGCTGCTCGAACCGCCAGCGCTCGCCGCCCTTTGGGCCCAAGCCAATGACTCGCCCGCCAACGTATTCGTCACTCCCCTGAAACGCTCCGGCGAGCAGGAAGCCACTGCACTCGGCGACCGCGCCGGCAGCCGAGGCCGGGATCGTCCAGCCAGTGCTGCCGCCGTACTGGTACAGCCTGCCGAAGACGCGCGACGTGGAACCAGGCGGCAGTCCGGCTGCCGGCGGATTACTGACGCCAAGGGCGAGAATGCCCGCCTGGCCGGCTGCCAGCAGGTCGATGCTTCCGCGAGCCTCCTGGGTCGTCCCCGTCTCGGGGTGCGTGCCGTAGACGTGGCGACTCCAGGCGCGCGAGCCGGCGAAGCTGTAGCGCGCCAGCCACGGGCCATGGTCACTCGTTCGCGACTCTGGGTCCCATGCCGCACTGCCGCCGACCGTGATGGCGCCATCATCGACCGCCACGTCGCGGAGTGATGTCTTGGGAAGCGTCCGAGTCCAACTGATTCCTCCGCCGGCGCCATATCGGCGGATGATCGCGCCCTGCATCTGCGGATCGCGATCAGATGCCTGGCCCACGACAACGGCGGAGCCGTTGGGCCCTACCGCCACCGAACGAAAGTACGCCCACTCGTTCTCGTACTCCTTGGCCCACAGTAGGCTGCCGCTCGTCTCCAGGCGCGCGATGAACGCCGTCGAGTCAGCTCGTGGCATGTCGCCGCTGAAGGAGTTGTCGGTTCGGCCCACCACGTAGACGGCGGTGCTATTGCCCGCCAAACCTTCGAGCGAGTCAGAGCCCGGCGTGCCGAACTGGCGCACCCAGCGCAAGCTCCCGTTCGGGCGGAAGGCCGCCACGAAGACGTCACTGAAGCCTGCGCGGGTCTGGCCCGCGATCGTCCCGTCGACTGTACCGGCGATGATCAAGCCGGCGCCATCCGGCACTACGTGCGTCATCGCGAGGGGGCCATCCGCGCTGAGTGAGGCTGTCCATTCAATGCTGGGACTGGCTGCAGCCGCTGGACTGGCCGCAGCGGGAATAATTGCTGCGACGGCAAATGTGAAGAGAAGAAGGCGGCTCAGCAGGCGCGAAACCGATCGCTTCACCGTCGACGC
>CAYRMQ010000209.1:0-2319 GCA_964425305.1 uncultured Anaerolineaceae bacterium | reverse complement strand
CCAACCTCGCCCTCCTCACCGATGGCCTCCGGGCCGAGCGCGAGCAGGGCATCACGATCGACGTCGCCTACCGCTACTTCGCCACGCCGCGCCGCAAGTTCATCATCGCCGACACGCCCGGCCATGTTCAGTACACGCGCAACATGGTCACCGGCGCCTCGACCGCCGACCTCGCGATCGTCCTCATCGACGCGCGCAAGGGCTCGCTCGAGCAGTCGCGCCGGCATGCTTTCATCGCATCGCTGCTGGGCATCCCGCACATCGTCGTGGCGGTCAACAAGATGGACCTCGTCGATTACAGCGAGGAGGTCTTCGAGCAGATCACGAGCGAGTTCGCCGAGTGGGCGGCCAAGCTCGAGACGCACGACATCACGTTCATCCCGATCTCGGCGCTGCACGGCGACAACGTGGTCACCCGATCGGACAAGACGCCCTGGTACCAGGGGCCGTCGCTGCTCTACCACCTCGAGCACGTCCACATCGCCTCGGACCGCAATCTGATCGACAGCCGCTTCCCGGTGCAGTGGATCATCCGGCCGATGAGCGACGAGCACCATGACTACCGCGGCTACGCCGGCCAGATCGCGACGGGCACCTTCAAGCCGGGCGACGAGGTGGTTGTGCTGCCGTGGGGCACGCGGACGCGGATCAAGAGCGTCGAGACCTTCGACGGGCGGCTCGAGGAGGCCGTCCCGCCGCTGTCGGTCAGCATGCTGCTCGAGGACGACATCGACATCAGCCGTGGCGACATGATCTGCCGGCCGCACAACCAGCCGACGATCACGTCGGAGATCGACGCGATGGTCTGCTGGATGCACGAGCGGCCGATGGAGGTGCGCGGCCGCTACGCCATCAAGCACACCACGCGCAGCGCGCGCGCGATGGTCAACGACGTTCTCTACCGGATGGACGTCAACACGCTCCACCGCGACGAGTCGGCGACGACGCTCGGGCTGAACGAGATCGGCCGCGTGCAGCTGCGCACGAACGTGCCGCTCTTCGTCGACGAGTATCGCAAGAACCGCCACACGGGCAGCTTCATCCTGATCGACGAGACGACCAACGACACGGTCGGCGCCGGCATGGTCGTCGCTCCCGCGGCCGTCCCCGCAGCGTAGAATCCGCCGCGATGGCGGCGCGAGGGATGTTCTTTGGCGAGGGCCCGATGGCCTGCCCCTTCGTCGCCCTCGAATCCGACCGCGACCGCCGCTCCGAGGAGCCCGACCACCGGCACCGCTGCTACGCCGAGCCCGACCCGGCGCCGCGCGCGCTGGCCCACCAGCGCGAGTACTGCCTCGCCGCCGCCTTCACGACGTGCCCCATCTTCCAGGACTGGGCGATTCGCGCCGCGGCGACGCCGGTGCCGCTGCGGCCGGGCCGCATGCCCGACACCGAGCGCGAGGAGGAGCCGGCGTGGGCCGCGCCGCCCTGGTTCGACCAGGAGGCCGAGCCCGGCGCCGACGCCCAGCCGAGCGCGGACGAGGGCGCCTCGCCTGCAGCCGCCGGGCTGACCTCGGCTGCCACCGCGCCCGCCGAGGTCGACGGCTTCGTGCCGCCGCCGGAGCGGCCGTCGGCCGACGTCGAGCGCATGCCGTCGTCCGAAGCGCGCGAAGAGCCCATCCGCGAAGAGGCCGTCCGCGAAGAGGCCGTCCGCGAAGAGGCCGTCCGCGCAGAGGCCGTCCGCGCAGAGGCCGTTCCTGAGGCGGCGCCGCTGCCCGCCTTCCTGAGCGGGCGCGCCGACCAGCTTAAGGCCGAGCGCGCGCGCGAGGCAGCGCTCCCGCACGAGACGCTCAGGCGCGAGGACGTCGTGCCGGTCTGGGGCCGCGACCCGTCGTACGCTCGAGCCGGCTCGCGGCTCGGCCTGGACGCGGGCGACCTGATCAGCAAGATCACGACGGTCCTCGCCGTGGCGGTCATCCTCTCGCTGGCCGTCGTGGCCATCGTCCTCGCGCCGTCGTTGCTCGGCTTTGGCGGTGGCGCCGGGCCGACGGCTCCCGGCGGAGGGATCGCCTCGCCGACGGCCGGCGCTCCGACCGTCTCGCCGACCCCGGCCCCGACGCCCGCTCCGACGCCGCGCACCTACACCATCCAGGCCGGCGACACGCTCTTCTCGATCGCCGTGCGCCACGGCCTGACCCTCGAGCAGCTGCTCCTGGCGAACCCCGAGATCACCAACCCGGACCTCGTCCAGATCGGGCAGGTGCTGATCATCCCCGACGACGACTTCGGCCTCTTCACGCCGTCACCGAGCCCATAGCGACTAGCCCGCCGGTCAGCGCGGTGCGAGGTTGATGGCGGTGATCTTGCCGGCCTCGACGC
>CAYRMQ010000208.1:0-2335 GCA_964425305.1 uncultured Anaerolineaceae bacterium | reverse complement strand
GCCGCGTAGCCTTGGCGGGCAATCTGAGCGGGTGCCGGTTACCCGGATAGCCTTTGGGTGCGGCTCTCCTCAAGGGACGTCAGGCTGCATGGGGGACCTCGTTGTTGGCGTAGCGTGACTGGTGGACGCGCTGGTGTTCCTGGTCCAGGTGATACCGCCAGTAGGCATCGAAGTCGTCGTTGCTGAGGATGGCGCGTAGCTTGAGCACGGCTTCTGCGCCTTCGACGCTCCACCGCGCGCCGGTGCGTTCGAGCCTGTCTTTGACTAGATGTCTGCAGGCGCCTTCGATCACGCCGGTGGCGATGGGCCAGCCGCGGACGAGCGCGGTGGGGTAGTCGAGGTAGGCCGCCTTGTTGATGAGGTAGGCGGCGGCGGTGTCGACGTTCTCGCGGGCTGAGGGTTTCAGGCGGGCGCGGGTGGCCTTGGCGCGGATGCGGGCGGCGACCTTGCGCGCCTCGCCGGCCAGGATGGCGACGAGCTGGTCGCACACCCAGGCTTCTGCGGCCGCATCGCCTTCGGCGTAGAAGCACCAGGCAGCCTTCCAGACGTATTCGATGACGTGGACGAAGTCGACGATGATGGACAGGTCCAACCCGCGCGTTTCCGCCTCGGCGTTGAGCCGGCCGATCTGGTGGCTGTTGCCGTCGACGAGCGCGACCCAGGTGCGCACATGGTCGGGGTCGCGGCGTTCGGCCTCGTCGAAGGCGGCGGCGATGACCGCGGCGGCGTCCTGCTTGACGCTGGCGGCAAGCCACTTGTTGTGCGCCACCGGGGCGGCGACGGGCTCGCGCTCGTCTTCCTCGGCTGGCTGCTGGTTGCGGGTGAGCACATCGGCGGGGGTGCGCGGGGCCGGGGTGACCTCGTAGACGCTTGTGACGGTGGCCATACGTTTGCGGTTGCGCTTTTCGCCCCGCGATAGACGAGTTTTCAGCTTCTGCTGTTCTTCGGCGGCGGCCTTGGCGGTGGGCTCGCGCAGCGCCTCGGGGCGCATCACGATGCCCTTGCCGTCAGCCGAGAGCACCAGCACATCGCCGAGATCACCGACCGGTGGGGCACGGTCGGCGTAGAACGCCTCGAAGTCTGTCGCGGCGCGGCGGGCGAGGTCTTCGAGCTGACGCTTGCCCAGCTGCTGGCCGGTGGCGCGCTCGAGGGCGGCGACCGCGCCGTCGAAGGAATCCCGGGACGCCTCCACCGCAGCCAGGCGGCGCAGCCCGTGCGAGTGCTTCTCTTGTGGCAGGTTCAACGCCGCATCCGCCACATGCAGGTTCGCATGCCCCTTCTTGCGGTAGGCCAGCCGGCGGTGGGTGACCTCGCCGAAGATCGTGGTCAGCAGGCGCTCGTGGTCGGCTTCCACGGCCGCGCGGGCCACGCCGTCGGCGTCGGCGACCGCCTCGAGGCGTTCCTCACGACAGGCGCGCAACTCCAGGTGGTCCTGCAACAACTGACAGAACAGCACGCGGCTGTCGCGTTGCAGCCGGTCCTCGAGCTCGGCGTGGGTCAGGCTCGCGGCGTCGGTGCCGTCCAGCCAGCCCACCACCGTCTCGAAACGCTCCCACGAAGTCGCAAACGCCCCACCCGCGCCGGCGCCTGCGCCGCCTGGTTGCGCCGCCCCGCTCATGCCCGTCCGCTCCGGCGTGCGGCCAGCCGGGCGCGCAGCGCCGCGATGCCCGCATCGGCGGCCTGCTCGAGCTCGGCCTTGGCGGCCTCGTAGCGGGCCAGCGCGGCGGCCACCTCGGCCACCGCGTCCTCGGGCAGGGTGACGGTCTTGGTGCGGCCCGCCTCAGTGAACGTCAATGCCGGGGACTCATGCGGATCGCCGGTCGCGCAGCGGCAGGTGCTCTTCCCGCAGCGGCGCCGGAAGACGGTCAGCGTGCCGCGCAGCAGCGGCTCGGATCGGCGTGACAGGGCTGGCATGATACCGCCTCTCTGTATAGGTATCTATCTACAGAGAGCAGCGAATCACGACCACGTCACAAAGTGGGGGATGTCACGTCAACGTGGGGGATGTCACGTCAACGACAGGTCACACGACCGCTCCCGAGGCGGTCGGAGACGTCCCTTCAGAAGAGCCGCACCCATTTGTTTTACGGGGTACAGGCGTCCTTCATGGCGGATCGCATACTTGTGGGATGCATTGTCAAGCCAGTCACGCCACTCAGTGCTGTCTCGATACCCGCGGTCAAATCGCTCAAGTGCGTGCAAGAGATCGTCACGTGACGCCTCAGGTATCATGCGTCACCCCCGCACAGCCGCCCTTGGCGTTCTGGCTTTCACTGCTCGCTGGAGCATGAGCGCGCGCCGACATACGGGAATCATAGTGGAGCTTCCCCTTATG
>CAYRMQ010000207.1:0-2339 GCA_964425305.1 uncultured Anaerolineaceae bacterium | reverse complement strand
CTGGACCGAGCCTTCGGCGAGCACGTGACGACGTCGACGCTGATCTACGTCAGCAGGCTGGCCGCCCCGCAGTACCTCGTCGAGATCGACGCCTGGGCGGTGCGTTAGGAGCCCAGCGAGACGCTCCGGTCAGTTCTGAAGCGCATCGCGTATCTCCTCGCCGAGTGATGCTGCGCGCAGGCGCAGTGCCGTCCGGTCGTGCTCGTTTCTCGCCATCGCCGCCGCACGCTGGAGCTCCTCGCGAGCCTCGGCCACGCGGCCGAGCCGGATGAGCAGCTCGCCGCGCACGCTGGGCAGCAGGTGGTAGCTGTCGAGCACGGGCTCATCGGCCAGCTGGTCGACGAGCGCCAGGCCCTCGGCCGGCCCGTACGCCTGGGCGACGGCCATTGCCCGATTGAGCTCGACCACCGGCGACGGTGCGACCTGCGCCAGCGCGTCGTAGAGGGCGACGATGCGCTGCCAGTCGGTGTCCTGCGCACGCTCGGCGCGAGCGTGGCAGGCGGCGATCGAAGCCTGGAGCGTGTACGACCCGAGCGACCCACCGAGCGTGACGGCCCGATCCAGTGCGGTCAGACCCCGCCCGATGAGCAGCCGATCCCACCTGTGGCGGTCCTGCTCCAGCAGCAGCACCTTGGCCCCGCCCGGCCCGATGCGTGCGCGCAGCCGGGACGCCTGCAGCTCCATCAATGCGACCAGACCGTGGACCTCCGGCTCTTCGGGCATCAGGCCGGCCAGCACGCGGCCGAGGCGCAGCGCCTCGTTGCACAGCTCCGGCCGGTTGGGGTCCTCCCCTGCCGTGGCCGAGTAGCCCTCGTTGAAGATCAAGTAGATGACCTCGAGCACCGACGACAGCCTGTCCGCCAGCTCCGCCGGCGCCGGTACCTCGTAGGGCACGCCCGCTTCGGCCAGCGTGCGCTTCGCGCGCGTGATGCGCTGGTTGACCGTTGGTGTCGGGACCAGGAATGCGCGTGCGATCTCGTCAGTCGTCAGCCCACCGAGAAGTCGCAGGCTGAGGGCAACCCGTGCATCGGTCGAGAGCACGGGATGGCAGCAGGTGAATATCAGACGCAGCAGGTCGTCGCCGAAGTGGTCGTCGGCCGCCGTCTCGGGATCCATCGCTGACAGCTCGGCCACGATTTCCAGGTCGCGGGTGAGCTCCTGCTGCTTGCGCGCCAGGGTCTCACGCCGGCGGAGCATGTCTATCGCCCGGCGCCTGGCCGTCGCCATGAGCCAGGCTCCCGGCACCTGCGGCACGCCCTCGCGCGGCCACTGCTCGAGCGCAGCCACCAGCGCGTCGTGGGCGAGATCCTCGGCCAGGCCCACGTCGCGCACCATCCGGGTCAGCCGGGCGATCAGGCGTGGCGCTTCGATGCGCCACGCCGCCTCGATCGCCCGCTGGGCGTCGGTCACGCCCGATTGGCCGCGTTGATCTCGCGGATGCGTGCCTCCTGCTCGCGCAGCTCTGGCGTGAACTCGGCGCCGAAGTCGTCGTCCTCGAAGACCTGCCGGATCTCGACGACCGCCTCGTCGGTGCCGTATTCAATGCCCGCCCCGTCACCGGTGCCGGCGAACGGCGCGCGCTTGATCCACTCAATCGCCTCCTCCAGCGAGCGCGTTTGGAGGATCCAGAAGCCGGCGATGAGTTCCTTGGTTTCGGCGAACGGGCCGTCGACGACACGCGTGCCCTTCTTGCCGAAGACGACTCGCGCACCGCGGCTGCTCGGATGCAGGCCTTCGCCGGCAACCATCACGCCGGCCTTGGCCAGTTCCTCGTTGTAGCGGCCCATCGCAGCCAGCGTCTGCTCACTGGGCATGACGCCGGCCTCGCTCTGCTCGTTGGCCTTGAGGATGACCATGAATCTGGGCATCTGCTTCTCCTTCGCTGTATGGGTTCCTACCCTATACGTCGAACGAGCGGGCCGCGATTCGACACGCCGAAGTGTCCGTCTCCAGCTCGATCTGCGCCGGCAGGGAAGTCATCGTCGTGGACGACGGATCTCCGCTGCCATGTGGTGTGCAGCCTGGACAACCGCTGGCTCGATGTCCGTCCACGGGCCGTACCGGCCCGCGAGATAGAGGTCGCGTGAGCGGTTGAGGGCGGCAGCGAGCGCTGGCGGCAGGCGTTCGGCGGGCCAGGCGGCGGCCTCGTCCTTGCGCGTGAATTCCCCTGTCACGAGCGTCATCCAGCTCCGAGCGAGGGTGAGAATGACATTGCGCGTGTCGGCCTGCAGCTCGTTCAGGAGGCCGTCGACGCCGTGGGTCATCGAAGCGACGAGGTCGTCCCAGGGAACGGGCTCGAAGACTTCGTCAGGCGGCCAACCGAGCACGTTTCGGCCGCC
>CAYRMQ010000206.1:0-2340 GCA_964425305.1 uncultured Anaerolineaceae bacterium | reverse complement strand
CGCCGCCGAAGTAGATCGCGTGGCGCAGCTCGTCGGGCTGGTCGGGCAGCAGCGGGTTGTCGAGCTCGCTCTCGCTCGCTTCCTCGGCCTCCAGCCTGTCCGCTTCCTGCGCCGGCGACTGCCCCTTCGGCTGCTTGCGCGGTGTACTGCCACCGCGCTTCTGGCGCGCGCTCGATTTTCGCTCGGCCATCACTTCGCCTCCCCCTTCAGCGCGGCGAGGATCTCCTCGACCTGCGCCTTCATCTGGTCCTGCTCATCACGCGATTCGTGGCTGTGGCGATGAATCAGGAATGCAGTCAGCACGACCATCGTGAACAGCTGCAGGAACTCCGACTGCCAGTTCTCGAACGTCGATTCGAGCCATGTCCAGATGTAGCCGCTGGCGCCGAACAGCGTCGCCGTCGCGCCGTGCTGCTGCTGCTCGGCCGAGAATTCGACCCAGCCGGCGATGGACTGGATCACCCAGGACACGATGAAGAACGTCGCCAGGGCGATGCTCAGCGAGTAGTCCTTAAATGCTCGCCGCATGGATCCTCCGTCGATGCGGAGCTCGGGGTCCGAATCGGACGGCCGCTCTATCGGTGGCGCAACGGATGGGGCGGCATTCGCGGCATTCCCCTATTAGGGGCGCTTCAGGGGGTGCGCGCGGCGGGCGGTAAATCGGCGCCCATCCCGACGTCACTTTCTGATCTCGAAGCATCTACTTGCTGGCGCCGGGAAAGCTGCGCCGACAAGGTAAGGAGGCAGCGACGATGCGCACGACATACCGGCTGAGCGCCTACCTGATCGTTTTGCTCCTGGCCGCCTGCGCCAGCCCCGCCGATACCACACCTCCACCCGAGCCGTCGCCCAGCGGCACCGTTTCTCCGATCCCTTCCCCACTTACCAGCGGGTCGCCCAGCCCGACGCCGACGGCCACTCCATCCACTATCCCGAGCCCGACGCCGATCTCGAGCCCCCCACCGAGCGCGACCTCCGTGCCAGCCGGCATCACGCCCTCGCCTGTCCCGCGACCATCGCCGTCATTCGCAGCGACACCGACGCCGACCAATGCGTGGACCGGACCGACTCGCGTCTCCGAGCGCCCGTATCTCGATCCGTCGATCGTCGTCGACTCTGCCGGCACGCCCCACGTCGCGGTCGTCCTCGAGCAGCGACGGTGCGCCTCGCCGGTCTGCCTGGGCAGCATCTACCACCTGACCAACGCGTCCCGAACCTGGACGCGCGAGCGGATCACCCGCCCGCCACAGGCCGCCGACGAGGAAGACATCGGCTACATGGACGGCGAGCCGTCGATGGCGATCGACCGCGACGGCTCACTGTGGATCGCCTTCACGCGGATGTTCGACTTCGAGAACTTCGGCCCGCAGCCGGAGGGCGTCTACCTCGTCAGCAATCGCGGCGGCTCGTGGAGCGACCCGACCAAGCTGGCCGGCGACGGCGCCAACCGGCCCTCGCTCCAGGTGCGAGATGGCCGCGTCTACGTCGCCTACGTCCGCGGCCGGCCGACCGACGCCTGGGGCCCCAACATGCGCTTCCCCATCATCTACGGCAGCGACGAAGGCGGAGCGTTCACGACGACACGCGTCGCGCGCCACGGCGAGCGCCCGCAGCTACGGCTCGACGGCAACGGCCGAGCACACCTGCTCTTTCAGGGCGGCCGAACGATCGACGAGCACGACGCCCTCTACTACGCGAGCGGCCCGTCGGCCGGAGGTTCGTTCAGCGTCGAGCCCGTCCAGGGCACGACGGGGCTGGAGCACCGCTGGGCGCTGGCGCTCGACGGCGACGGCCGACCGCACGTCGCCTGGAGCATCTGGCCCGACGGCATCCACTACGCTCGGCGAAGCGGTTCTGGCTGGCAGTTGACCGAGAACGTGCTGCCCAACGAGCTGGTGGCCGTGGCGACCGGCGCCGCCGTCCACATCGTCGGCGGCGGCGAGCCGGGCGTCCACCACGCGACGAACCGCATCGGCGAGTTCGAGTCCGAGCGGTTGACCCGCCAGCGGGCGCTCTCGCTCGACCTCGCCGTCGACGGCGATGGCAGGCCGCACCTCGTCTTCATCGGTCGCGACGAGAACTTCGAGTCGCGCGGCCTGTGGTACGGAGTCGGGCCGGCCGACTGACGAGGACTAACGTCGGCGGTCGATCTCCTCGCGCAGCGCGCCCAGCTCCTCGTGCGCGCCGATCTCACGCTTACAGCGTCTCCAACCGTGCAGGCGGGCGCGCTACTGTTGCAACGACACTCGCGGCTCGTTGTTCGACCACAGGCGGAGCGAGATGCGTACAGGATTGACCCCGCTGCCCGGCCGTGCCCTGCGCGTGCTGACGCTCAATCTG
>CAYRMQ010000205.1:0-2405 GCA_964425305.1 uncultured Anaerolineaceae bacterium | reverse complement strand
CGCCTTCCGCTGGAGCCGCCAGCAATCGATCGACCTGCTGCGCCGGGTTGGCCTCAGCCAGCTCGAGGCCGAAACCGAGACTGACCGCTACATCACCTGGCCCGGGCAGGCGCTGGCGTACATGACCGGCATGCGCGAGATCGTCGACCTTCGCCGCGAGCTCGAGGCGCGCGACGGGCAGCGCTTCGACCTGGCCGGCTTCCACGACGCGCTGCTCGGCCACGGCTCGCTGCCGCTGGCGACGCTGCGCCACGAGCTGCCCGGCTGGGTCAGGCCGCGCGACTGACGCGGCGGGCCGCCACGCGGCCGGTGGCTGGCGGTAGTCTAGGTACATGCCCGACCTGCAGGCGGTCATCTACGAGCAGGCGTTGCCCTGGCTGGCGGAGCGCGGCGGACTGATCCTGATCCTGGTGATCGCCACGGTCATCGCTCTCCGCTTCGCCCATGTGACCGTCGCCGCCACACTCCGGCGGCTGTTCGACCGCGAGGTCGAGGAGGGTACCGCGCAGGACGTCGCGGCGGTCGAGGTGCAGCGCCGGCGCGAGACGCTCGAGGGGCTGCTCAACCGCTCTCTGCGCGTGCTCATCCTGATCATCGCCTTCGTGATGGCCCTGGGCATTGTGGGCTTCGACGTCGGGCCGGCCATCGCCGGTCTGGGCTTGGCCGGGCTGGCGCTGAGCCTGGGCGCGCAGCACCTCGTGCGCGACTACGTTGCCGGCGCCTTCGTCTTCATCGAGAACCAGTACGCTAGGGGAGACGTCGTGAGCATCGCCGGCGTCACCGGCGCGGTCGAGGACGTCAGCCTGCGGCGGACGACGCTGCGCGACCTCGACGGCGTCGTCCACTACGTGCCGCACGGCCTGATCCAGACCTCGAGCAACCTCACCCGCACCTGGTCGCGTATCCACATGGACGTGCCCGTGCCCTACGGCACGCCGCTCGAGCGCATGCGCGAGGTGATTGACGGCGCCGGCCAGCAGCTGGCCGAGGATCCCGAGTGGAAGCTGAAGGTACTCGAGCCGCCGCGCGTGCTGCGCATTGACAGGCTGGGCGACATGGGAATGATGCTGAAGGTGCTCGGCGTCGTGCAGGCAGCCGAGCAGTGGGCGGCCGCCGGCAAGCTGCGCCGGCTGATCGTCGACGCCTGTGAGCGAGAGGGCCTGACCCTCGGCTGGCGGACGATCACGGCGGTCGCCATCCGGGGCGGCCCGGAAAAGCAGGAGACGGGGAGGACGAGTTGAGCGACACGACACGCACACCCGAGATCGAGGCACTGCTGTCCGAGGGCCGGACGTTTCCTCCGGACCCGGGCTTCAGCGCGCAGGCGAACGCCCGGCCCGAGCTCTACGAGGAGGCCGAGAAGGACTACGTCGCCTTCTGGGAGCGCCTCGCACGCGAGCGCCTCGCCTGGGTTGAGCCCTTCCGCACGACGCTCGAGTGGGAGCTGCCGTTCGCCAGGTGGTTCGTTGGGGGCAGGCTCAACGTCGCCTACAACTGCGTCGATCGCCATGTCGAGGCCGGTCTCGGCGGCAAGGTCGCCTACCACTGGATCGGCGAGCCCGGCGACACGCGGACGCTGACCTACGCCGATCTGCAGCGCGAGGTGAGCAAGGCCGCCAACGCGCTCAAGGAGCTCGGCGTACAGACCGGCGACCGCGTGGCGATCTACATGCCGATGATCCCCGAGTTGCCCATCGCGATGCTCGCCTGCGCGCGCATCGGCGCGCCGCACACCGTCGTCTTCGGCGGCTTTTCCGCCGAGGCGCTGGCCGGCCGCATCAACGATGCCGAGGCGAAGCTCGTCATCACTGCCGACGGCGGCTGGCGCCGCGGCAAGGCGGTCGACCTGAAGGCCGCCGCCGACGAGGCGATGGCGATGACCAGCACCGTCGAGCACGCTTTGGTGGTGCGCCGTGTGGGCGAGCGCGGCGAGGCGGTGACGATGCAGGACGGCCGTGACGTGTGGTGGCACGAGGTGGTCGAGCGCCAGAGCGAGGATTGCCCGCCTGTGCCGGTCGATCCCGAGCAGATGCTCTACCTGCTCTACACCTCGGGCACGACGGCCAAGCCGAAGGGCATCATGCACACCAGCGCCGGTTACCTGCTCGGCACCAGCTACACCCACGAGATGATCTTCGACGTCAAGCCCGACGACGTGTACTGGTGCGCCGCCGACATCGGCTGGGTCACCGGCCACTCGTACATCGTCTACGGGCCGCTGGCCAACGCCACGACGGGCATCCTCTACGAGGGCGCACCCGACACGCCGGCGTGGGACCGCTGGTGGCAGATCGTCGAGGAGTACAGGGTCACCATCCTGTACACCGCGCCGACCGCCATCCGCGCCTTCATGAAGCAGGGCGCCGAGTGGCCGGAGCGGCACGACCTGTCATCGCTGCGCCTGC
>CAYRMQ010000204.1:0-2430 GCA_964425305.1 uncultured Anaerolineaceae bacterium | reverse complement strand
GGACGCCAGCACCATGTCGTTGCCCTCGGCATCGACGTAGGGGCCGTCCGGGTTGCGCGAGCGGGCGATGCGCATGTTGTAGCCGTCATTCGCTTCGAAGCCGCCGAACGACGTGAACAGGTAGTAGTAGTCGGTATCCGGGCTGTAGAGGATGAACGGACCTTCGATCGCGCCGTGGAAGCCACCGGCCAGGTGCGTGCCATAGCCCTGTCCCGGCGCCGGCTTGCCGGTGGTCTCGTCCATCTCGAGAATGAAGATGCCGCCGGAGTACGATCCGTAGACCATCCACAGTTCGCCGTCCTGGTCGTAGAAGGTGGTCGGGTCGATCACATTGGGATGCACGGTGGGATCGTAACTGGTAATCGAACCGACGCCGTAACCGCCGGTCGCGATCTCGTCGTCCGTCTGTCCGGACCAGAGGAACCCACCGAGATCCGAGTACGGGCCCTCGATGCTGTCGGATACGGCGACGCCCAGGTAGGAGCGCGGGAAGTCGCACAGGCCGTCATCGGCCGTCGCGCAATGGTTGTAGTAGAAATACCAGCGGCCGTCGCCGAGCTTCACGATGTCCGATGCCCACGAACCGACGTGACCGCCGACGTAGGCGATACCCTCGGCAATTTCGGTCGCGTAGGTATCGAACAGCGGGTTGGCATCGTTGACCCCGTCGGCAACAGACTGCCATGAGACCAGGTCGGTCGAGCGCGCCATCGCGAGATGGGAGCCGATGACGTAGAAGCTGCCGTCGTTGGCGCGCACAACCGATGGGTCATGGACGGGCAAGTCGTTGTAGACTATCGGCTCGGAGACATCGGGCCGGACAGTGACCGGCGTGTCGTTGCCGCCGTCCGGGGGCGGGGGAGGAGGATTCGGCGGACTCGATTGTCCACCACCGCAAGCGGTGAGGAACAGGCTGCTGCACAGTACAACGCCACAATGTGTGATGCGCATTGGGTTCCCCCAGGTCGTTGTTTTGGCAAAGACAGGCTAAAAATAATACAATAGTATTTAAGGGAATCCAAAACTATGGCGAGGGCCCCGGTGGCCGCCCAGGCAATTCCCAAGGACTGCGGATTGTGGATCTAATCGAGCGTAAGTCGAGCCTCTCCTTCCGGGTTACCGAGGAACTCGGGAGGGCCATTGTCAGCGGCCAGTACGGACCGGACGATGACCTGCCGACGGAGGCCGAGATGTGCGTGCGGTTCGGCATCAGCCGTACCGCAGTCCGGGAGGCGGTGAAAATGCTGGCCGCAAAGGGGCTGGTGTCCAGCAAGCCACGGCGCGGTATCCGCGTGATGCCGGCCGAGGACTGGAACATTTTCGATTCCGACCTGCTGAAGTGGTCCCTCGAGAGCACACCCTCGCGCACGGTATTGACCGAGTTCTTCCAGCTGCGCGTCGCCGTAGAGCCCGAGGCGGCTGTACTTGCCGCGCAATTCGCATCGCCGGCGGACAAGGCGGCCATCGCGGGGGCGATCGACCGTATGCGCAACGCGCCAAAGGGCTCCGAGGTCGGCGTGTCGGCGGATATCGATTTCCACATCGCCTTGCTGTACGCGACGAAGAACCGGTTTTACATTCGCCTGCGGGACTTCATTTGTACGGCGTTGAACGTGACAATTCACTTCACGACCCCGGCATCGCGGACGTACGAAGAAATCATCGTGGCGCACGAGAAGGTCTTGCGGGCCATCGAGACCGGCAACGTCGAGCGCGCACGCCTCAGCATGCGTGCGCTCATCGAAGACGCGCATGCGCTAATTGAGGCCGGTGCCGATACGAGTGCCGAAACCGGGACTCACCAGAAAATCAAATGAGTAACGTGCAAGACGAAAAGGCGCTAATCGAATCCGGCGGAGCGGTCCTCGGCTGTGAGCTGGGGTCGACGACCATCAAGGCTACACTCGTCGACCCGCGGGGCAAGCCGCTGGTATCGGGTTCACACCAGTGGGAGAACCGCTTCGTCGACGGGTACTGGACCTACGATATCGGCGATGTCATTTCGGGGCTGGGTCTGTGTCATTCCGACCTCGCGGCCCAGGTCGCAAAGCGATACGGTGTGCCTCTGACGCGTATCGGTGCGGCGGGAGTCAGTGCCATGATGCACGGCTACATCGCCGTGGATGAGAACGGCGAACTGCTGGTGCCGTTTCGCACCTGGCGCAACAATCTCACGGCCGATGCCTCAGCGGAGCTGACCGAACTATTCGGCTGGCCGATTCCCCAGCGCTGGAGCATCGCGCATCTCTACCAGGCCATCCTGAACGGGGAAGAACACCTGCCGCGCGTCGCGCGCATCACCACGCTCGCGGGCCTGGTGCACTGGAAACTGACCGGTCAGTGGAGCCTGGGTATCGGGGACGCGTCGGGCGTGTTTCCCGTGGACCCCGAGACCCGACAGTACGACTCGAGGATGCTCGAAGCCTTCGA
>CAYRMQ010000203.1:0-2512 GCA_964425305.1 uncultured Anaerolineaceae bacterium | reverse complement strand
CGCGCGCATCGAGGGCGGGTTCGACGAGCGCTTCCGGCCGCTGATCGACAGGCTCATCCAGGCGGCCGGTCTCGACGCGCCGCCCGACGACCGCCAGCCGCTGACCTACGAGCCACCCGAGCTCGCCTCGCTCGACCTCGACGAGGCCGGCATCTCCACCGTCATCTGGGCGACTGGCTACAACCTCGACTACCGCTGGATCGATCTGCCGATCATCGACGAGTACGGCTTTCCCCGGCAGCGCCGCGGGGTCAGCGACGTCCCGGGCCTGTACTTCATCGGCCTGCTGTGGCAGCACACGCAGGCGTCTGCGACGCTGATCGGGCCGCGGATCGATGCGCCACACCTGATGGGACACATGGGAGTGCCCGTCGCCGGCCCAGCCGGTTAGTCGAGCGCATCCGCGTCGTCCCGCCCGGTACTGGGACTGTCGGATGATGGTCGGCCGTCCATCGACACGTGCACGCTGAGTGCCGATGGACAGCTCGTCACGCCAATGGCGCTGATGCGACCGGTTTCGCCAGCCTTCGGCCTGCGGCTGATCGTTGCCGCATTCGTCGCCGTCCTCGCCGTCGCTGGCCTTCCCTCCCCCATCGTCGCCAGCGGCGATGGCCCGATCAGCAGCCTGAAGGTTGTCGGCTCGCCCTTCTACCCCAACGGCGACGGCGTACGCGAGAAGGTCAGGTTCGTGATCAGCCTGTCGATGTCGGCGACGCTGACCGTCGAGGTCCGCAACTTCGACGGAAAGCTGGTGCGCCGGCTCGTGGACGGCAGTCGGCGGGCGGCCGGGCAGCACGTCGTCAGCTGGCGTGGCCGCAACGCGAAGGGCAAGAGAGTCAAGGACGGCCCGTACACCGTCCGCCTGGTGGCGAAGACTTCAGACGGCACGTGGCGTGCGCAGGCGTGGTTCACCAAGGCACGCAAGCCGATCTTTGCCAAGCGCCCCTCGGCGATCGTTGTCGCCGTCGACCCGGGGCACGGCGACGTCTACTCCGAGGCTGGCCGGTATGCGCCGGACGGCAGCCATGAGAAGGAGTACAACCTCGACATCGGGCTGCGCCTGAAGGCCATGCTCGAAGGGGCGGGCGTGACGGTCGTCATCACACGCACGACGGATCAGGGGGTCAACACCCCCGAGTGGGACCGTAACGAGGACGGCGAAGTCGGCTACGACGACGAGCTGCAGGCGCGTTGCGACTTCGCCAATCTCGACCGCGCCGACGTCTACATCTCGATCCACAACAACCTGGCCAAGAACACCCGCGTGGGCGGACCGTCGACGTTCTACCGGCAGGACCGCGTGTACGCCAGTGAATCGTACCGGCTGGCGACGCTCGTCCAGAAGAACATGCTGGCCCGTCTCGATCTCTACCGCACCGACACATGGAAGCCGTCGCGCGCCCACGGTGTCCTCTCGCACAACGAGTACTTCGTGCTGTCGGCCTATTCGCCGCCGCGCCGTCCGCGGCCAACTCTGATGCCGGCTGTGCTGAGCGAGGGCCTGTTCCTCACCCACCCGTACGAGCTCTACCTGCTCAAGCAGCCTCGAGTGCGCACGTCCATGGCAGCCGCCTACTACGACGCCGTCCGTGCATTCATCGCCGGTCGCCAGCTGGGTGTTCGGCTGTCGGAGAAAGCCGGGCCGGCGGGCCCGGTCGAGGCCGGCACCGAGGTCGCCTACTCGGTCGGTGTGATCAACAGCGGCATGGCGGCCGCGAAGGGCTGGCGCCTGCAGGCACGCGTCGTGCCGGCGGTGTTGCTCTACGACGGCAGTGAGCAGGCCGGCACGCTCGTCGGCAAGGCGTCCGTTCCGGCTCTGGGCCGCGGCGCCGAGGCGGCGGTACCGCTGACGATTCAGGCGCCGGGGCCAGGCGATTGGCTGGTGAAGTTCGACGTCAGGCTGCCCGACGGCCGCTACCTCAGCGAGCTCGGCATCCCGGTTCTCCAGCTGCCGCTACAGGTGACGGCTACGCAGTAGCTTGATCGCCGGCGTGCGTGTCGGTGGCCTACGAACGGCGGTCCTGGATGCGTACCCCCTTCGATGGGAGAGGCAGAAAGCCGATGTCAACCACCGGCTGCCGGGCCCGTCACCGCGAACAGCCGATAGCTACCGGGTAGGCCGCGCAGTTCCTGCTCGCCGCGATCCTGGTAGTCCGCGCCGGCGTCGCGCGCGAGCGACGTCGTGATCTCGGTGACGAGAATCGCCGGACATAACGACGAGCCACCATCTCTGCCTCTGCGCTGAGAGCCGCGATCGTACACTGGCTACTCCGCCGCTTCTCGCAGACCGAGACGTGGTCGCGGTGGCCGCTCGTGAACGGCTCGCTCTACCGGCGAGTCGATGGGCCAACCGATGAAGGCCGATATCATGACCGGGTCCGCATGATCCGAGTGACTGGAAGCGTTGAGTGGCGAGGTCGGCCGTGACTGATCTCCCCGCGGGCACGGTGACGTTCGTCTTCACCGACGTCGAGGGCAGCACCAGGCTGCTCCAGCAGGATGCTGCGGCGCT
>CAYRMQ010000202.1:0-2588 GCA_964425305.1 uncultured Anaerolineaceae bacterium | reverse complement strand
CAAGTGAGAGGTCTCGGTTGTCACATCGGCGACAATGGCGCTGGCACGCGCCTCGCCAGACAGAAACCGATGCGAACCGTCCGCACCGACCACGAGCTGGCGTTCAGCAGCCTCCGCCGCTGCCGCCTCTTCCGCCGGCTGGCCGAGCCGCTCCTGCGCTCCCTCGCCAAGTCGATCCGCCTGCGCCGCTATCGGCGCGGGGAGGTGATCTTTCACCAGGGCGATCCCGGAGATTCACTCCACGTCGTCAAGTCGGGTTCGGTGAAGATCAGCCTGCCGTCGCGCGAAGGTGACGAGGCGATCGTCGCGGTCCTCCGCGCCGGCGACTTCTTCGGCGAGCTGACGCTCCTCGATGGCTTGCCGCGCTCGGCCTCCGCGGTCGCCCTCGAGCCGACCGAAACGCTGCTCCTCCCGCGTTCTCGGTTCATCACTCTCGTGGACGCGGAGCCCGGACTTCGTTCGGAGCTGCTGGCCGCGCTGTCGGGCGAGGTACGCCGCATGAACGACCACGTCGAGGAGCTCCACTTCCTCGACCTCGGCGGGCGCCTGGCCGCGCGGCTGGTCCAGATCGCACGCGAGGAAGGCCACCCATCGTCGGCTGACGGCGACGTGACCCTCGACGTGTCCTTCACGCAGGCGGACCTGGCGGCGATGATCGGCGGAAGCCGGCAGAGTGTCCACCGCGTCCTGCGCAGCCTGCAGCACGAGGGCTTGATCAGGCTGCGCGGTCAGCGCATCGTCATCCCGAGTCTCGAGCGGCTGGTCGCGCGCGCCGAGACGTGACACCGCCGAGGATTGGCCGAAGCGCTTCTTCGCGCGGACACCCGATGCCCCGTCGAGGGCTCTCTACCGGCTTGTCCTGCGCAGGGGCACAGCGACGTCCGCAGGAGAGTTCGCCGGCGTCCGTTCGTCGCCGGCGTAGGCGATGGCTTCCTCCATCGGGGTGGCCAGTCCCTCTTCCCACCTCTCCCGGAAGACCGCGTCCGGTAGTGCACTGCGGATCTCGTCGGTCACCCTCCGCTGATAGTCCCGCACCGGCGGCAGCACCGGTGCTCCGATCGCCTCGCGCAGCGCGTGCGCAGCGCCGAGCAGGCGCGCCGCCCGCTCCGGATCGCCATCGACGGCGACGTGCTCGGCCAGGACGTCGAGGCCCAGCGCGACGTGGAACCGATCGCCGACGCGTCGCGAGAGCTCGAGGCTCTGGCGCAGGCTGGCCCGGCCCTGGCGCCGCAGTGCATCGTCTGCGCGGCTTCGACCGAGCGCCCCCTGAGCGATGCCGAGGTACAGCAGCAGGAAGTTCACGCCGAAGGCGTTGCCGACGTCGCGGCCGATCGCAAGGCCCTCCTCGAGGAGGTCGATGGCCTCCTCGACGCGGCCGGCGGTCAGCGCCGACAGCGCCAGGATGCCGAGGGCCGGCACCACGCCCGAGCGATCGTCAAGCTGGCGGAACAGCTCGACGGCCTCACTCTCGCGTTCCGCCTGCTCCTCGTAGTTGGCCCGGTAGGCGGCGAGGACGCCGAGGCCGTGCAGCGCCCACGCCGTCGAGCGCTTGTCGGCGGCTGAGCGGGCGAGGGCCAGTCCCTCGTTCAGCGCCCGCTCCGCGAACTCGAAGTCGGTCCGCGCCGCGGCCAGGAAGCCGGCGCCGGTCAGCGATCTGGCGCGCAGTCGCTCGGACGAGGACCGGGCCCGGGGAAGGAGCTGCTCCAGGATCTGCCGACCCTCGCTGAACCTGCCGTTGACCCACCACGACATCCACAGCGCGCCGACGATCCTGAGCCCGTCCTCTGCCCGGCCCGATTCAGCGGCCCACGCCAGCACTGCCCGCAGGTTGTCGTGCTCGCGCTCCATCTTGGCGAACCAGCGCGCCTGCTCCCGCCCGAGCAGGTGCGGCTCGGCTGCCTCGGCGAGCCGGACGAAGTAGTCGAGGTGGGCGTTGTTCACCAGCTCCTCCTCGTCTCTCATCTCGCCGAGCCGCATCCGGGCATAGGCGCGGATCGGCTCGAGATACCGGTAGCGCCCTCCGCCGTTCTCTGCATCGAGCACCACCAGCGACTTGGCGACCAGGCTCGTCAGCAGATCCAGCGGCGGCGCGTCGAGCGATCCACCGATCGCCTCGGCCGCCTCCAGCGTCCAGCCCCCGGCGAACACGGAGAGACGCGCGAACAGTGCGCGCTCGGCCGGGTCGAGCTGGTCGTAGCTCCAGTCGATGGCGGCACGAAGAGTCTGCTGCCGGGCGGGTGCCGTTCTGCTGCCCCCGGTGAGCAGGCCGAAGACGTCGTCGAGCCGCCCGGCGATATCGTCCAGCGGGATTGCGGCGACGCGCGCCGCGGCAAGCTCGATGGCCAGCGGCATGCCGTCCAATCGTCGCGTGATGCGACCGACCAGTTGCTCGTTGGCGGTGGTCAGTCCGAACGTCGGCATGGCCGCCGTCGCCCGGTCGAGGAACAGCTGCATGGCCGGATACTCCAGGTGGCCATTTGCCTTCTTGACCGGCTCAGTCGGCTCGGGCGAGGCGAGCGAGGGCACGCGCCAGGCGGTCTCACCGGGAATGCCGAGTGCCTCGCGGCTCGTCGCGAGCACGCGCAGCC
>CAYRMQ010000201.1:0-2591 GCA_964425305.1 uncultured Anaerolineaceae bacterium | reverse complement strand
TCGAGCAGGTCTTCCTGCGCTCCGGGCACTTGTTCGCCGATGTCGTTGGGCTGGAGCGCTCCACCTATAACGCCCTACGCCGGCTCCTCGCCGGCGGTGGCCTGTTCCTCGGGCTCCCGACCGCGGGATGCTCGGAGGTGCTTACGACGCGGATCGCCGACCTTGGCCGTTACGCGGGCTTGGCCATCTCGTGCCCACGAGCCGCGCCTGATGGGACCCCGTGCGCGACATGCTTCAAGTGCTTCCGCAAGCTCCGCCTCGAGGGACGAACCGATGCTCCGGAGCCTGACGACAGTGTCGTCCACGCGCTCGAGAAGTACCCGCTGAAGAGCGCGACGAGCGTCGTATATGCCGCCCAGCGGTCCGGGTACCGACATCCGGTGCTAGACGAGTACCTCGATGTCGATCTCGCCTTCCTTGAACGCTACTTCGATTACGCCGTCGAGCACATGCTGCCCGAGGAGCTGGCTGCCCAGGTGCGTGCCCAGCTCGCCGGGTTGGGAATCGAGGCGATGAGCGAGGACGACGAGCTGCGGCTGCGAACGGTTGGCCAAGTGTTCTGGCCCGAGTCATTCAGCTGGTCCCGCGCGGGGTATGGAGAGCCGGCCGCGAGCTGAAGCCCATTGACGTGCCCTGCGTCGAGGGAGACGCTGTACGGACGATGAGCCCCGCGAGCAATCGGCAGCCGGGCAGGTTGCCGGAGCCGAGTGACCTGCGCTGGCGCTCCGCCCCACGCATGAGCACCGGCCGGCAGATCCGGTACCTCCCCTTCAAGCCTCCCTTCGTCCCTGCCACTGGAGATCGGCTGGATTGGCTGCGGCGTACGACGAGGCTTGTCCTTCTGGCTGACGGCTACCCTGCCCGGCTGAAACAGGGCCGGATCCTCGTCCACCCACTGGACGGCCGATACCTCCTCGAAGCGCTGCTAGCCGAGCAGGCCGAGCATCCACGACGCCGGCTACGCCCTGCGATCGCCCGCACGGCACGTTCGGTGGTGCGGCGCGCCGAGCCGCTTGGCGATGCGTTGGTCATGCGCTATCGCGACACAGCCAGCTCGATGCTCGACGGCCGACCCCACGTTTCCGGGCTGCCGCAGGCTTACTACGCGGCAGCGCTGACGAGGAGCGCTCAGCTGCTCGGCGACGCCAGCCTCCAGGCTGCGGCCGATCGCTTCTTCGCGGCGCTCCTCGTTCCCGTAGAGGACGGCGGCGCGACATACCGCACGAAGCGCAACCGGGCGCTCGCGCTCGTTCCGACCCGGCCACGCGACCTCGTCCTCAATGGATGGCTGTCCATGCTCGTTGCTGTCCATGACTACGCCGAACTCCGCGACTCCCCTGCCGCGCGTGAACTGCTGACGGCAAACCTAAGCACGCTGCGACGCCTCCTGTCGCTGTACGACGTGCCGGATCTGCGCCTATCGCGCTACGCGCTCGTCGGACCGCTCGTCATGCGACTCAGCTGGACGGCCGTGGGACCGGTCGCGCTCGAGAACCTTCGGATTGCAGTCCCCGACGAGGGCGAGATCCCGATGCCGGTCCGCGATGGCGGACGGTGGGTCAGCCGAGTGTTTCCGGATGAGGCGGAACTCGCCCACGACCACAGTAGAGGGGAGCGCCTTGTGCCGCACAAGAACAGGTTGCGACTCTCGGCTGTCCTGAGTCGCGCGCCGTTCCCACGGACGAACCGCATCCGCCTGCGCATGGCGGTGCCGCGGCCGCTCGAGCTGACGCTGGATGCTCACATCGGCCGTTACGACCCGATGACGTCGGCAACGGTTGATCGCGGCTGGGTCCGCCTCACGACGCGCCGGCTTAGATCCGGCACTCACGACCTCGACCTCGTCGTTCCCTATGCGCCTGTCGACCTGTTTGCCTACCCCACAAACTTCACACGTGGCGGTCCGGACGAGAAGGTCAACAGCTATCACGGCACGCACATTGTCCGCCTGCGCCAGCTCTCGGACATCAGCGGAGACCCGTTCTTCGCCGAGTGGGCGGACCGCTGGAGCGCGTATGTCCGCGAGTGGGACTCCCTCCCCGATCTCGCCGGCGCAACATGCCGTACGCCCGAAGGTGAGATTAGTTAGGGCTGTCCGGCTGGTGTGGAACCCGACACCCAAGGATGTGCGTGCTGGTTTTGGGCGGGCTGATCGTGGAGCATCGGCTCATGCTGCGACTCGTCGCCACCCACGGCTGCGCCATGACGATCGGTCCCCCGCTGCCGATCTCGACCGGCCAGCGCGGCCGATAGTGCCCTTGCCAACCCGATCGGCCAACGCACTCGACGTTGCTCCAACTGCACGCCTAGCTTGTGGCTGGCCTTCTCTCCCCGCGCCGACCCCAAAGCGGAGCCGTCGGTCGATGCGCGAGTCGATCTCGCTCCGCTTCTCTCCGCCCTCCAGCTTACGGAATCTCCAGTTCGGAGGAGACAGCCGCTGGAGTGAGTCTCGGTAGACACCATGACTAGCGATCAGCGCGGGGCGCCGAGTGCCAGGGCAGCCGCCGCCCCGGGCCGCGCGGGGCCGGAGGCCCCCGCCCACGTCTGGTTCAGCGGCGGGAGATCTCGTAGATCGCCCCATGCGTGAGAGA
>CAYRMQ010000200.1:0-2665 GCA_964425305.1 uncultured Anaerolineaceae bacterium | reverse complement strand
AGACTGCCATCGTCGAGGGGCTCGCCCAGCGCATCGTCCGCGGCGACGTGCCCGAGAGCCTCCGCGACAAGCGCGTCGTCGCGCTCGATCTGGGCGCGCTTATCGCCGGTGCGAAGTACCGCGGCGAGTTTGAGGAGCGGCTGAAAGCGGTGCTCAAGGAGATCAAGGACGCGGAGGGCGAGATCGTCCTCTTCATCGACGAGCTGCACACGGTCGTCGGCGCCGGCGCGGCCGAGGGCGCGATGGACGCCTCCAACCTGCTCAAGCCGATGCTCGCCCGCGGCGAGCTGCACACCATCGGCGCGACGACGCTCGACGAGTACCGCAAGCACGTCGAGAAGGACGCCGCCCTCGAGCGCCGCTTCCAGCCTGTCTTCGTCGACCAGCCGAGCGTCGAGGAGACGATCTCGATCCTGCGCGGCCTGCGCGAGCGCTACGAGAACCACCACGGCGTGCGCATCACCGACTCGGCGCTCGTCGCCGCAGCCGTCCTGTCCAACCGCTACATCAGCGAGCGCTTCCTGCCCGACAAGGCGATCGACCTGGTCGACGAGGCGGCCAGCCGGCTGCGCATGGAGATGGACTCGATGCCGGTCGAGCTGGACGAGCTCGAGCGGCGGCGCATCCAGCTCGAGATCGAGCGCGAGGCGTTGCGCAAGGAGCGTGATGAGGCGTCGAAGGCGCGCCTGGAGGCCCTCGAGCGCGAGCTGGCCGATATCGCCGAGCGATCGGCCGCGCTCAAGAGCCAGTGGGGGCAGGAGAAGGAGCGCATCGCCGAGCTGCGCCAGACCAAGCACGACATCGAGAAGACGCAGCACGAGATCGAGGTCGCCCAGCGCGCGGTTCAGCACGGCGGCGGCGAGGACGCCTTCCGCCGGTTGGCCGAGCTGCAGTACACCCGCCTGCCCGAGCTGCAGTCGCGGCTGCGCGAGCAGGAGCAGGCCATGTCGGCCGAGACCGGCGGGCGCCGCCTGCTGAAGGAGGAGGTCGACGCCGACGACATCGCGCGCATCGTGTCGGCGTGGACGGGCATCCCGGTCAGCCGCCTGATGGAAGGAGAGCAGGCCAAGCTCATCCGCATGGAGGACGAACTGCACCGGCGCGTCGTCGGCCAGAACGAGGCGGTGGCCGCCGTCTCCGACGCCATCCGCCGTGCCCGCGCCGGGCTCAAGGACCCGCGCCGGCCGATCGGCTCGTTCATCTTCCTCGGGCCGACGGGGGTGGGCAAGACCGAGCTGGCGCGCGCGCTGGCCGAGTTCCTCTTCGACGACGAGGCGGCGATGACGCGCCTCGACATGAGCGAGTACATGGAGAAGTACTCGGTCAGCCGGCTGCTCGGCGCGCCGCCCGGCTACGTCGGCTACGAGGAGGGCGGCCAGCTCACCGAGGCCGTCCGCCGGCGGCCGTACCAGGTAGTCCTTCTCGACGAGATCGAGAAGGCCCATCCCGACGTCTTCAACGTCCTGCTGCAGGTCCTCGACGACGGCCGGCTGACCGACGGCCAGGGCCATACCGTCGACTTCAGGAACACGGTCGTGATCATGACCAGCAACGTCGGCAGCCAGTACATCACCGGCTACGCCGGTCAGCGCGACGAGGAGTCGTACGAGCAGATGAAGGCGCAGGTCATCGACTCGCTGCGCGCCGTCTTCCGGCCCGAGTTCCTCAACCGCGTCGAGGAGATCATCGTCTTCCACGCCCTTACCCAGGAAGACCTGGCGCAGATCGTCGAGCTGTTGCTGGCCGACCTCCAGCGGCGCCTGGCCGAGCACGAGCTCGAGATCGAGCTGACCTCGGCGGCGCGCAGCCTGATCGCCGCCGAGGGCTACGACCCGGCCTACGGCGCGCGCCCGCTGCGGCGGGCCATCCAGCGGCTGGTCGAGAACCCGCTGGCCAAGGCGCTGCTCGAGGGCCGCTTCGCGCCGGGTACGCGCATCCGCGTCGACGCCGACCCTGCCAGCGGCACGCTCGTCTTCGAGGACGGTACGACGATCGTGACGAGCGCCGGCGAGCGGCGCGACTCACGCGCGGCCCAGCCCGCCGAGGAGGCCGCCGTCGCCGGCGGCCGGCGCGGCCGGGGCAACGGCGCCGATCGCGTCCACTGAGCGACGAGGGCTGACGCCGGCGTGGAGGTAGGCCGCCGTCGCTCGCCGGTTCAGGCGCCACCGGCCGGCGACGCAGGCGAGCCGCGGCTGCTCGAGCGGCTGCGTGCGCAGATCGAGCGGGACGGCCCGCTCACCTTCGCGCGCTTCATGGAGCTCGCCCTCTACGACCCCGACTTCGGCTACTACGCCAGTAGCACCCAGCGCCCGACCCGCGCCGGCGACTTCCTGACCGCGCCCGAGCTGCACCCGATCTTCGGCCTCAGCCTTGCCCGCCAGCTCGACGAGATGTGGCGGCGGCTGGGGCGGCCGGCCTCGTTCACGCTGCGCGAGTACGGCCCGGGCGGCGGAGCGCTCGTCGTTGCGCTGGCGCGCGGCCTGGCCGAGATGGGCTCGCCGCTGGCCGAGCGGCTGGCCTACCAGCCGCGTGACCTGCCCGCCCAGCGCGCCGAGCTCGCGGAGGGGCTGGCGGCTGGCGGGCTGGCGCGGCTGCTGGAGCGCGCCGGATCGGGCGGCCCGATCACAGGCTGCGTGCTGGCCAACGAGTTCGTCGACGCCCTGCC
>CAYRMQ010000199.1:0-2707 GCA_964425305.1 uncultured Anaerolineaceae bacterium | reverse complement strand
GCTGCGCCCGCTGGACGTCGAAGTCGGCAGCCTGGATGAGGCGCAGCAGGATGTTCTCGACGTCCTCGCCGACGTAGCCGGCCTCGGTCAGCGACGTCGCGTCGGCGATGCAGAAGGGCACGTCCAGCACGCGCGCCAGTGTCTGTGCCAGCAGCGTCTTGCCCGAGCCGGTCGGCCCGACCAGCAGCACATTCGACTTCTGCAGCTCGACTTCGTCGACGACATGGCCGGCGTTGACGCGCTTGTAGTGGTTGTAGACGGCGACCGACAGGACCTTCTTGGCGCGGTCCTGGCTGATCACGTACTGGTCGAGCGCCTGCGTGATCTGGCGCGGGTTGGGCAGCTTGGCAACCTGCGGCTTGGCGCGCGGCGCCTCCAGGAGCTCCTCCTCGATGATCTCCTGGCACAGGTTGATGCACTCATCGCAGATGTAGACGCCCTGGCCCGCGATGAGCTTGCGAACCTGCTCCTGGCTCTTGCCGCAGAAGCTGCACCGGTAGGGCACCTTTGTGCCCTTCGCGCCGGAACTGGCCATCCCGGCTACCGCTGGCCTCGACCAGTGCTCGTCACGAGGTCTCCTTCTTCGGTTCTTCCTTGACGTTCTCGCCGGCGGCGACGGCCGCGCCCTCGCCCCCGAATGCTCCCTTGGCGCGCGCCTCGCTGATCAGCGACTGGTCCTGCGCCGCGTAGACCTCGTCGATGATGCCATAGGCCTTTGCCGATTCGGGAGACATGAAAAGGTCCCGTTCGGTGTCCTTCATCACCTTATCCAGCGGCTGGCCGGTGTGCTGCGCCAGGATGCGATGGTTGGTCATGATCAGCTCTTCGAGCTCCTTGACCTGGATCATCACGTCCGGCGTCGAGCCGCGGAAGCCGCCCGAGCCCTGGTGGATCATGATCCGGCTGTGGGGCAGCGCGTAGCGCTTGCCCTTGGCCCCCGCCGCCAGCAGCACAGACGCCATCGAAGCCGCCATGCCGATGCAGATCGTGCTGACCGGCGCGCGCAGGTACTGCATCGTGTCGTAGATCGCCAGGCCGGCCGTCACCACGCCGCCCGGCGAGTTGATGTACAGGCTGATGTCGCGCTCGGGATCCTCGGCCTCGAGGAAGAGCAGCTGGGCGATGACCAGGTTGGCCATGTGATCCTCGATCGCGTCGCCGAGGAAGATGATTCGATCCCTCAGCAGGCGGCTGTAGATGTCGTACGCCCGCTCCCCCCTGGCCGAGGTTTCGATGACCATCGGAACCAGCATTCAGTCCGTTCCTTTCTCGGTTGCCTCGTCGTTGCTGGAAGTCTCGTCGTGTAGATGTTGCACGTTCTCGTACTCGGGGTGTTGCTCGATCCACTCGTCGATCAGTTTCTCGACGGTCTGCGCCCGGCGCAACAGCGAGCGCGTGTAAGCCTGCCCGCGCCGTGACTCGAGGTAGGCGACCAGCCGCGGATTGCCGGCATATCGCTCACGCGAGCGGGCCAGCTCGGCGGCGAGCGTCTCGTCGCTGACCTGAACGTGCTCCCTGTCGGCGATCTCGGACAGCACCAGCAGCGTCTTGACGCGCCGCTCGGCGTCGGGCCGGAACTCCTGCCGCAGCTTCTCCTCGTCGCGCTCGGTGACGCGCAGGTAGTCGTCCCAGCCGATGCCCTGCTCCGCCAGCCGCACGCGCAGCTCGTCGAACATCACCTCCAGCTCGCGCTCGACGAGGAGGTCGGGCAGCTCGACCGAAGCGTTGGCGACGGCGAACTCGATGATGCGGTCGGCGAAGCCGTGGCGCGCGCGGTCGAGGGCGTTGCGCTCGAGGCGCCGGCGGATCTCGTCGCGCAGGGCGGCCATGTCGGCGTAGCTGCCCAGGCCGCGCGCGAAGTCGTCATCGGCCTCGGGCAGGCGCTTCTGGCGCAGCTCCAGCAGGCGGACCTCGAACTGTGCCGGGGCGCCGGCCAGCTCGGCCTCGGGGTAGTCGTCGGGGAACTTCAGCTCGAAGGTCTTCTCGTCACCCTCGCGCAGGCCGAGCAGCTGGTCCTCGAAGCCGGGGAGCAGGCGCTCGCCGCCGAGCACCAGCGGCATGCGCTCGGAGCGGGCGCCCTCGATCGGCTGGCCGTCGCGGCGGCCCTCGAAGCGGATGACCGCGAAGTCACCCTTCTCGGCGCCGCGGTCCTCGACGGGCACGAGGTCGGCCTGCTGATCGCGCAGCTCGTCGATGACCTTGTCGACGCGCTCGTCGGTGATCTCCTCGACGTCGATCTTGAAGGGATAGTCGCGGTAGGCGCCGAGCTTGGCCTGCGGCCGGAGCGGCAGCGTCACGCGGTAGGCGGCGCCGTTGCCCTCCTCGAAGCTCAGCCACTCGGGCTCTGGGATGGACAGGACGTCGAGGTCCTCCTGCTGGACCGCCTGCAGGACGGTGTCCTCGAAGAGGTGCTCCTTGGCGTCGTCGTAGAGCGGATTGGGCGCCGCCGGATCGTCGCGCCGGACGCCGAGCGCGCGCTCGAGCAGCGGCCGCGGAACCTTGCCCGGCCGGAAGCCGGGCACCCGCGTGCGCCGCGCCAGGTGGCGCACCGACTGCTCGACGGAGTGCCGCACCCGCTCCGCCGGCAGCTCGACCTCGAGCACGACGGAGCTGCGCTCGGCGGGGCGCGTGGTTACCTTCAGCGGGTCGGTCGCTGCCTGTGCCATGGGATGGCTGAGTATACGTTCGGCGGCCCAGAGCGGCGGAT
>CAYRMQ010000198.1:0-2864 GCA_964425305.1 uncultured Anaerolineaceae bacterium | reverse complement strand
CCGATGTTGACGTGCGGCTTGGTCCGCTCGAACTTCTTCTTGGCCATTTGTTCCTGTCTCTCCTAGCTCCTCGAACCGGTTAGACCTTGCTCTTCTGGGCCAGCTCGCTGGCGATCGACGATGGGACTTCGGCGTAGTGCGAGAACTCCATCGAGTACGTCGCCCGCCCCTGGGTCATGCTGCGCAGGTCGGTGGCGTAGCCGAACATCTCGGCCAGCGGCACGAAGGCGCGCACGACCTGCGTCCGGCGGCCCTCGCCCATGCCGCGCGTCTCCATCCCCTCGATGTGGCCGCGGCGGCTGTTGAGGTCGCCGATGACGTCGCCCATGAACTCCTCGGGCATCGTCACCTCGACCCTCACGATCGGCTCCAGGATGGTCGGATCGGCCTTGTCGAAGGCGTCCTTGACGGCCATCGAGCCGGCGATCTTGAACGCCATCTCGGAGGAGTCGACCTCGTGGTATGAGCCGTCGTGCAGCGTCGCCCGGACGTCGACGACGGGGAAGCCGGCGAAGACGCCCGTGTCGAGCGCCTCGCGGATGCCGGCGTCGACGGCACGGATGTACTCGCGCGGGATAGCGCCGCCGACGATCTTGTCGACGAACTCGTAGCCGGCGCCCTTCTCCATCGGCTCGAGCGTGACGACGGCGTGGCCGTACTGGCCGCGGCCACCGGTCTGGCGCACGAAGCGGCCGTTGCCGTCGGCCGGCCGGCGGATGGTCTCGCGGTAGGAGACCTGCGGCTTGCCGACGTTGGCCGCCACCCGGAACTCGCGCACCATCCGATCGACGAGAACGTCGAGATGGAGCTCGCCCATGCCGGCGATGAGCGTCTCGGCCGTCTCGGGATCGGTCTTGACGCGGAAGGTGGGGTCCTCCTCGGCGAGGCGCGCGAGGGCGATCGCCAGCTTGTCCTGGTCCGCCTTCGTCTTGGGCTCGATCTTGACCTCGATGACCGGCTCGGGGAAGGACATCGACTCGAGGATCACCGGGTGCTCGGGATCGGACAGCGTGTCGCCGGTGAAGGTCTCCTTCAGGCCGACGGCGGCGGCGATGTCGCCGGCGTAGACGTGCTCGATCTCCTCGCGGTGGTTGGCGTGCATCTGCAGGATGCGGCCGATGCGCTCCTTGCGGCCCTTCGTCGCGTTGAGGACGTACGAGCCCGACTTGAGCGTGCCGGAGTAGACGCGGAAGAAGGCCAGCTTGCCGACGAACGGGTCGGCGGCGATCTTGAAGGCGAGCGCGCTGAAGGGCTCGGTGTCGTCGACCGTGCGCAGCACCTCGGCACCGCTGCGCGGGTCCTGGCCGATGACCGGCGGCACGTCGAGCGGCGAGGGCAGGTAGTCGACGACGGCGTCGAGCATCGGCTGGATGCCCTTGTTCTTGAGCGCCGAGCCGGTGACGACCGGCACGATCCTGTTCTGGAGCGTGCCCAGGCGCAGCCCGCGACGGATCTCGTCGGGCGTCAATTCCTCGCCCTCGAGGTACTTGTGGGTCAGCTCGTCGTCCATCTCGGCGACGGCCTCGATCATCACCTGGCGGTGCTTGTCGGCCTCCGCGCGCAGCTCGTCGGGGATCTCGCCCTCGACGATCTGGTCGCCCAGGTCGCTGCCGTAGGTGATCGCGCGCATGTTGATCAGGTCGACGACGCCGCGGAACTTGTCCTCGCTGCCGATCGGGATCTGGACGGGCACGGCATTCGCACCGAGGCGCTCCTTGATCGAGGCGATGCCCGCCCAGAAGTCGGCGCCGGTGCGGTCGAGCTTGTTGATGAAGCAGAAGCGCGGCACGCCGTAGCGATCGGCCTGGCGCCAGACGGTCTCGGACTGCGGCTCGACGCCGGCCACGCCGTCGAAGACGACGACCGCGCCGTCGAGCACGCGCAGGCTGCGCTCGACCTCGACGGTGAAGTCCACGTGCCCGGGCGTATCGATGATGTTGATGCGATGGTCACCCCAGAAGCACGTCGTTGCCGCGGCCGTGATGGTGATACCGCGCTCCTGCTCCTGCGGCATCCAGTCCATCGTGGCCGCGCCCTCGTGGACCTCGCCCAGCTTGTAAATCTTCTTGGTGTAGAAGAGGATCCGCTCGGTGACGGTCGTCTTGCCGGCGTCGATGTGGGCGATGATCCCGATGTTGCGGGTGCGGGCGAGCGGTACCTGCCTGGCCATGGTCGCCGCGCCTACCACTTGAAGTGGCTGAACGCCTTGTTGGCGTCGGCCATCTTGTGGGTGTCCTCGCGGCGCTTGACGGCGGCGCCGACGCCGTTCATGGCGTCGACCAGCTCGGCCGCCAGCTTCTCGCTCATTGACTTGCCCTGGCGCTTGCGGGCGGCCTGCACCAGCCAGCGCACGCCGAGGCTCATGCGGCGGTCGCCGCGGATCTCGACGGGCACCTGGTAGGTCGCGCCACCGACGCGCCGCGGCTTGACCTCGATGATCGGAGTGGCGTTGCGCAGGGCGGCGTCGAGCACCTCCAGGCCGGGCCGCTTGGTCGCCGCCTCGGCGCGGGCGAGGGCCTGGCGCAGGATGCGCTCGGCAAGGCCCTTCTTGCCGTCGACCATCAGCTTGACGACGAATCGGTCCGTGGTGCGGGTGAGGGCCGGCGCGTACTTGGCCTTGCGGGGTGTCTGGGCGCGACGAGGCATTCGGGCGACCTGCTACTTGGGCTTCTTGGCGCCGTAGCGCGAACGGCTCTGCTTGCGATCGCGGACACCGGCCGCGTCGAGCGTGCCGCGAATGATGTGGTACTTGACCGACGGCAGGTCGCGCACCTTGCCGCCGCGGACGAGAACGACCGAGTGCTCCTGCAGGTTGTGGCCGATGCCCGGGATGTAGGCCGTCACCTCCTGCTGGTTCGACAGGC
>CAYRMQ010000197.1:0-2956 GCA_964425305.1 uncultured Anaerolineaceae bacterium | reverse complement strand
GCTGGAACTTCGCGGTCGCGCTCGAGGTAATCATCATCCTCGCCATCTGGGAGTTCCTCGTTGTAGGTCTCGGCCTCTGGCGGCGATCCTTTGGCCCTCCGCCAAGCGATATCGGTGCGAGCCTGCTGCGGCTCGCTGACGTCGGCGTCCTCCAGGCAAACTTCATGTTCAGCGTCCAGAGCTTCGCCATTGGCTACGTCCTGGCGGCCATCGTCGGCATCGTGATCGGCCTGGCCATGGGGACGAGCAAGACCGCGAGCACGTTGCTCAGCACGATCGTCTGGCCGCTGTACGCCACTCCACGTCTCGTAATGGCGCCGGTCATCGTGATGTGGCTCGGCTTCGGACTGGAGTCGAAGATCGCGATCGTCTTCCTCATGGCGGTGTTCCCGATCATCGTCAACGTGATGGTTGGCGCGCAGTCGGTCGATCCAGTGCTCGTTCGCACGGCGAGGGTGTTCGGAGCCAGACGCCTGGACACGTACGCAAAGGTCGTCCTGCCGTTCACCGTGCCGTACACCATCACCGGCCTACGGATCGGCATCACGAGGGCAATGATCGGCGTGGTGATCGCCGAATTCGTCGGGAGCGCACAGGGCCTCGGCTACCTGATCCAGCGCATGACTGCGGAGTTCGACATGGCTGCCGCGCTCGGCATCCTGGCCATCCTGCTGGTCGTTGCCAACGTCGCCATGCAGCTCCTGGGCTTGCTCCAGCGCCGCGTTGCGCCCTGGTACCAGCCAGCAGGGCTGTAGCAGCTCACCCGGTCATCGCCCGGGACGGACGGGGCACGCGCTGGCCGACCGCCGGATCTAGCACAGCAAGGCGCGGCTGCCCGGCCGGTGAGCACGTCGGCTCGGGATTTGACAGCGCGGGCCGGCTGTAATCGCCGGTCCGCGCCGGAGTTCGATCAGCCGACAGCTGACCGGGTAGGAGACAGGCTAGGGACGGGTCGGAAGACCGAGCGCCTCCTGGGCCTGATGCAGCGGACCGACCCGCAGGACCTCGTCGAGATCCGGGGGCTGCTCGAGGAACTCCTCGAATAGCGCCTGCAGATCACTCCGCTGGAACCCGCCGTCATACACCTCGTCCCGATTGAACTGCAGGATGTCGAGCTCGTAGGCGTCGCGGATGGCGTCGGTGATATCGATCCCCTGTTGTGCGCCGAGTCCCAGGATGTACTCCTTGTTCGCGGGATCCTGCCAGAACTGCGCACCGCGAATATAGGCGCAGAGGAACTGGGCAACCGCGACCGGATTCTGCTCGATGAAGTCGGCATTAGCCACGACGCTGTCGTTACCAAACTCGAATTCGTTGACGATGATGTTGTGCCCGGCGTCGCGCACGCGGTTGACATGGCGATTGAAAAGCGCCGTAACGGCGACCTGCCCTTCGAGGAACAGCTCGACCCACGCGTCCGACCCACCGGGGATCACCACCGGATTGACGTTCACGCCACTCAGATCCCAACCGTTCTTGGCCATGAGATCAGCGCGCTTGTCGTAGTCGAGGCTTCCCGGCGTGCCACCCAGCACGACGTCTTGCCCTTCGAGATCTTCCACAGACTCGAATTCGCTGCGCACCGCGATCATGCTGACGCTGTAATTGCGATATGCGCTGATCTTGTGGATCGGGACATCATCGACCACGTTCTGGCCGGCATCGAGCGTCTCAATAGCACCAAAGTGGAGGCTGCGGCCGAGGATACCGGCCGCCACGTTCTCCGTGATGACCAGCTGGAAGGACGTGAAGCCGGACTCCTCGAAGAAGCCCTGATCGTCGGCTACCAGGAGAGGCGCGAGCGAGTTCAGCCCGGGCAGGCGATGCCCGAACACGATGTCGGTCACTTCCGGCTGGCCGAGGCGCTCGCATCCCTCAGCTGTCGGGGTGGGGGCCGGGGTGGGTTCCACCGGAGCCGGGGTGTCCGGCGGAGCCGGCGTGTCTGCCGGAGGCGGTGTGACCGCCGGGGTTGGGGTAGTGGTTGGTGCGGCAGGCGCGCACGCCGCAACGACAAGCGCCAACAGAACGACTGCGACCAGCCACGATCTCGAAAGCGGAATGCCCGTCCAGAATCGCGAGACGGTCATGCTCCTCCTCCTTTCCGCGCGCTCTCGCGCGCTGCCAAGGGTCCGTGCCCGGCGGCCTCCCCGCGAGGGTGCCTCGGAAACGTGGACGATAGCATATCGTATACAGTTCGGCCTTAATAGAGCGCGCCGGCTGCGGCTATCGCTGGTCCGCCAAGTCCCGCGCCGAGCCAGCGCGTGGGTCGGCAGCTGCCTCGGCGGAGCTTGAATCTCGCGGCAACGGTCGGCGGCGGGACTGGCCGGGAATCCCGGGAGGCCCGCCGCCGCTGAGTTGTCTCTCTGCGATCTGGTTAGCGTTCCGGCAGTCCCAGCGAGCGCTGGGCAGCATGGAGGTAGGTCAGATCGGTGATCTCGTCATACCCTGGATCCTCGACGCCCGACAGCTCGATCAAGTTTTCGTACCCCTCTCGCGGGATAGCCATATCGATGTCGTGCTGCGGCGGATCCGCCTCGTACTGCTCATGCTCCCGGTCGCCAACCTCGAAGCCGGCGCGGGCCATGATGTCGAGGACCTCGTCCTTGTTGGACATGTCAGCGAAGATCTGCTTGCCACGCATCGTTGCGCGGATGAAGCGCGTGATCGTGTTGGGGTTGGCCTCCAGGAACGATGTCGTCGTGATGAAAGCGTCGTTCAGGAGCGGATCGAGGTAGGCGTCGACGACCAGCAGACCGCCCTGCTCGACCGTCTGCGGCTTGTGCCGTGGGAACAGGTACGTCAGGGCGATCTGCCCCCCCCACAGCAGCTCGGCGCGTGCATCCGACCCACCCGGCGGGTTGACATAGTTGACGTTGACCGTCTCCAGATCCCAACCTGCGTCGCGCAGGGCGGCGAGACGGAATGTCGTTGCCGGGTCACCGGGGCCGAGTCCCAG
>CAYRMQ010000196.1:0-2962 GCA_964425305.1 uncultured Anaerolineaceae bacterium | reverse complement strand
GTGAAGATCTGGAGCAGGTAGCCCTCCTCGTCGCGGTCGGCCTCGATGCCCAGCTCCTCGAGCGTCTCGATCGGTACGCCGACGTCGCCGACGCGCGCGGGCAGCTCGGCATAGTACTCGTGCGGCAGGCCGAGGAACTCGATGCCGTTCTCGCGCAGCCGGCGGACCGTCCCGACGATGTCCTCGGTGCGCAGCGCGATGTGCTGCACGCCGGGCGACAGGTACCAGTCGAGGTACTCCTGGATCTGGCTCTTCTTCTTGCCCGTCGCCGGCTCGTTGATGGGGAACTTGATGCGGCCGTTGCCGTTGGTCATGACCTTGCTCATCAGCGCCGAGTACTCGGTGTGGATGACCTTGTCGTCGTAGTGGATTAGCTGGCTGAAGCCGAAGACGTCGCGGTAGTAATCGACGTAGCGGTTCATGTCGCCCAGCTCGACGTTACCCACGCAGTGGTCGATCTCGAGCAGGTTGAGGCCGTGTGCCGCCCGTGCCGGCTTCTTGACCTTGCGGTAGCCGGGGGCGAACGGCCCGTGGTACTCGCCGCGATCGACGAACGAGTGGATGACCTCGCCGTAAGTCCGAACGGCGGCCTTGCGCAGGATGCCATCCTCGCCGCCGTCGAGCTCGGTCGGCTCCATCACGCTCTCGGCGCCGCGTGAGGTCGTCTCGCGCCAGGCGCTTTCGACGTCGTCGACGGCAAAGGCGATGTCCTTGACGCCGTCGCCATGGCGGTGGACATGCTCGGCGATGTCGCCCTCCGGCGTGAGCGGCGCGGTGATCACGAGGCGGATGTCGTTCTGGGCCATGACGTACGAGGCACGGTCGCGAATCTTCGTCTCGAGGCCGCCATAGGCAACCGGCGTGAACCCCCACAAGGCGCGGTAATAGGCCGATGCCTGGCGCGCGTTGCCCACCCAGAACTCGACGTAATCGATGCCCTTGAGCGGCAGGAAGTCCTGCGCCTCGGCGTAGGCGTCGGGGTTGATCACCGCTCCGGATTGGGGCCGCGAAATGGTCTCCGTCATCGCTGGTCTCCCTTTCTGGCTGTTGGTCTAATCCTACGCCGCCACGGCCGGATCTCCCTCGATTCAGGCTAGTTTGCAGCACACGTGCAGGTGTATTCTCGGCCTCCCAGATCCTGGACGGACCCAGACGTCGGCCCAGTCGTGCAGCAGGAGGAGGCTCGGGGATGGTTCGGTTCAGCTACTGCCACGTTCCGGCGTACCCGCTGGAAGAGTCGATCAACATCATCCGGACCGCCGACGAGTGCGGCTTCTACGCGGCCTACTCCGTCGACGAGACGTGGTGGAACGACATGTGGCTGCTCTTCGCCGCCGCTGCCGACAAGACCAAGAACATCCGCATGGGCCCCAACGTGACCCACGTCATCCTGCGCGACCCGGCGCACGTGGTCCAGATGGCGGCGACCCTCGACAAGCTGACCAACGGCCGGGCGGAGATCGTCGTCAGCTTCGGCAACATCTCGATGCTGCCCCAGCACGGCGTCGATCGCAGCGGCATGAAGCCGCTGTCGCGCGTCGTAGAGGGACGCGAGGTCATGCGCAAGCTGCTCGACGAAGGGGCGGTCAGCTACGAAGGCGAGTTCTTCAAATACGCCGGCCTGTGGACGCTCGCCCGGCCGGTGCAGGAGAAGATGCCCATCAAGCTGGGCGCGATGGGTGGCCCGCGCTCGTTCGAGGTCGGCGGCGAGCTGTTCGACGGCGTTCACCAGGCCATCGGCACGTCGAAGGAGACGTACCAGTACATGGTCGACAATGCGCGCAAGGGCGCCGAGAAGGCCGGTCGCAACCTCGACGATCTCGACCTCGGGGCGTGGCTGGTGATGGCCGTCATGGAAGACTCAAAGGCGGCGAAGGAGACGGCGCGCATCATGGCCGCCTTCTACCTGTCGGCCATGCCAGAGAACCAACTCAACCGCCACGGCATCACCGGTGCCGATCTCAAGCCCATCTTCGACGCTTTCGCCGCCGGCGACGTGGCCAAGGCCCTCGAGCTGACGACGCCCGAGCTGGGCGAGAAGTTCTCGGTGGCGGGGACGCCAGAGGAGGTGAATGAGCGCCTCCAGCGCGACATCCTGTCGACCGGTGTCAACCACATCATCGGCGCCGTCGTCGACCCCTACCTGGTCAAGGCGTTCACCGGCATCGACATCCCCAACGCGGTCGACACCCATGCGCAGCTGCGCCTGATCCGCGACCGCGTCCTGCCCGCGCTCAAGGCGGAGGCCGCCCCCGCCTGATCGAGACCGACGACGCGAAGGGCGGCGTTCACGCGCCGCCCTCGTCCGATTCCCCGAGGAGGTACCGCGCGTATGAGTGCTCCGTACGACCCGATGCGTGACGGCAAGCTCCAGGAAGAGTTCGTTGAGAAGTGGATCGACAACGCCTACGGCTGCTTCAGCTCGGGCCACAAGTTTTGTCGCGAGGTCTGCCCGGTGATGCAGGTCACGCGCAACGAGAACCACACGCCGACCGCCTTCCACGCCAACGTCGTGGCGATGCAGCAGGGCAACCTGACGATCGCCGACGTCGCCGACGACTACGTCAACTGCACGCAGTGTGGCGCGTGCGAGCTGCGCTGTCCGAATACGCTCTTCACCGGCGACTTCTACCGCCACCGCACGCAGACCGTCAAGCTGGTCAAGGCCATGCGCGCGCTGGCCGTCGACTCGGGCATCGAGCAGCCCCACTGGAAGCGCTGGGTGGAGGCGACGGTCGACCACAAGAACGAGCCGGTCATCGATGTGCCGGTGTCACAGGCGAACGTGGCCAACTGGGCGCAGGGCCTGGACCTGCCCATCGGCGGCGAGACGCTCCTCTTCGTCGACTGCGAGGCGGCCTTCTTCCGGACGTCCGTCGCTCGATCGACGGCGCAGGTGCTGAAGGCAGCCGGCGTCGAGTTCGGGCTCATGCGCGAGCAGTGGTGCTGCGGCGGACCGGCG
>CAYRMQ010000195.1:0-2996 GCA_964425305.1 uncultured Anaerolineaceae bacterium | reverse complement strand
AGATCGACCGCCAGGGCCGGGTCAACCTGTCGCGCAAGGCGGCGATGCAGCGCCATCTGGCCAAGACACCCGCGTAACACCCGCCCGAGCTCAGGGGGCCGGCGACGGAGGGTCGGCGATCAGCAGGGCGCAGGCCGCGTCCTCGGCCAGATCGCGGCCCTCTGACCAGGCACGCTCGATCTCGGTCGCGGAAAGCGCCCCTGCGACGAGCGTGCGCACGTCCTCGTAGCCGCGCATCGCGAGCGGCGGGCCACCGCCCAGCCGCTCCTCCATGGTGGCGGCAGCGCCTCCCAGACGAAGAGCATCCTCGTGCCGCCCCTGCGCGGCTAGGATGCTGGCCGCCCCGCCCAGCACCATCGCAACGCCGAGCCCATTGTCATCCTCACGGAACCGGGCCAGCGCTTCGCGCGAGGCCTCGACCGCCTCCTCCAGCCGGCCGTTTTCGCGCAGCGCCATGGCTAGCACGTGCAGGCTGTTCGCCAGCCCGAAGCGCTCGCCCACCTGACGGAACGTCTCGACCGCCCGCTCGACCGCGGCGAGCGCCTCATCGGCTCGTCGGCCTGCGCCCAGCAGCATCATCCCGACGGCTTGGCTGGCGCTCGCCTCGCCAGCGCGATTGCCGAGCTCGCGCCAGATCCCGGCGCTGCGCTCGTACAGCTCCAGCGCCCGGTCGGGGGCGCCTCTGATGACCTCCAGATAGGCGAGGCTATAGAGAGCTTCGGCCTGTCCGTGGCGATCGGCGACGGCGCGGTAGATGTAGAGCGCCTCGCGGTAGTGCCGTCCGGCAGCTTCGTAGTCCTGCTGCCAGTAGGCGACGCCGGCGAGCGCCACGAGCGCCGCCGCACGAGTCGGCAAGTGCTCGGCCGCCGCCGGCAGAGCGAGCGCCTGGGCCAGCCAGCTGCGTCCCTCACGGAGATGGCCGCGCAGCTGCCAGAAGCGCCACACGGCTGCGCCCATGCGCAGCGCCGGGACTGCGTCGTCGCTGTCAATGCTCGCCCTGAGCGCGGCACGGATGTTGTCGTGCTCGATCTCGACGCGATCGAGCCACTGGCGGGTGGTGGTCAGCTGCGGCTGCGCGCGAACGGCAAAGTCGGCGAAGTACTCCACGTGGCGGCGCTGTACGTGGGCCAACTCGCCGCTCTCGGCGAGCCGCTCCCTGGCGAACTCGCGCATCGTCTCGAGCATCGAGAAGCGCTCGCCGCGGACGCGGACGAGGCTTTTGTCGACGAGGGACTGGAGCACTTCCAGGTGGGCGTGGCAGATGACCTCGGCTGCCTCGAGCGTCCAGCCGCCGCGGAATGTGGCGAGACGGGCGAAGAGCCGTTGCTCGTCCTGGTTGAGCAGCCCATGCGACCACTCAATCGTCGCGCGCAGGGTCTGCTGTCGGGCGTCGACGCCTCGTCCACCCTTCAGCAGGTCCAGGCGCTGACCCAGCCGGTCGAGCAGCTGCTCAGGCGACAGCACCCGCACGCGGGCTGCTGCAAGCTCGATCGCCAGCGGCAGATTGTCAAGCCGCTTGCACAGCTCGGCCACCGACCCGTCGCCGGCGAAGTCCGGCCTGGCCGCACGGGCACGGACGAGGAACAGCGCCTGGCCCTCGTCGGGCTCGAGCGGTGGCACCGGGTACGCGTGCTCGCCGGGCAACTGGAGCAGCTCGCGGCTGGTCGCCAGGACGAGGAGATTTGGGCAACGGCGAAGCAGTCCTCCCAGCTCGTCTGCAGCCTCGATCACCTGCTCGAAGTTGTCGAATAGCAGGAGCATCCGGTTGTCGGCGATGTGCTCGGCAAGGTCCCCGCTGGCGCCCAGCACGCCGATCGCCGTCGGCAGCACGACCGCTGGGTCGCGGAGCGCGCCCAGCGGCACCCACCACACTCCGTCAGGGAAGTGATCGGCGGCGGCGCCGGCCGCCTGCTGAGCGAGCCGTGTCTTGCCGGTACCGCCGGGCCCGGTCAGGGTTACCAGGCCCACATCGTCGCGGGCGATCAACCCGCCCAGCTCGGCCAGCTCGCGTTCCCGGCCAAGGAACGAGGTCGTCGGAACCGGCAGGTTTGTCTGGTAGAGCGTCTTCAGCGGCGGGAACTGTCCCCCGCCCAGCTGGTAGATGCGCTCGAACGCCGAGAGGTCCTTCAGTCGATGCTCGCCCAGGTCATGCAGCCCGACGTCCTGGACGAGTCCGGCAGCGGCCGACGAAACGAGCACCTGGCCGCCGTGGCTGGCCGCGGCGATGCGCGCGGCGCGATGGACGTCGGGTCCGAAATAGCCCTCCGATGTCAGTACGGGCGTCCCCGTGTGGATGCCCATCCGGACCCTGATCGGGCCCTCGCTCAGCGCCTGCTGCGCCTCGGCCGCCGCTGCAACCGCTCCGGCGGGCGTTGGGAAGGCGACGAAGAAGGCGTCGCCCTGCGTGTCGACCTCGACGCCGCCGTGGCGGGAGAACGCCGCGCGGAGCAGTCGCCGATGCTCCGCCAGCGCTTGGGCGTAGGCGCCGGTACCCAGCTGGTAGAGCAGGCGCGTGGACCCTTCGACATCGGTGAACAGGAAAGTTACCGTGCCGGAAGGCAGACCGTGCCGGGGCATCGAAAGCGAATGATGCGCCACGAGCAGCGGCGGCGCCAGCTGCGAGAGTCGTTCGGCGGGTCGCGGCGACGCCGACAGACATCGCGCGCGCCGCGAACGGCCTCCGAGACACGCCCGCAAGCGGTATCATCCCGCCCGTGCCCCGTTGGATACCCGACTGAGCGTCGCCATGCCTAGCGAAGCAGAGACAAGACCACTCGCCATCGCCGTCGTGGGTGCCACAGGGCTCGTGGGCGTGACGATGATCCGGCTGCTCGAGGAGCGCGAGTTCCCGGTCGGCGAGCTGCGCCCGCTGGCGTCCCGTGCCGACGGCCGCCAGATCAACTTCGCCGGCCGCCGCCACAGGGTTGCCGAGGCCACCCCCGACGCCTTCGACGGCGTCGACCTGGCCCTCTTCTCGGCCGGCGCCGACGTGTCGG
>CAYRMQ010000194.1:0-3014 GCA_964425305.1 uncultured Anaerolineaceae bacterium | reverse complement strand
CGTAGGCGGGCGGCGTCGGCGAGGACGTCCATGGCCACGATCCTGCCGTTGCGGATGGTGAAGCCCACCACCGCCAGCGGCGAGCCGTCGGCCGCGTAGGAGACGCCACCGAGCGCCCCGTTGACCAAGGCCACGCGCGCCGTCCCCGCGAAGCGGCGGAAGCCCAGCGCCCGAGTGGCAACGGCCTCCGCGCCGCGGACGACGCGGGTGAGGCCTGGCCGCGTGCGGCCGCCATCGACACGCAGCACGACGTCGGGATCGAGCACGGCGACGAGCGCATCGAAGTCGCCTGCTCGTGCAGCCGCCAGGAAGGCGTCGACGACGCTGCGCTGGCGGTCGAGGTCGGGATCGGGAACCGGCGCGCCGCGGATGCGACGCCGAGCACGGCTTGCCAACTGGCGGGTGGCGGTCGACGACCGGCCGACGATGGCTGCGATCTCGTCGAAGGGCAAGCCGAAGACGTCGTGCAGCACGAAGGCGACTCGTTCGGCGGGGGACAGCGTGTCGAGCACGACCAGCAGCGCCAGCCCCACGGAATCGCCGATCAGAGCTTCCTGCTCGGGGTCGACGCCGGTGCCTTCGCTGACGATGGGGTCGGGGACATGCACCTCCAGCGGCGTCTCTCGACGGGTCTTCCGCGCGCGCAGCATGTTGAGGCAGACGCGCCCGACCACGGTCGTCAGCCACGCGCGCAGGTTCTCCACCTCGCTGGCGTCCGTTCGGCTCAGCCGCAGCCATGCCTCCTGGACGGCGTCGTCGGCCTCGCTAAGGGACCCCAGCATCCGATAGGCCACGGCCCGCAGGTGCGCCCGATGCGTCTCGAAGCGCTCTGCCAGGTAAGCGTGGTCATCCATCGGTCACCCTTCCTTCGCCGTCACCGGTCGCGCCCGAAGATCGCGCTGGCCGCGATCAAAGCCAGGATGCCGAGCAGCGGGAACGGCAGGATCCCGGTCAGCAGCGCGACGAATGCCACCACGCCGAGGGCGGCGGCCGTCGCGACGCCGGTCCAGCGTGGGCCGTTGGGGCGGTCGCCGTACGGCCGCCGGGTCGCCGGGCCCGGGGCTCGGGCGCCTCGCGGGGACCCGGCTGCGTCAAAGGACCCGTCGGGATAGGCCCACGTTGATCGCCACGTCGTGGCCGACGGCGCGGTCGGCGGCCGGCGGCGTGTCGGCGCCGACCGGTGTCTCGCCGCCGGCGACCGCCGCCGGGCCGCATCGGCGTCGTAGCGGGCGCGACGGCTCGGGTCGGACAGGATCTCCCACGCCTGGTTCACGCGCCGCATCTGTTCGCCGCTCGCGCCGCGCGCGTTCAGGTCCGGGTGGTGACGCTTGGCGAGCCGGCGGTATGCACGGCGAATCTGCTGACCGCTGGCGTCGCGCGTGACGCCCAGCACGGCGTAGGGGTCGGGTGTCGTGGAGGTCATCGGTGGTTGGTCGGCCTTTCGTCCGGTCACAGTCTGGCGTGTTGAGGGGTCTACCTCAAAGACACCCCGTAACAGAGGCATGTGACAGCGATGAACCGATACCGAATGCAGTCCGCCAGCCACATCCTGACGCTATCGATCGCCGGGCTGATGCTGGTGACCGCCTACATCCATCTAAGCCTGGGAGGCCTGCTGTTCACGCTGAACGGCATCGGCTACGTCGTCCTCGGGGCGGCCTACCTGGGCGCGGCCACGCTACCCGTTGCGTTGCTGCGCGACCTGGGCTGGCTGGCGCGCATCGGGCTCGGCGGCTACACGCTGCTGACGATCGGCGCGTACCTCGCGATCGGGCCGTACTTCGCCCTCGGCTGGATCGCGAAGGCGGTCGAGGCCGCGCTGGTCGGCCTGCTGGCTGTCGAGACGCTGGTGACCTACGGTGGCCTGGCTGGACTGCGGCGGGCGGTCGCTGGCTCGGCCCGTGCCGCACGTCGGCGGGGAGGGCTGGGCGATGCGTAGGCCCGTTTCCGCGCGCCCTGTGTGGATCGCATGGATCGCGTGCGTCGCCCTGGCGCTCGCGGCCGCGGCGGCCAGCGCGTCGGGCGCCGGCGTCAGCCCGCCGGTCGACGCCGACAGCGCGGACGTCACGATCGTCAGCCGCGACATGGCCTTCGACCAGGAGACGCTGGCGATCGCGGCCGGGTTCGGCATGGAGCTTGCAGCTCGTCAACGAGGATGCGGCGCCTCACAACGTCGCGATCTACACCGACAGCTCGGCGGGCGAGAGCCTGTTCGTCGGGGAGCTGGTAAGCAGCGCGACCACCGTCTACGAGGTGCCCGCCCTCGAGCCGGGGACGTACTTCTTCCGCTGCGACCTGCATCCGGAGATGAACGGCACGCTCGTGGCCGACGGTCGCCCCTAGTCGCGCGTTGATCGCAGGGGCGTGGACGAGCCGGCTCCGGCGTGCAGGAGCGAACTCCTACCTGCTTACGGAAAGGGTGAGAGCGGCACAGCGGACGGCCGATCTGAGCGTGAAAAGTGGGGTGGCCTACGGGGCTTGAACCCGTAACCTTCGGAGCCACAATCCGGAACTCCTGAGCCAGTTTCGTGCTCAACTGCGGCTCGTCAAGGCCGGATGTTCGCAGCGATGTTCGCAGCGATGTTCGCAGTCCGATGGTAAGCGCGGAGCATGAGTCATCAACGATCAGGACTGCCCGCGGCGAGGAGCATTAACCGTCTGGGCTAATGGCGAGTTGATGCCTTCTGGTAGTTCCAGCCAATGAAGATGACTCCCAGTGCCACAGTGAAATCTAGGATGAGCTTTAGCAGTGTCCCTGGAGTTTGCTCGAAGTCACCCGAGGCGAATGAGGCGCCGTAGTAGGCGATCCAGATGACAAGTACGGCAGCCCCTAGCCACACGATCCAATTTGCGTGTTTGCGCATCAGCCTAGTCCGTCTTAACGCCTGGTCCAACCGGGCAAGCCACCCCGGGTGCCATTTAGCACAATCGTAACCGTCTGGGTTCTTGCGCACTTAATGGCTGGAGTCACCATCGGACGGAAAGCCTTCCTTGCGGGCCGTGGAGACGATCGC
>CAYRMQ010000193.1:0-3085 GCA_964425305.1 uncultured Anaerolineaceae bacterium | reverse complement strand
CATAATGCCGGTTATGCGTGGGTGACCCAGCTGGTTTCGACGCTTGGCGCCGCGCGTTATGCGTTAGTAGCCCTCCGACTACGGAGGCCAGGAACTGTGGCCAGCTTGACAACGTCTGGTGGCATGATCAGCAAACCAAAACCCTCCGGGAAGCCGGGGGAGGATCAGAGGTCATCTCGCAGACCGCAGCAGCGATCTGAAGTCGCCGACTGGCCCGAGGTGTGTCAGTTTGTCGGGGTTGACGACCACGTTGATGCTTGTGATCTGACCGTCGGCGATATCGAACGCCCAGACGCCGATCAGCCGCTGCTGTCCGTCGAGTAAGAGCGCTCCCGGGCCGCCGTTGACCTCGACGGGACGCAGCGCCACGCCTGGAAGACGTGTGACCATCGGGATGAAGTCGACCAGCCTCCGCGCCACTCTGCTGCGCCCGCGCAGTGGCCGCTTGATCGCGGGAACCTTGCCGCCGCCGTCGCCGGTCATCTCTACGTCGTGAGCGAGCAACGCCTCGAGTCCGGCGAGATCGCCTTGCTCGGCGGCGGCGAAGAATCGTCGGGCCAGTTCGTCGCGCTGCTGGCTCGTAGTTTGAAAACGGGGTCGGCGCAGCTTGACGTGCTGTCTGGCGCGGCTTGCGAGCTGACGCACGTTGTCGTCACTCTTGCCGACGATCGCGGCGATCTCCGGATACCCGTAGTCGAACACGTCGTGGAGCAGCAGCACGGCTCGCTGCTCAGGCGAGAGGCTCTCCAACAGCACCAGCATTGCCAGCGACAGCGAATCAGCCGTCTCGGCATGTATGGCCGGGTCGTCCTGGCGGTCGGTGATGATCGGCTCGGGCAGCCACTCGCCGACATAGTGCTCGCGGCGGACGCGCGCCGAGCGCAGCTCGTTGATCGCCAGCCGGGTGGTCACCGTGGCGACGAACGCGTGCGGTGATGCGATCCGCTCGCCCCCATCAACTGCCTTATGTACTCGCAGCAACGCCTCCTGCACCACGTCTTCGGCCTCGGAGACACTCCCTAGCATCCGGTAGGCGATGGCGAACGCGATCGGCCGCAGCTCGTCGAGCAGTTGCTCGCGATCGGTCATTGCGGGCTGATCCTCTGGTGGGAGTTCTCCTCCGGGGTCGCTGTGAACCCCTGCCGCCAGCTCGGGTAGGCCGGGCGCCAGGCCAGCTCCCGTTTGGCCTTGGCGTTGGACGCGCCGCGGGCGTCGGTCATCATCACGACGCCGCCCTCCCCGGTGAACAGTCGCAGAATGAACCGCGGCATACGCCTCGGCTTCTTGCCGCTGAGCATGTGGGTCAGCTCCGGCAACCATTCGGCGACCGGGGCCGGGTCGTCATCGACGATGTTGTAGACACCGCGGCTCCCGTGCTCGACCGCGGCGACCGTAGCCTCCGCCGCGTCGGCGATGTGGATGAAAGACCAAATGCCGCCACCACCGCCGATCAGCGGGAACCTGCGCTTGCGGATCATCTCAAACAGCTCCCCGCCGGGTGTCATGTTTGTGCCTGGTCCGTAGAAGCCGCCGTAGCGCAGCGCGATTCCCTCGGTCCACGTTGCATCGAGGACCGCCTCCTCGAGGTGACGCATGGCGGCCAGGCCTTCGCGCAACTTGCCGGGAGGCGCGGGGTCGAGCGGGTCCTCCTCGCTCTTCACCGGCCCGCCGGTGCGCGCGTACAACGCGTAGTTGCTCTGCGCCACGAACCGCCGGACCCCTACCGCCTGTCCGGCGGACAGCAGATGGTCCGTCCCCTCGATCCGTAGACGGTTGGTGAGGGCGGCGCCGCGCTTGAGGTTACGCATACCCCAACCTGCAAGTGCGGTCAGCTGATGGACGATCACCTCCGGCTGCGCCTTGCCCACTGCTGTCGCGACTTGGTCGGGATCGAGCGCATCAGCCACCACCGGCACAGCGCCCATCTCATCGAGCATTGCTTGTTTCGACTCGCTACGCGTCATGCCATGAACCTCATGCCCGGCCTCAACCAACCGCGGCACTAGCTGCTTTCCAATCGCCCCCGTCGCTCCGGCGACAAACACTCTCATCATCAACTCCTTGATCGAGGAATATCTGCACTCATAAGACAAGACAGCAGGCCCGGCTGTGACACCCTCACGAGCACCCCGGCACGAGAACGCGGGAGCGGGGGCTGGTAATGCCAGCGGTGTCGTGGTGTTGTCGGTGCGCCCAGAGCCTGGCCGTCATTGAGTGCCGGAACCAGGATGACTCATGACAGAATCAGAAGAGGGTGCCGGACCGGCCGGCCCCGCAGGAATCGGGAGTGACGATGCGCAAGTTGATCGTGAGCAATCTGATCTCACTGGACGGCTACGCGTCCGGCCCCGACGGCGACGTGATGGCGCTGCCGTTCGACACCACGTTCAGCGACTACAACCTCGAGCTCATGCAGGCCGCGGAGACCCTGGTGTCCGGTGCCACGACCTACCGCGGATTCCTCAACTACTGGCCTCCAATCGCCGACGACCCAGACCAACCCGAAATCGAGAGGGCCATCTCGCGCCGCCACCGCGAGCTCGAACACCTCGTGGTCTCCAACAGCCTGACCGCCGAGGAGACCGGTCCGTGGCGAGAAAAGACCAGGATCGTGCGCAGGGATGAGGCAAAGGACGCGATCGCTGAGGCCAAACATGGCGAGGGTGGCACGCTATTGGTTTTCGGCAGCATGACCACCTGGAACGACCTGCTCGCCGCAGGCCTGGTCGACGAGTTACACATGATGGTCGGTGCGGGTGTCCTGATCGACGGCGCCCCGGCCTTCTTGGCCTGGCCGAGCGGCACGATGAAGCTGACCGGCGCACGGCGACTCGGCGACTCCAACATTGCCTTGTTGCTTTACTCGCTGGGTTGACTGCTACCCAGCAAGTCACGGACCGATGATCATCCGCCGGATCTGATTGTTGCCCAGCGCTTGGAAATAGCGTGGCCGCTTGGTGAATCGTCGGCCATCAATGCACACAGATCACCAGATCCCGAGCGGAACCGCCCGTATCTGAGACCATCCGGGATCGGCACCTATGTGCGGCTGGTGGGCGTAGCCTGTACGGCGATGTCGCAGCTA
>CAYRMQ010000192.1:0-3206 GCA_964425305.1 uncultured Anaerolineaceae bacterium | reverse complement strand
TCCTGCGCGACGTCGACTGGGGCGAGCTCGACTACCTCGTCATCGACCTGCCGCCCGGCACGTCGGACGCGCAGCTGACGCTTGCCCAGGCCGTCCCGCTCAGCGGCGCGCTGCTGGTCACGACGCCACAGGACGTCGCGGTGCTCGACGTCAACAAGGCGCTGGCCATGTTCCGGCGCATGAGCGTGCCGGTGATGGGCATCGTCGAGAACATGAGCGCGTTCGTCTGCCCGCACTGCGGCGAGGCGACCGAGATCTTCGGCCGCGGCGGAGGGGAGACCTTCGCCCGGCGCAACGAGCTGGAGTACTTCGGCGGCATCCCGCTCGACGTCAAGGTGCGCCAGGGCGGCGACGCCGGCGTGCCGGCGGTCGCCCAGCGCGAGCCCGGCCCGGCGGCCGAGGTCATGCGCGCGCTGGCCCGCACGGTCGCGGCAAGGATGAGCGTGCGCGCCGCCCAGCAGGCGCCGGCTATCACGATCAGCTAGTAAGCCTCACGGGCTGCGCGCTACGCGAGCCGACACGCCGCCAGCGCCCGAGCGGATGGCCGTCGCCGAGCGTGAGGCAGTGACGGGAACCGATGCCGCTGATCGCTTTACCGCTGACAAGAGTCGCGTGGCGCTCACGACGGCGACGTGTGGCGGGAGCCGTCGCCAGTCGACGGCATGCAACGGCGTCAGTGCGTCGGCTCGGTCGTGCGCCGCGGCTCGAGATCGCCGGCACGCAGGCGCTGCCACAGCACGCCGCAGGCGACGAGCGCCGCCCGCCGCCGTCCCTGCTCGCCGGTCAGGAAGGCCGGCCGCTGCTCGAAGAGGGTGCCGGCCGCGCTGGCGATGGCGACCTCGACGCGCATGTCGCCGCCCTCCTCCCGCGCGTGGACGGCCAGCCCGACGTCGGCGCCGCTCGTCTCGCGCACGCGCTCGGCATAGAGACCGAGGTGGCGCTGGGCATGCTCGGCGGCGGCCGCCGCCCGCAGCAGCTGGCCGTACTGCAGGAAGTCGGCGTTGCCCAGCAAGGCGGCAAGCTGGCCGGCCGTGCCGATCTCGACGGTCGCCAGCCGCCGCTCGCCGAGCAGCCGGCCGAGCGCTTCGGACCAGCCCTCCTCGTCCTCGGCAAAGACGTACTCGCCGACCCGCCGCTCCAGCTCTTCGACGACGCCATCGACGATCTCTGTGGCCGTCCTTCCGCCGGCCGAGTCGGCGACCGCCGTCACGCGGACGTCGACCGAGTCGGGCCGCGCGTAGGTCGCGACCTGCGGATTTTCGCCGCGCAGCAGCTCCTCGCCGATCAGCCCCACCAGGACCGATTCGCCGACGCCGGTCAGGCGCAGCGTCCGGCTGACCCGCTCGCTGCCGACGCCGCGCTCGAGGAGCCGCGGGCGGGCGTGCTCGCGCCACATGGGCCACATCTCCGACGGTGGTCCGGGCAGCGCAATGAGCAGGCGGCCGTCGGGCCGCTCAAGCCACCAGCCGGGGGCCGTGCCGTGGCCGTTGGGCAGTGCCGTCGCGCCCTCGACGAGCCAGGCCTGCTTGCGATTGGCCGCGGGCATCTCCAGGCGACGGCGGGCGAAGAGGCCGCGCAGCCAGCGCTCGAGGTCGGGGTCGACGTAGGGCTCGAGGCCGCACGCCGCGGCGATGGCCTCGCGCGTGAGGTCGTCGGGCGTCGGGCCGAGACCGCCGGTCGAGATCACCAGCTCGGCTTCGGCCAGCGCCTCGGCGAAGGCGCGCGTGACCAGCTCGAGGTCGTCGGGCAGCTCGCTGATGCGGCGCACCGACACTCCCAGCTCGGTCAGCTCGCGCGCCAGGTCGCCGCCGTTGGTGTCGCGCGTGCTGCCCGTCGTGAGCTCGCTGCCGACGGCCAGCAGAGCGCCACGCGTGAGGGGCTGGTTCACGTCGCCTACAGTACGCGAGGCAGCGGCGCCGGACGATCTTGACGAGCGCGCCTGCCTGTGTTAGCAATCTCCTGCCGAGAGTGCTAACCCGCGAACAGCGGCAGCGAGGGCACGTCGAGCACGCGGCCCCTCCGTCCGTGCTCCGGGCCCGCCAGATAGAGAGAGGACGCTGAGAGGACATGGCCAAGCTGATTGCATACGACGAAGAGGCACGCGCCTCGCTCAAGCGCGGCATCGACGCGCTTGCCGGAGCCGTCACCACGACGCTCGGGCCGAAGGGGCGCAACGTTGCGCTCGACAAGAAGTACGGCGCCCCCACCGTCACCCACGACGGCGTGACCGTCGCGCGCGACATCGAGCTCGAGGATCCGTTCGAGAACATGGGCGCGCAGCTGCTCAAGGAGGCAGCGACCAAGACCGAGGACGTCGCCGGCGACGGTACGACGACGGCGACCGTGCTCGCCCAGGCGATCATCACCGACGGGCTCAAGAATGTCGCCTCGGGCGCCAACCCGATGCAGATGAAGCTGGGCATCGACAAGGCCGCCGAGGCCGTCGCCGAGGCGATCCGCGCCGCCGCCCAGCCGGTCAAGGGCCGCGACGAGATCGCGCAGGTGGCCACCGTCAGCGCCGGCGATCCTGAGATCGGCGATCTGATCGCCGAGGTCATGGACAAGGTCGGCAAGGACGGCGTGATCACGGTCGAGGAGTCCAAGACGATGGCCTTCGAGACCGAGTACGTCGAGGGCATGCAGTTCGACCGCGGCTACATCAGTCCCTACTTCGTGACCGACACCAACCGCATGGAGGCCGTCCTCGAGGAGCCGTACATCCTGATCACCGACAAGAAGATCTCGGCCATCGCCGACATCGTGCCGACGCTCGAGAAGATCATCCAGGTCGGCAAGAAGGACCTGCTCATCGTCGCCGAGGACGTCGACGGCGAGGCGCTGGCGACGCTCGTCGTAAACAAGCTGCGCGGCGTCGTCAACGTGCTCGCCGTCAAGGCGCCCGGCTTCGGCGACCGGCGCAAGGAGATGCTGCGCGATCTGGCCATCCTCACCGGCGGCCAGGTCATCAGCGAGGAGGTCGGCCGCAAGCTCGACTCGGTCACGCTCGAGGACCTCGGCCAGGCGCGCCGCGTCGTCGCCAACAAGGACGACACGACGGTCATCGAGGGCCGCGGCACGCAGGCCGAGATCGACGGCCGCATCAAGCAGATCAAGGCGCAGATCGAGGAGACCACCTCCGACTACGACCGCGAGAAGCTGCAGGAGCGGCTGGCCAAGCTCGCCGGCGGCGTTGCCGTGATCAAGGT
>CAYRMQ010000191.1:0-3218 GCA_964425305.1 uncultured Anaerolineaceae bacterium | reverse complement strand
GGATCGCCCGACTGGTTGCTGTCGCTGCCCGTGGAGAGCCGGCTGAGGCTGCGCGACAGGGACGTGATCGCCGCGGCACGCTGCTCGTTCGCCGGGTCCAGGCGGGTCCGGAGCGCGTCCTCGAGTGAGCCCAGGCGCGCCAGCGCGCGGTCGAGGTCCTCCGGCCGCTGGCGCAGCTCGCGCACGATCCGGCGCAACTCCTCGGCCACGTCGACGCGCGGGTCGGGCGCGGTTCGGCCGGCATCGAGCCGTTCGGCCGTGGCCTCGAGGCGCTCGGCCTGCCGTTCGGCGGCGTCGCGCATCTGCTCGCGGCGGGCGAGCACGTCGTTCTGGATGTTGGGCAGCAGCAGCGCCGGGACGAGCAGCAGCGAGGCGGCGACGGCGACCGCCGCCGGCCGGCGCGACAGGCGCGGGCGCAGCCCTCCGGCGTCGACCAGCCCCAGCGAGCGCAGCGCGTCGTGCCGCTGGAGCCGGACCAGCTCGAGATACTGCCATTCGTCGGCGCCTCGGCGGTCCGCCTGCGGCTGTGCGGCAGCCAGCGCCAGGGCGGTCGAGACGCGATCTCGCAGCCCCGTCTCGCGGTCGACCCACAGCGCCGTCTCGGCGAGCGTCGGCCTGACGCGGGCGGCATCGCCGAGGAGCGCCAGCAGGCCGACGAAGATGAGCCCGGCGGCAGCCGCCGCGTGATGTTCGAAGGGCATCAGCCGGGCGAGCACCGCGAGGCCCAGCTGGCCGATGACCACGGCGGCCGCGATCAGCGCGCCGTCGCGCACGACCCGCCGCAGCCACAGCCGGCGGCGGAAGCGGTCCAGGTCGCGGCGCAGCGTCGCCATCGACGGATCGGGGGTCATTCCATTGCCTCCGGCTGCTGCTGCATGTCACGCCGGCGTCGCAGGCGCGGCAGCCCGAGGCGGCGCGTCGGCGAGACCAGCTGCGAGGAGAGGAAGGTGAGCAGCAGGCCGACGGCCAGGAACGACGCCGCGCTCTTTGGCCAGAACGTGTCGCGCGGGAACCCGAGACCCGTCGCCTGGACCGGCTCGGGCGCCGGCACCGCGCGCTCCATGTCTTCGACGAAGAAGTCGCAGGCAGCTCCCGGCGGGCAGACGACGGGCAGCGGAATGACCGCCGGCTCGTCGCCACCGAAACGCGGCTGCCCCACCGCGCTGTTGCCGAAGTACGGCCGCCGCGTGACGCTGCTGATGTACTCGCACGAGCGGTGATAGGCGCCGGGACTGGTCGCGCAGATCAGGTCGAGGTCGGCGACGAACGGGTTCAGCCAGAGCAACGCCTCGGGAGCCTGGTGAGGGCGCGCCACGACCAGCCGGCCGCTGTCTGGCCGCGTGGCGACGGTCAGGAACTCGTGCAGCCCAACCGTCCCGATGGACAGCACCAGCACGGTCACGAACGTGATGACCGTCGCCGTCTGGGTGCGCTTGACGAGCGCCGAGATGAACAGGCCGATGGCGCCCATGCCGAAGGCGAGCGCAAACAGCATCAGGTAGCCGCGCACGAGGTCCTCGGGGCCAACGCCGCCGAAGACGAAGACGAGGCTGGCCAGCGGGATCGAGGCGATGATCAGCAGGAACACGTAGGTCAGCGCGGAGAGCAGCTTGCCGACGACCATGCCCAGCGTGCTCAGCGGCGTCGTCACGAGCAGGTCGAGCGTCTGCTTCTCGCGCTCGAGCGAGATGGCATTGGTCGTGAAGGCCGGCGCCAGCACCAGCACGAGCAGCGTCTCCACCAGCAGCAGCCCGCCGAAGATGCCGTGGCCGATGCTCGCCGACAGCGCCGTGCCGGCCGACGAGACCTGCCCCGGGAAGAATGGGTCGCCGGGGAATGCGCCGGTCACGCCGGTGCTTGCCGCCTGCTGGCGTAGGTACTGATAGATGGCGAACGCGAAGCTGCTCAGCAGCAGGAGGTAGACGGTCACGACGACGAACGCCCGCCGTCCGCGCATTCGGCCGCGCAGCTCCTTGATGCCGACGGCCGCGATACCGGCCGAGAAGCCGGCGACGGCGCGCGCCGGGCGGCTGCTGCGCAGGCGTCGGGCGGCGATCATGCCTCAGCGTCCTCGGCGGCCGGCGCATGGCCGTTGCCGGCTGCTGCGTATCCGTTGCCGGCGTCCGTGATCTGCAGGAAGAGCTCCTCCAGGTCACTCGCCGCCGGTGCGAAGCTGGCCAGCCGAATGCCGCTACGCACCGCCCTGGCCAGCACTGCCGCGGCGCTGTCGGCGTCGCCGCGCAGCCCGATCTCGAACTCGCCGTCCGGCCGCCGCACGACCGACACGACGTCCGCGTCCGCGGCAAGGTGAGCCTCGGCCCGCAGCAGCTCGTCGCCGTCGCCCAGCAGCCGGGCCCGGTAGACGCCGCCGGCACGGAAGCGCTGCTGGATGTCCTCGACCCGGCCGCTGGCCAGCAGCCGGCCATGGTCGATGATGGCGACCGAGCTGCACAGCTCCTCCAGCTCAGGCAGGATGTGGCTGCTGATGATGATCGTCTTGCCCAGCGAGCGTAGCTCGCGCAGCAGCTCGCGCAGCTCGACGCGTGCGCGCGGATCGAGGCCGGACGCCGGCTCGTCGAGCAGGAGCACCTCCGGATCGTGGACCAGCGCGTGGGCCAGGCACAGGCGCTGCTGCATGCCGCGGCTGAGCTCCTGGACGTACGAGTCGCGCTTGTCGGCCAGGTCTACCAGCTCGAGCAGGTCGCCGATCATCTGGCGGCGGCGGGCGGCCGATAGCCCGTAGCAGCGGCCGAAGAAGTCGAGGTACTCCCAGACGCGCATGTCGTCGTAGACGCCAAAGGTGTCCGGCATGTAGCCGATGACGCTGCGCACGGCGTCCGGTTCCCGGCGTACCGAGCGGCCGGCTATCTCGGCGTCGCCGGCCGACGGCACGAGCAGCGTGGCAAGCATCTTGAGCGTCGTCGTCTTGCCCGCTCCGTTGGGGCCGACCAGGCCGAAGATCTCGCCCGTCGCCACCTCCAGGTCGACGCCGGCAACGGCGAGAGTGCCGCCGTAGCGCTTGGTCAGGTGCTCGCTGCGAACCGCGACGCTCATTCGATCGTTCCTTCCAGGCGCATCATGAAGGAGAACCACTTCTCCTCGTTGACGCCGCCACGGTTGACGAAGCGGGCGAGGACGCGGCCGGAGCCGTCGACGTAGCGGGCGGGGTCGGTGACCAGGTACGAGCGCACCTGCGTCAGGCGCTCGAACTCGACCCA
>CAYRMQ010000190.1:1537-3314 GCA_964425305.1 uncultured Anaerolineaceae bacterium | reverse complement strand
CCAAGGCGGCGGCGTCGCACACCGGCTCGCTGACCGGCTCGGACGAGGTCCTGGCGGCGGCCTTCCGCCGCGCCGGCGTGCTGCGCGTCGACCGCATCGCCGACCTCTTCGGCATGGCCGAGGTGCTCGACAAGCAACCCCGCCCGCGCGGCCCGAGCATGACCATCGTCAGCAACGCCGGCGGTCCGGGGGTGCTGGCGACCGACGCGCTGGTCGCCGGCGGCGGCCGCCTTACCGAGCTCTCGACAGAGACGATGGCCGCGCTGGACGAAGTCCTGCCGCCGACGTGGAGCCGCAACAACCCGATCGACATCATCGGCGACGCCCCGCCCGAGCGCTACGCGCAGGCGCTCGAGATCGCGGCCGCCGACTCGGCCGCCGACGGACTGCTGGTCATCCTCACCCCGCAGGCGATGACCGATCCGAGGGAGACGGCTCGCCGCCTCGTCTCCTACTCGCGCATCGACCACAAGCCGGTGCTCGCCTCGTGGATGGGCGGCCGCGACGTGGCCGAGGGAACCGCCGTCCTGTCGCGCGCCGGCATCCCCACGTTCGACTATCCGGACACGGCCGTGCGCATGTTCAACTACCTGTGGCGCTCGGCCGAGGACCTGCGCGCGCTGTACGAGACGCCGGTGCTGCCTGATGAGCACGAGGTGCCGATCGACCGCGGGCGGGCGAGCGAGATCGTGGAGGCAGCCCGCGCGGGCGGTCGGACACTACTGACCGAGATCGAGTCGAAGGAGCTGCTGTCCGCCTACGGCATTCCGATCACCGACACGCGGGTGGCCCGGACGGCCGACGAAGCGGTCGCCTCCGCCAGCGAGATCGGCTACCCGGTCGTCGTCAAGTTGCACAGCCGCACGATCACGCACAAGACCGACGTCAGTGGCGTGCGCCTCAACCTGGTCGACGAGGGCGCGGTGCGCGAGGCGTTCGAGGGCGTGCGGGCGGCGGTGGCCGAGGCGCGCGGCGAGGAGCACTTCGAGGGCGTCACCGTCCAGCCGATGATCAACTACACCGGCTACGAGCTGATCGTCGGCTCGTCGATCGACGCGCAGTTCGGGCCGGTGCTGCTCTTCGGCATGGGCGGCACGCTCGTCGAGCTGTTCCGCGACCGCCAATTGGGGCTGCCGCCGCTGACGACGACGTTGGCCCGGCGGATGATCGAGCGGACGACGATCGCCGGCGCGTTTCGCGGCATCCGCGGCCGGCGGCCGATCGACACCGCCGCGCTGGAGCAGTTGCTCGTCCGCTTCAGCCTGCTCGTCGTCGAGCAGCGCTGGATCGCCGAGGTCGACATCAACCCGCTGCTCGCCTCGCCCGAGCGACTGCTCGCCCTCGACGCGCGCGTCGCGCTCCACGGGCCCGAGGTGAACGAGGCCGAGCTGCCGCGGCCGGCCATCCGGCCCTACCCGCGCCAGTACGTGGGGGAGTGGACGGCGCGCGACGGCTCGCGCTTCACGATCCGGCCGATCCGCCCCGAGGACGAGCCGCTGCTCGTCCGCTTCCACAACGAGCTGACCGAGGAAACCGTCTACTCGCGCTACTTCCAGTACCTGGGCCTGTCGCAGCGCACTGCCCACGAGCGGCTGACGCGCGTCTGCTTCAACGACTACGACCGCGAGATCGCGCTCGTCGCCGAGGAGACGGACGGCGCGGGAGAACCGCGCATCGCCGGCATCGGGCGCCTGTCGAAGGACCACGGCCGGCCGAGCGCGGAGTTCGCGCTGCTCGTCGGCGACCGCTGGCAGCGGCGCGGGCTGGGCGCGGAGTT
>CAYRMQ010000190.1:0-1437 GCA_964425305.1 uncultured Anaerolineaceae bacterium | reverse complement strand
ACGGGCCCGTGGCCGGGCTGCCCGGTGAGGATCGCCAGCGGCAGGCCGGCGAGCCACTGCAGAAGGCCGAGACCGTGACGGTACCCGTCCGTCGCCATCGGGACGAGCTGGATGGCGGCGAAGGCGGTGCCCGTCGCGACGATCGCCCCGACGAGGACGGTGCGGCTCGGCTGGCCGCCTCGACCGACCGCCGCGGCTCCCACCTCCCACACAGCCTGCAGGAACAGCGGGAAGAAGAGCAGGCCGGCGAAGTCCGACAGCTTGCCCGTCACCACGCCCGGCCAGGCCGCCTTCAGCACGTGATCGTTGACGAGGAGGACGCCGATCGCCAGCAGCACGACCGGGTGGAGCAACCCGTCACCCGCCACCGCGCCACCTTCGCGAACGCCAGCGCGCCAAGTCAATGTCGGCGCCTTTAGCCGTCAGATGCGCGGTGTCGCCGGAGTGCGGCGGCGCACCACGATGGAGCCACAGATGCGGTCGTGGAGGCCGCGTCCGCGGCGGCGGTCCGCCAGCGCCGAGGCGCCGAGCAGCGCGTACCAGGCAAGCGGCAAGCCCATCGCCACGAAGGGCAGCCAGGGCAGCCTGACCAGGATGAGGAGGTCAAGGAAGGATTCTGGATCGAAGGCCACGCTGACCACGCGCGGGTACGCCCACAGCAGCGTCAGGGGCGCGTAGAGCAACACCCAGCGCGAGAAGGCGGACAGCGCCGTCAGCCGCTCCCCGGTGGTGCGCCGCACGACCCGCAGGCCGAACAGCCGCTGTCCCGGAGTCGCGCCGTGGGCACGCCACAGGTATGCGGCGACGGCCGTCGGCAGGACACTCACCACCGCCGCCAGCAGCAGGACCACCGCGGTCACGAGATCCCATTCGATGAACCGGCCGAAACCCGGCCCTCTGATGATCCAGCCACAGACCTCGGCCAGCACGACCACTGCCACCGAGGCCAGAACGAAGTCGATGGCGAACGCCAGCGTGCGCAGCGGGAACTCCGCGTAGAGGAAGTCCGGTTGAGGAGGCCGCCGGGCGGGCTCGCACATCCATGGCGTTGCCTGCCGAGCGTGCGCCCGGCCGTGACCGCTCATCGTGCAAGTGAGGATGGGCTCAGACGTCGATGATGGCAACGGGTCAGCCGCTGGCGATCGCCGACGAGCCCGGGCGAAGTGACGCGCTGCGAAGGGCCAGTTCACGGCCGACCGCCGAAGACAGCCGCTGAGTCCAAGCAAGACGCATCAGTCAGGCGAACTCCATCTCATCGATCTGACGGCGGGCATCGTCCGAGATCGGCCCGAACTCGGTCCCGGGCCTAGCCTCGAGATCGCCGAGCGTCGTCGTCGGCCGGTGCGAGATCGGCCATCACGCCGAAGTGGTCGCTCCCCCAGACGCCGTCGATCGGGCGGTCGAAGACGCGCTCGCAGCGCTCGAAGGACAGCGTCG
>CAYRMQ010000189.1:0-3329 GCA_964425305.1 uncultured Anaerolineaceae bacterium | reverse complement strand
CCCTACCAGATCACGTCGACGTCGTACTGGCCGATGGCCGGGTCGGCCGTGATGATCGGCGCTGTCTCGAGCTGTGCCTGGGCGATGAGCAGTCGATCCCACGGATCGCGATGGATGAGCGGCAGGGCGCCGGCGCGCAACGAGTGCGCCTCGCCCAGCGGCAGGACGCCAAAGTTGTGGCGGCGCAGCACCTGTGGCACGTAAACTTCAGGCTCTGCCGGAAGCTCCAGGCGGCCGATGCGTGCCTTGATCGCGATCTCGTAGAGCGATCCGGCACCGACCATGGCTGTCGTCGTTCCGTCCCCGATCACCTCACGCGCCCGCGGGCTGATGTGCGCACCATCGGCGGAGGCCCACCACAGGACGACGTGGGTGTCGAGCAGGACGTTCACTCGCCGCGCTCAGCCAGCGGGTCGGCCGGGTGGGCGTAGCCCGGCTCGAACTCGGGCAGCGGCTCATCGAAGTCCGCGTGGATGACGATGCGGTCGTGTCCGGGGCGCCGCGGTGCCGGGTGAGCGACCGGCGACAGCACCGCTATGGGTTTGCCTGCTCGGGCAATCACGATGGACTCGCCCGCGGCCACGCGCGCGAGCAGGCGAGAGAGGTGCGTCTTTGCCTGGTGCACGTTCACGGTGGTCACGGCATGAGCATGACTTAGTCCATAGACTTAGTCAATCACCGGGTGCCGAGCCGAGCCAAAGCCCTCGAGCCGCCACGGCATCCGGTAAGCGGCCTATCTTTGGCACATGGACCCGCTCGAAAGACTCCGTCCGTTGATCCGCACCCGCCAGTCCCGCGTCTACACCGATGAGCCCGTCGTTGAGGCCGACCTGGCCGCCCTCGTCGAGGTGGCGCGCTGGTCGGGCAGCAGCCGCAACTCGCAGCCGTGGCGCTTCATCGTGCTGCGCGACATGGCCCTCATCCGAGCCATCGGTGAGGCCGGTTACCCGCAGACGCGCAGCCTCCAGACGGCCATGGCGGCCATCGCGATCTCGATGCCGCGGGACGACGACAGGGGAGTGGGCTACGCCTACGACGAAGGCAGAGTGGCCGAGCGCATCCTCATCGCGGCTTCGATGCTCGATCTGGGTGCCGGCATCGCCTGGATCCTGCCGGCGGTCAGGGAGCGCGCGGCCGAGCTGATCGGCCTGCCCGATGATCGCTTCGTGCGCACGATCATGGCCATCGGCCACCCGTCGGCTGAGGGCCGGGCGCCGAAGTCGGCGCCCGAAGAGGCCCGGCTACCACGTGCCGAGGTGGTCGACTGGCGCTGACATGTCCGAGCCGGAACCGCTGAGGCGTAAGGTAGACAGATGGACCAGCAAGTCGTTCGCGAGCACGCCCAGGCTCACTGCGACGCGCTCCTCGCCGGCGAGGTCGATCGGGCAGTCAAAGATTTCAGCCCCGAGCTGCGCTCCAACCTCGGGAGCGTGATCGCTCAGCTACCGCTGCCGCTGACCGAGGCGACAGTCGAGTCGGTCGAGCCGGGAGGCAAGGGCTACGTCGCCATCCTGAGATTGGTCGGCGAAAGCGGCGAGGTGCGATTTCAGACCCGCTGGAAGGAGCGGCAAGGCCAGCCGACGATCGTCGAGGCCAGTCACGTCGTGGAGGAGGCTCGGGCCGCAGCCGCGCCGGAGGAAGCCGCCGAATAGTCGGAATCAGGCGAGCGGATTGAGCCAGCGGATCTCGGTAAAGCGTGCGAAGTCCGTGTCCGCCGAGCAGACGTCCAGGCCGTGCTCGATGGCCAGGGCGGCAAGGTGTCCGTCGGGAATGAGGTTGCCGGCGAGCCGGTAGCGATCAATCAGCTCACCGAGCACGTCGGCATGCTGGTCGGTTGGCGCCGGGATCCAGACGATCGGTACGGAGAGCCAGTCCTCCACGAAGCTCCACGCCGCACGCGGTTCGAGCGGCGAGGCGGACGCGCGTGGATGGGTGGCGATGCGCAGGAACGCCGAGATCGATTCCCACGGCAGGCCAACGCGGCTGTCGCCGTTGAGTTGTGTCGTCAGCCAGGCGGCAGCGCGTTCGTGATGCGGTGACTCGCGGTCGATGGCGAAAAGCAGGATGTTTGCGTCGACGAGCATCAGCGCGCGGCCGGCCCGTCGAGCTGCTCCATCGCCTCGGCCAGGTTTGTCACGTCGACCTTGAGCGCCAGCCTGGTCGTGCGTTGACGATATGGCCTCCGTCGTTCGGTCGCGAGCGTCAGGCCGGCGCGCGCCAGTCGATTCAGCGCCTCGCTCATGCCCAGGCCCTGCTCGCGGCGGAGTCGTTGGACGGCGGCTGCGACGTCGCGATCGAGAGTCACTGTCGTACGCATGCGCTCACCATAACATCAAGATGCTAGATCTTGCGCATCGTCACGACTTAGTCCACGGACTTGGTGAACAGCCGGTGCGGCGCCGTAGCGCCCGAGCCGAGTCAAGCCCCGCGAGCCGCCACCGCATGCGATGAGCGGCCGCATCTTTGTCGGCCGAGGGCCCTCCGCCTGGCGTAGACTCACCCTCGATGGCAGAGGAGCTTCGCCCCGAGGAGGCGTGCGGCCTGCGTGGTCAGCACGAGAACATCTGGCACATCGCTTTTGCGGAACGCTGGAGCGACGGCCAGCTCATCGGGCATCGCACGTTCTGCGGCCGCAATTACTCCGCCTCCGAGGAGCAGCACGACCTCGCCGGCCTCAGCGATGTCTGCTCCGACTGCGCCGCACAGGTAGCCCAGCGGCACTAGCGACCGGCTCACACGCCACTACCAGTGCTGCTCGACGCCCGAGCGATGCTGGTTGCAGTGTTCGTGTTTGGCGCCAGCAGCACGCGATAGGTTTCTCCACGTACGGAGGCGACTGCGCCGCGCATGACTGCCGACGATGTACTGGCTGTCCTTGATCTGCTCGATCGTCACGGAGCGCGTGTCTGGGTGGACGGCGGCTGGGCCGTTGACGCCAGCCTCGGCACACAGACGCGTGACCACCGCGACCTGGACATCGTCGTCGAGCAGCGACATCTCGAGGCAGCCGTGACCGCGCTTCGCGCCGCCGGCTACAGCGACGTCCCGCGTGACGACACCCGACCGTGGAACTTCGTCCTCGGCGACGACGCCGGGCACGAGGTGGACTTCCACGTGGTCGAGCTTGATGACGATGGACGCGGCGTCTACGGACCGCCTGAGAACGGCGACTTCTATCCGGCCGATGCGCTGACCGGCGAGGGCATCATCCGCGGGCGGCCGGTGGCCTGCACCACTCCACAGTGGCTCGTCGCGTCGCACACCGGCTACGAGCTCGACGAGACCGACTGGCATGATGTTTCGGCCCTGTGCGAGCGCTTCGAGATCCC
>CAYRMQ010000188.1:1204-3356 GCA_964425305.1 uncultured Anaerolineaceae bacterium | reverse complement strand
GGCCGCTGATGAAGACGGCGTCGAACTCGAGGCCCTTGGCCGCGTGGAGGGTGATCAGCGTCACCGCGTCGGCGTCGGCCTCGTAGGCGTCCTGGTCGGCCACCAGGGCTGTCTCCTCGAGCAGTCGGTCGAGGGCGTCCTCTGGCGACAGGTCGGCGTAGCGGCTCACGACCTCGCGCAGCTCGAGCAGGTTGGCCCAGCGATCCTCGCCCTCCTGCGAGCCGTCGAGGAGCATCGCCCGGTAACCGGACTCCTCGAGCACGGCGTCGAGCAGCTCGGGCAGGCTGAGCATCTCTACCCGCCGGCGCAGCGAGGCGACGAGCTCGACGAAGGCGGCCAGCGCCGAGCGGGTGCGGCTGGCCAGCTCGTCGGACGTCGCCAGGGCGCGCGCGGCCGCCCACACGTCGCCGCCCCGGCGATCGCTCTCCTCGCGCACCAGCGCGACCGTCTTGTCGCCGATGCCGCGCGGCGGCACGTTGATCACCCGCTCGTAGGCAGCCGCGTCGTGGTCGCTGCGCAGAAGGCGCAGATAGGCCAGCGCGTCCTTGACCTCGCGCCGCGAGTAGAAGCGCGTGCCGCCGACCAGCTGATAGCGCAGGCCGTAGCGCAGGAAAGCCTCCTCGATGGCGCGGCTCTGAGCGTTCGTCCGGTACATCACGGCGATGTCGCGCAGCCGATACTGGCGCTCGTCACCCTCGTCGGCGCGGCGGGCGAGGAAGGAGCCGCCGGCACCGCGGCCGCCGACGAGCGCCTCGACCTGGCGCGCGATCCACTCCGCCTCCTCGTCCTCCGAGTCGGCCTCGAAGTGCTGGATCAGCACTCCGCGCGGGTTCTCCGTCCACAGCTTCTTGTCCTTGCGCCCCTCGTTGCGCGATACGACGGCGTGGGCGGCATCGAGGATCAGCTGCGTCGAGCGGTAGTTCTGCTCGAGCTTGACAACGGTCGCCTGCGGGTAATCGCGCTCGAAGTCGAGGATGTTGCGCAGGTCCGCGCCGCGCCATGAGTAGATGCTCTGGTCGTCGTCACCGACGACGGCGACGTTCTTGCGCTCGCCGGCCAGCAGCCGCACCCACAGGTACTGGGCACGGTTCGTGTCCTGGTACTCGTCGACGTGCAGGTAGCGCCAGCGGTCCTGGTAGGCGGCCAGCACGCTCGGTACCTGCTCGAAGAGCCGCACGCCCTCGTTGAGGAGGTCGTCGAAGTCGAGCGCGCTGGCCTCGGCCAGGCGTGCCTGGTAGCGAACGAACGCGCGCGCCGCGATCTCCTCGTGGTAGCCGCGCGCCTGGCGCGTCGCCTGCTCCGGGCCGAGGAGATCGTTCTTCCACCGACCGATCTGACCGAGGATGGCCTGCGGACGAAGCTCTCCCGAGCCGGCCAGCTCCAGCTCGCGCAGGACGAGCTTCATCAGCGCGGTCTGATCGTCCGTGTCGTAGATGGCGAAGCGCGGATCGATGCCGATCGCCGCGCCGTCGCGGCGCAGGACGCGCGCGCAGAGCGAGTGAAAGGTGCCCATCGCCACTTCCCGCCCGCGCTCGCCGACCAGCGCCAGGATGCGCGCGCGCATCTCAGCGGCCGCCTTGTTGGTGAAAGTGACGGCCAGGATCTGCCACGGCCGGACGCCGTTGACGCCGATCAGGTACGCGACGCGGTGAGCGAGCACGCGCGTCTTGCCCGAGCCGGCGCCGGCGAGGATGAGCAGCGGTCCTTCGGTCGTGCTGACCGCCCGCGCCTGCTCGGGGTTGAGCCGGGCCAGGATCCGCGTGGCCAGCGCGTGCCGATCCTCAGTCGGCTGGGCAGGCTGCGCGGCGACGTCGACGCTCGGCCGCGACGAGAACCATTCCACCGCGTGTGGCGCCTCGTCGAGCGCCTCGGTGGTCAGGGGCGCATGGCGGCCCGCCCGCGGCCGCGGGTCTGGCGTCTCCTCCATCGGCTCGAGCTCGTCGGTAGGCTCGGGCGGCGGAGCGTCATCGGTCCGGTGTGGCGGTGCCTCGCGTTGCACCGGGCCATCGTATCGGACGCAACTTCTTCGCAGATCGACGCCACTCGAGGGACGCCCGAGGCGTGAAGTCGATCAGGAGCGCTCCGGCGGCTGGTCGCCGGGCCGAGTAGTCGGCGGCTGGCCGGTGGGCGGCTGGCCGGTGGGCGGCTGGCC
>CAYRMQ010000188.1:0-1104 GCA_964425305.1 uncultured Anaerolineaceae bacterium | reverse complement strand
GGCGGCTGGCCGGTGGGCGGCTGGCCGGTGGGCGGCTGGCCCCACGGCGGCGGTGGTGAGGGCTGGCCTGCCTGGCCCGGCTGGCGCGGCCCCGCCCAGCCCGGCGGAGGGTAGCCCGGCGGCGGGTACTGTCCGCCGTACGGGTAGCCGGGCGGCTGGACGCGCTCGACCTGCACCTCGATCCCGCCGACCCAGCGCGCGGCCAGGTTGTAGATCAGGCAGGCGAGAGCGGTGAAGACCCAGATCAGCAGCGGGTAAATGACTACCAAGGCGAGTGCGCCGTACAGCAGCTCGCCGAGTGCCGCTGGCCCTGCCGGCGCCCACCGCGAAACGAGCAGGAGGAAGGGCAGAACGATGATGGCGAAGATGATCGCGTAGGCGACGGCCACGACGGTCGCCGTCCGGATTACGCCGAAGCGGCGGATGCGGTACATCGGGCGTTCTCCCCTCTCTCGCGATACGAAGACTGTGGCGGACAGTCTGCATCAACGGCGCGCACGAGAAGGAGCCCGGGCGGCACGTGCCCGGGCCCTTTGCACGTTCGGCGCCGACGGGCGCTACTGCGAGATCTGCCCCGTCCTGTACCAGTACGGCAGCAGGTAGGTCTTGCCGCCGCCCTTGACCTTGACGCCGCCCTTGCCCTCGTGCTCACCGCGCGCCTGCTCAGGGCATGAAGAAGCCCGGGCGGCACGGCCCGGGCTTCCGGCTGTGGCTGGGTTGGCTGGCTGCTAGAAGTCCATGTCGCCGCCGTGGCCGTGACCGGCGCCGGCAGCAGCCTTCTCCTTCTCGGGCAGGTCGGTGACCAGCGTCTCGGTGGTCAGGACCATGCCCGCGATCGAGGCCGCGTGCTGGAGCGCCGAGCGGGTCACCTTGGCCGCGTCGACGATGCCCTTCTCGAACATGTCGCCGTACTCGCCCTTGAGGGCATCAAAGCCCTGGCCCTGCTCCTGCTGGCGGACGGCCGACACGATGACCGAGCCCTCCTGGCCGGCGTTCTCGGCGATCTGGCGGACGGGCGCCTCCAGCGCGCGGCGCAGGATGTTGACGCCGATCGCCTCGTCGCCCTCGAGCTTGAGGCTGTCTAGCACCGGGATCGCCTGCAGC
>CAYRMQ010000187.1:177-3393 GCA_964425305.1 uncultured Anaerolineaceae bacterium | reverse complement strand
CCCACCCGAGCGCCGCCGTTGATGGCGCGCAGGTCGGCGATCAGCTGGGCCAGGTCCTCGATCGAGTAGATGTCGTGGTGCGGCGGTGGACTGATCAGCGACTGGCCCGGCTGGGCTCGACGCAGCGACGCGATCAGCGGCGTGACCTTCTTCGCCGGCAGCTGGCCGCCCTCGCCGGGCTTGCTGCCCTGGGCGATCTTGATCTCGAGCTGCTCGGCGCGGGCGAGGTACGTCGTCGTCACGCCGAAGCGCGCCGAAGCGACCTGCTTGATCGCCGAGTCGTGGCGCAGCCCGTCGCGGTCCTCGTACCACGCCGGGTCCTCGCCGCCCTCGCCCGTGTTTGACGCCGCGCCGATCCGCCGCAACCCGATGGTCAGCGCCTGGTGCGCTTCGGGGCTGAGAGCGCCGAGGCTCATCGCCGCACCGACGAAGCGGCGCATGATCGCTTCGGCGGGCTCGACCTCGTCGAGCGGCAGGGGCGTCCGAGCCTTCATGAGCGCCAGCTGGTCGCGGATGACCGCCGGCTTGCGGGCGAGCGCGAGTCGGTAGTCGGCCAGGCTGGTCTCGCCGGCGGCCACACTCTGCATCGTCTGGGCAACAGCCGGCGCGTAGAGATGCTGCTCGCCGTCGGCGCGGAAGCGCACGAAGCCGGGGTCGGGCAGCCGCTCGCCGGCATCCTCGGCCGGCGCTGCCGCCAGCCGCCGAAGCTGGCGCGCCGCGATGCCCTCGAAGCCGACCGGCCCGGACCACGCCGGCGCCGCCGGGAAGCAGCGCCGGATGACGTCATCCGACAGCTCGAGCACGTCGAAGAGCTGGCCACCGACGTACGACGCGACGGCGCTGATGCCCATCCGCGCGAGCACCTTGCGCAGGCCCTTGTCGAGCGCCTTGATCACGTTCGCGACGGTGTCGCTCGGGCTCAGCTGCTCCGCGCCGCGCGTGCCGGCCAGCTCGACGGCGAGCTCGACGGCCAGCCACGGACAGACGGCGCGGGCACCGCTGGCGAGTGCCATCGCGGCCGCATGGACGTCCAGCACGTCGCCGGCATCGGCCAGGATGTCTGCGTCGCCGCGCAGGCCGGCGTCGGTCAGCGCGGTGTGCACCGCGCCCACCGCGAGAACAGATGGGATCGGCAGGCGCTCGCGCCCGGCACGGCGGTCCGAGACGATGACCAGCTCGACGCCCGCGAGAGCTGCCGCCACCGACTCCTGAGCCAGCCGAGCCACCGCCTCGCCGAGGCCGGCCTCGCCGGCAGCCGGATACCACGTCGCGTCGAGCGTTCGCGTTCGCCGCGGCCGGAAAACCGCCTCGAGCGAGGCGAGATCGGCGACGAACGGCGTCGCCAGTCGGAGAGTGGCCGATCGAGCCGGTCGCCGTCCCAGAAGCGGCGCGCGCCGCCCCAGCTCGACGGCTATCTCCATGACGATGCGCTCGCGCTCGGGATCGATCGCCGGGTTGGTGACCTGCGCAAACGACTGGCGCAGGTGGTCGGCGACGCGCCTGTCGAGGCGGCCCAGCGCCGCCGTCGGCGTGTCGTCGCCCATGCTCCACAGCGGCTCCTGGCCTTCGAGCGCCATCGTCTTGACGTCCAGCCGCTGGCGCTCGGCGTCGAGGCCGTGGAGCCAGCGTTCGGCCGGCGGCGTATGAGTCGTCGCCGGTGGCGGCCCAGTCCGCAGACGGCGGTCGCCCGTGTCGCCGGCCGGCCGCCCGAGCGATCGGATGGCTGCCCGCTTGGCGTCGCTGTCATGCAGAATCGCCCGCCGGCGCGGATCGACGACGACCATCTCGCCCGGTCCGAGCCGGCTGCGCTCGACGGTCTCGCTCGCGCCGATCGGCACGGCGCCGGCTTCCGAGGCCACGGCCACCAGCCCGCTGCGCGTGACCGTCACGGCCGCCGGGCGCAAGCCGTTGCGGTCGAGCATCGCGCCGACGCGCCACCCGTCGGAGAAGACGATCGCCGCCGGGCCGTCCCACGGGGCGAGCCGGCCGGCGACCGCGCGCTGGAACGCCGCCAGCTCGGGGAGCGCCTCGGAGCGCAGCGCGGCGGCCTCCGGTATGGCGAGCATCAGCGCGCTGTCGAGCGGCCAGCCGGCAGCGGTCAGCAGGTCGAGCGCCTCGTCCAGGGACAGCGAATCGGAGCCGTCGGGCGTCAGCAATGCGCCAAGGTCGCGCAACCGCTGGCCGAACCGCCCACCGAGCCGCGCCATCCGGCCGCGCAGCTCCTCGCGGTTGCCACGGACCGTGTTGATCTCGCCGTTGTGCGCGATCAGCCGGAAGGGCTGGGCCAGCGCCCAGCGCGGGGTCGTGTTCGTCGCGTAGCGCTGGTGGAAGCAGGCGTAGCTGAGCGGGATGTCGGCCGACGAGACGTCTAGATAGAAGTCGGCCAGCCGGCTGCCGGCGACGAGGCCCTTGTAGACGAGGGTGCGGGTGGACAGCGAGGCGACGGCAAAGTCGGCCAGCCCCGCGTCCGTGGCCGCCAGCTCCATCCGCCGCCGGGCGAGGAGCAGCCGGCGCTCGAACGCGAGAGCGGAACCATGCCGACGGACCACCGCCTGGGCGATCTGTGGCAGCGCCGCGCGCGCCTCGGCCCCGAGGGCGTCCGGGTCGACGGGTACCTCGCGCCAGGCCGCGACGGCGAGGCCCTCGGCGGCGAGTGAGCCGGCCACGATCCGGCGGGCGGCGTCGTTGGCGCCAGGCTCGGATGGCAGGAAGAGCATCGCCACGGCCGGCCTGCCCCGTACGCCCGGCGCGATGCGCCCGACGAGCGCCGGTTCGAGTGGCAGCGCCACGCCCGCACCGTCGCTCGATTCGCCGTCGGCGGCAAAGGCGCCACGATGGCCGAGGTTGGCCAGCCCTGCGAGCGCCAGGCCCAGGACCCGCCGCCGGTCCCTCGGATCGATTGCCGCGACGAAGCCGACCCCGCACGCGTCGTGCTCGAAGCGCGGGTCGTACAGCGGGTAGCGGCGATCGGTTCCGGCCACGGCTGTCCCCTCGAGAACGGCTCGGTCGCAACCGTATCGGGTCGGGCGCCGGCGGGTCAGCCGCGCCGCGGTGCCGTCACGGTGGCGGTTGAGTTACGCGGCTGAAGCTTACGACTGCGGACGTGGTGCCAGTGGGAGTTGGCGGCTGCGCCGATATGGCCGCCGAGCTCCGCGGCCATGGCCGCCAACCCCTCGCCGAATGGCCGCCAACCCCTCGCCGATATGGCCGCCAACC
>CAYRMQ010000187.1:0-77 GCA_964425305.1 uncultured Anaerolineaceae bacterium | reverse complement strand
CCTCGCCGATATGGCCGCCAGGCCCTCGCCGATATGGCCGCCAGGCCCTCGCCGATATGGCCGCCAGGCCCTCGCCG
>CAYRMQ010000186.1:0-3396 GCA_964425305.1 uncultured Anaerolineaceae bacterium | reverse complement strand
GCCCGTCTGGCCGATCTGCTGGCTGTAGCCGATCCAGCCGGCGTCGACCACCGCCCGCGTGGCGCCGACGGCCCCGCCCAGCGCATCGGCCAGCTCCTGCACGTTACGGAAACCGTCGGGGCTGCCCACTCCCCGGCCGCCGCCGACGATGATGCGCGCCTCCTCGATGGGCGCCGCTGCGCCGGCCTCCTCGACGCTGTCCGTCACGCGCACCTCGGGCAGATCTGTCGCACTAGCGGTGTCGACCGCTTCCACCGAGCCTGGCGCCGGAGCCTCCTCGGCGGCGACGGTCGCCGGCCGGACGAGGACGATGCCGCGGCTCCCCGTGAAGCGGGTGTGCGTCACGAGCTTGCCGCCGAAGGTGCTCATCTCGACGCGCGGACCGCCGTCGGCCCATTCGACGCCGGCGCCGTTGACGAGCATCGGCAGGTCGGTCAGCCCGAGCAGCATGCCGGCCACGTCCTTGCCGTCGTTCGACGCGCCGATCAGCAGATAGTCGGGCGAGCGCTCCTCGATCAGCGCCGCCAGGCGCGGTGCGATGACTGCGGCAGCCGGCCGTCCGCCGGCGTCGGCCTCGACGGCGAGCACGTCGGGCCCGTGACGCGCCACCTGCTCACCGACGGCAGCCGCCCCAGCGCCGATGAGCACCGCCTTCGCGTCGGTGCCCGCCTCGGTCGCCAGGCGCTGGGCGAGCGTGGCCAGCTCGAGCGTCAACCGCGTCGGTTCGCTGCCGGCGATCTCGCCGACGGCCCAGATGCCGGCCATCAGATCAGTCTCCGGCTGGCGAGGAAGTCGACGACCTGCGCGACCGCCACCTCGGGCGCCTCGCGCACGAAGGTCGCGCCGGCGCGCTCCGGCGGCCGCTCGGCGTCGAGCGTCTGCGTCGTCGCTGCGCCGGCCCCCACTGAATCGGCGTCGATACCGAGATCGGCCAGCGACCACGTCTCGATCGGCTTCGAGCGGGCCTGCATGATGCCGCGCAGCGACGGGTAGCGCGGCTCGCCGAGCAGCTGCGTGCCCATGACCAGCGCCGGCGTGGCGGCCTCGAGCACGTCGTAGCCGGTGGCCGACAGCCGATGGATGCGCACGCCGCCGTCAGTGGCGGGCTCGATCTCCGACGCGTAGGAGAGGTAGGGCAGCCCGAGCCGGGCAGCCAGCGCCGCCGCGACGACGCCGCCCTGGCCGTCGGAAGTATCCGCGCCGGCGAAGACGAGGTCGTAGTCAAGCTTGCCCAGTGCCGCCGCCAGGATGGCCACCGTCGCCCGGACGTCGGAGCCTCGAATCTGCTCATCGGCGACGTGGTAGGCACGCGCCGCGCCCATCGCCAGCGCCTTGCGGATGGCCTCCGCGCCGTTCGCCGGCCCGACGGTCAGCGTCGTCACCTCGCCACCGTGAGCCTCGGTCAGCTTGAGCGCCTTCTCGAGTGTGTACTCGTCGTTGCCGTTCGCCTCGAGCTGTCCGCTGCGGTCGGTCCACAGGTCGTCGCCGAGGCGCTCGGTGCCGACCACCGGCACCGCCTTCAGCAGTACGACGATGTTCACGCCGCCTGCTCCGGCAGCGCCGTCCAGAGCTCGGCGAGGTTGCCGTCCGGGTCGCGGAAGTGCGACACCCGAATGCCCCACGTGCGCTGGTCGGTGGGCGGGCTGACGAAGCGGACGCCGCGCGACTCGAGCTCGGCCGTCGCGCGATCGACGTCCTCGACCTCGAAGCTGAGGAGGACCTGGTCCCGCCCGCGTGGTGCGTCGCTGCGCGGCTGGCCGATGGCGTCCTCCATCATGCCCAGCCCGTAGATCGCCAGCTGGTCGCTGTCCTCGCCGAAGCTGGCGTACGGGCCGTTCTCGGTGCCGAAGCTGACGGGCAGCCCGACGACATCGCGCCAGAAGCGGAACGCCGCGGCGAAGTCGCGGACGAGGAGACGCGTCTGGGTCAGTCTCACGGCGGGCACTCCATGTGATCTGCTCTGCCGTGCTCGATCGTACCAGCGCGGACATGCGACGGGGCCGGCATCGGCCGGCCCCGTCGAAGTGGTGCCGGCAACCGCGCGTGGCGGTGCCGGCAGGTGTCGGGCGACGGCCCGTCAGCGACTCATCTTTACACGTAGGTAAGCCTTGAAAGGCACGTTCATGGCGTGGACCTTGTGCTTGGAGACGCCCTTCAAGAGAGCGCTGATCGCGATCGGCTTCCCGTACTTGTTGTAGCCGGCGAAGATGCCGATGTGGCTGACCGGCTTACCCCATGCCACGAGATCACCCTTCTTGGGCTTCCTGGTTATCAGGCCGCGGTCGCGGAACCAGCGGAAGTACCAGCGCGCGGTCGCACGCCGCCCGCCGATCTTCTTGAGCAGGCCCGACTCCTTGAACGTCCGGTAGACGAGACCGGAGCAGTCGTAGCGCTTGAGGCCCTCGCGGCCCCACTTGTACGGCTTGCCGAGCTGGTTCTTGGCGAAGCGCATCACCTTGTGTTTGTCGGTGTGCGACGCGGCCGCTGGGGCGGCCTCGACATGGACGCCGGCGACCATGACGGCCACGGCGACGACACCGACGAACACTCGCAGAAAAGGCAAAACAATCCCCCTTTTCACGCTTTGCGCAGCAACCGCCGGCGTCTCACCAGCGGCGGGACAGACCACGCGCGCTGGCGTCTGGGCCAGGTTGTGACGCGCCTGCCTGAGCCGCTCGAACACCTGCTGGGGCAGGCTCCTCGATTCGAGCGGGGCACGGCCCGGCCTCAAATGCAGCACGCCGGTGCGCGGGCGCCGGCGGTTGCGACGTTCCTCTGGCGACCGGTCTGGGGACCGGCCGGCGGAAATCACGTGCCGGCGCGCGTAGGAGTGGGGTTCGCCGCCGGCTCGTGCCCACTGGCGGGGCACGCAGCGATCACGAGGATCGCGAAGTGTCAGGCCTCGATAATTTCCCCCTTGGTAGCGAGGCTGCTATTCACCTGGCGGCCGGGGCTCTGGGACAGTTCGGGCAACGGGCGGCCAGCGCGTTCCTCCCTTCGCGCTGGGTTCTGGAGAGCCGGATCCGCGTACACGGCTGCGAACCTGCGGCGGCTGCCAGTTTCCCCGGTCCGATTTGCCGAAGCAGGCCCTAGGGTATCAACTACATCGCAGTCTGTGTGCGGCTGCATCGCGACTGACCGACCGCTCGTTCGGCGGGCCGGTCAGTGCTGCGCGGCGAGCAGGTCGCGGGCAATGATCAGCCGCTGGATCTGCTGCGTGCCCTCGTACAGCTGGGTGATCTTGGCGTCGCGCATCATCCGCTCGACGGGGTACTCGGTGGTGTAGCCGTAGCCGCCGAAGACCTGCACCGCGTCGGTGGTGACGGCCATGGCGGTGTCGCCGCCGAATAGCTTGGCCATCGATGCCCAACGCGCCGCCGAGCGATCGCCAGCGCT
>CAYRMQ010000185.1:0-3400 GCA_964425305.1 uncultured Anaerolineaceae bacterium | reverse complement strand
ATGAGCGGGCCGCCTCGCGCCGAACTGATCGTCGAGGGCCGCGTCGCGACGCTCGCCGGCGAGGACGGCTTCGGCTGGCGGGAGGCGCTGGCCATCGGCGAGGGTACGGTGCTGGCCGCCGGGCGCCGGTCCGAGATCGAGGCCCTGGCCGGCCCGAAGACCCGCCGCTGGCGGCTGGCAGGCGGGCTGATGGTGCTGCCCGGTATCACCGACGCCCATCTGCACCTGATGATGCTGGTCCTCGCCGAGCGGCAGGTCGACCTCAGCGACGCCGGCGCCGCCGAGGCGACGCTGGCGCGGCTGACCGAGGCCCATGCCGCGCTGGCCGACCGCGGCGACGTCGACGGCTGGCTGCTCGGCCACGGCTGGTCGCTCGACCGCCTCGGCCGCTGGCCCGACGCCGCCATGCTCGAGCGCGCCTGCCCGGGTCGGCCGGTGGCGCTCTACGCCCACGACCACCACAGCCGCTGGGTCAGCCGGGCGGCGCTGCGCTTGGCCGGCATCGACGAGACGACGCCGGAGCCGGCGAACGGCATGATCCGGCGCGACGAGCACGGCGCGCCCAGCGGCATCCTGCACGAGGGCGCGTGCAGCCTGGTCGACCACGCCATCCCGGCGCCGACCGACCACCAGCTGGAGGCCGACCTGGCGCGGGTGGCCGGCCGGCTGCTGGCGCTGGGCGTCACCGGCTGCCACGATCCGGGCGCGCTGGGCGACGAGCGCTCGACGCGGCTCGGGCCGCTGTTCTATGGCCGGCTCGCCGCTCGCGGGCAGCTGCCGCTGCGCGTCCACGCGTCGATCCGGGCGCCGCAGCTGGAGCGTGCGATTGAGCTCGGCCTGCGCAGCGGCGCCGGCGTCGAGCCGGCCGACGACGACCCCGCCGCACGCCGGCGGGCGGCGCGCTACCGGACGGGCTGGCTGAAGCTTTTCGCCGACGGCTCGCTCGGCTCGCGCTCGGCGGCGCTCCTCGAGCCCTATACCGACGCCACCACGCGCCGGCCGACAGGTGGACCACGGGGCATGTTCACGGCGATCGCCGAGGAGCTGCGCCGTGACCTGCTGCGCGCCGCCGAGGCCGGCATCAGCGGCCAGGTCCACGCCATCGGCGACGCCGCGGTGCGGGTCGCGCTGGGCGTCCTCGCCGACCTGCCCGAGACGCCACTGGCACGCCGCGTCGAGCACGCCCAGCTGATCGATCCGGCCGACCAGCCGCGCTTCGGCGAGCTGGCGGTGGCCGCGTCGGTGCAGCCGGTCCACCTGCGCACGGACGCGCCGGCCGCGCGCGAGGCGTGGGGCGAGCGCGTCGAGCACGCCTTCCCGCTGCGCGGGCTGGTCGAAGGCGGCGCGCTGATCCCCTTCGGCACCGACGCGCCCGTCGAGCCGGCCGACCCGTGGCCGGGCATCGCCGTGGCGGTGGCACGCCGCGACCCGCTGCGGCCCACAGATCCGCCGCTCGGCGCGGCCCATGCGCTCGATCTCGCCCGCGCGCTGCGCGGCGCCTGCGTGGATCCTGCCCGGGTGGCGCGGCAGGAACGGCTGGGACGGCTGGTCGAAGGCGCGGCGGCGGACCTGCTCGTCGTGCCCGCTGCCGGCCTGGCCGAGCCGGTCGACGCCGGCGCGCTCGCTGCGAGCCGGCCGCTGGCGACGCTGGTCGACGGCGAGGTCGTTCACCGCGCGCCCGGCTTCGATCTGTCATAGACGTCTGCCGCCAAGCGTCGCCAGCCCACCGGCTGCGATGATGTCGGCATGTCGCTCGGCCGGGGAGTGAGGCTGCTGCTGGGGGCTGGCCTCGTCGTCGTCGGCCTGCTGGTCGTCGTCGTCGCGCTGTTGCTGGCGACGAACCCGGCGCCGCGCGACACGTCGTCGTGGATGCTCAGGGCGCCGCTGGCCGAGGGTCGTGGAGAGGTCGCCGTGGCGGTCGCCGACGGACGGCTGTACGTCATCGGTGGGCTGGCCGGCGCCCCGTCTCGGACGGCCGACGAGATGGCCGTCTACGATCCGGCGCGGGACGCCTGGACCGACGGCCCGCGACTGCCGGGAGGGCGGCATCACACCGCCGCCGCCGGCCTCGACGGCACGGTCTACGTCAGCGGCGGCGCCGATCGGCTGATCGACTGGCAGCCACTGGCCAACCTGTGGGCGCTTGAGCCCGCCAGCGCCGCCTGGCGCGAGCTGCCGCCGATGCCCGAGGGTCGCTACGGTCACCGGATGGTCGCGCTCGACGGCAGGCTGTACGTCGTCGGCGGCCGGGGCGGCAGCGGCGCCGTCCTCGTCTTCGATCCGGAAAACGGGCAGTGGACGATGGGCGCGCCGATGCCCGTCGTGCGCGATCACCTGGCGGCGGTCGTCGTGGGCGGTGAGATCTGGACCATCGGCGGCCGCAACGGCGGGCTGTCGGCGGCGGTCGACGTCTACGACCAGGCCGCCGACGAGTGGCGCGCCGGCCCGCCGCTGCCCGCCGTCACCAGCGGCGCGGCCGAGGCGGCGGGGGAGGGGCTGGTGCTGGTGTCGGGCGGCGAGGACCCGTCACCGACCGGCGCGGGCGTCTTCGACCGCCACTGGTGGCTCGACACCGCCGACGTCGGCGCCGGCTGGCGCGCGCTGCCGCTGCCGCCGTTCGCCGTTCACGGCGCGCAGGGTGCCGTGATCGACGGCGCGTTCTACGTCGTCGGTGGCGCGACGCGCGCCGGCGCGATGTCGTCGCTGGCGTGGTCGAGCGCGCTGCAGGTGCTCGAGCTGAGCGAGCTGCAGCCGGACTGACACGGGACCTCGGCGCGTGCGGAGCCGCCGCGGTGCCGACGAGCACCGGAACGTCCTGCTGGTGTGTCCGTGAGTGTCGTGTGCGGCGTGTGATCGAGCTCAGCGGGCCGTCCCAGACCGCGCCGCCATCGTTACGGTCGCCGCGTGGCCGTCTTTCGCGTTCGCTATCCGCGATCGCCGCTAGAGGAGGCATGGCTTCGCAAATGCGCCGCATCGCACTCACGCTCGCCTGACCGCCACGCTCGCCGTGGCCGTGCCGGCGATGGCCATCACCAACGGCCAGCCCGACAACGGCGGCCACCCGCATGTCGGCCAGCTGCTGTTCTACGTGCCGGACTTCCAGGACTCGCGCTTCGACGATCCGGGGACCTGGTTCAACTGCTCGGCGACGCTGCTCACCGAGACGATCCTGCTGACGGCCGGCCACTGTGTCTTCGGCGTCGGTCCTGACGGCGTGGAGACGACCTCGTCGGGCGGTGGCGGCGGCAACGACATCTGGGTCAACTTCGCCGACACACCCGATTACTGGATGCTGAATCCGAGCAGCACGTATATCCCCGACAGGAACCAGGACCGCTACGACGACTGGACCGCCGCGCTCGCGGCGCATCCCGACTGGACTCGCGGCACGGCCCATCCG
>CAYRMQ010000184.1:0-3451 GCA_964425305.1 uncultured Anaerolineaceae bacterium | reverse complement strand
TCCAGCCCAACGACATCGGCGAACAAGTGCCCGGAGCGCAGGAAGACCTGCTCGAGGACCGATCCGAACGCGAGGGTTCCTGCATCGAGATAGTCGGCCAGCAGCAAGCCAACCGCGGCGTAGCCGAAATTGTGGGCGAAGCCATGGCGCCCGCCTGCCCCGAGCTGAATCTGCTCGAACGTGTTTGGAATGACCACGAGGTTGTCGAGGCCCCGCAGGCGCTCCTCCCACGGCGTAGGGTCGGGAAGCCGAATCTCTGCGCCGTTGCGCAAGTGATAGGCCTGGTATGGACGCTGGCAGTAGTAGCGGATCGTGTCGTCCGGCAGCAGCGCCATCGCCGCGGTGCTGTCTGTTCCAAGGCTGTAGCTCAGAACAGCGTTTGGTCCGCGGTGACGCGCAGCGCTATCCGACGGCGCCGGTGGCGGTATCGCCGCGCCAAATGCCAGTTTGTCGATGCTGGCGTACAGGATCCAGTCGGCTGCGGCCAGTGCCGCAGGATGGAGCTCGTCGAGCCGCCAGCCGGCTGGCATCTCGGCCCAGTGCTCGCCGTAGAAGGACGCGCACAGTAGGCGCTGGCCATCCTGCCGCCACTCGCGCTTGAGACTGATCGGACGCGATACATGTATCCCGGCTCCGATCCGGTACTCGGTCGTGCCGGCCACGATCCTGATGTCGCCGACCCGCAGGGTGCCGCGGTAGCGCCGATCGGCGTACACGACCAGCTGGTAGCGGTCGGCATGCTCGGGGATGGCGGCGTCCAGGATGAGCGTTGTGCGCTCGGGACCCGCGAAGAAGCGCAAAGGCATCTCCGCGATGGAGCGTTCTCGGTAGTACGCCACGACATAGAGCACGAACGGCAAACGCGCGCCGGCGGGGTCCTGGTAATCAGCCGTCATCCATACCCGTACGCCGTCCTTGGCACCCGGTAGCTCGTTCGGAAGACTTGGCAACGCGACCAGGGAGTGGGCGTCCCCGTGGCGCCCAGCCAGGTCGAGCTCCAGGACACTGAGGCCCTCGCTGTCGGCTGACCCGCTGAGCTTCAGGCCCTCTCCGCCACGCAGCGCCGCGACATCGGTAGTCAAGTTGAGAGGGATAGGCATTGCTCAGCGCGTCGCGGACTGGTGCTCGACTTCGGGCCTCTCGGCGAAGGAGACCCGGATCGCTCGATGGCTCGCGGCCTGGAGCGCGGATGCCGCAGGCGCCAGGCGCTCGTAGGTCGCGAGGAGCCGGGCCGCCTCGTAGTCCCAATTCCATCGCTCGACGGCAGCCGCGCGGCAGCGCGCGCGCAGTGCTTCCTGCTCCGCGCGCGGCAAGGTCAGCACCGAGTGGATCGCGCCGGCGATCGAGGCGGGCTTGTGATCGGGATGGAGGCGTCCAAGATGCCCGCGTGGATCGTGGACCACGCGACGGAACTCGGCGAAGTCCGGCCCGACGACGGGAACGCCGGCGGCCACAGCTTCGAACAGCTTGTTCGGGCTCGACAGGCGATGGTTGAGCGTGTCGGCTTCGATGGGCATCGCGGCGACGTCGGCCCCGGCCACCCATGTCGTGACGGCGTCCGGGCTGACTGGTGGGAGAAATTGGATCCGCGCCGCGGCCGGCGATGCGGCCGCAAGCTGCTCCAAACGTGGTCGGAGCGGGCCGTAGCCCATGAATGCCAGGTGGGTGCCGCGAAGCCGGGGGTCCTCGAGGGCGACGATCAGCGCCTCGAGACCTCGCCCACACGTCAGACTGCCGTGATAGAGCACGAGTGGCGGGCCGGAGCCAATGCGCAACTGCTCCCGAATTGGCGACGGGCCCGCCGGTTGCTGCGCGCAGTTCCGCACGACCCTGATGTCATCCAGCCCAAGCGTGGATTGCAGTACCTCGGCGAGCGAGTCGTTGACGGTTATCACCGCTGCAGCTCGTCGCGCCCAAGACCGCTCACGGTGCTGGATCAAGGTTCGCATCGCCTTGGGCAGCGCGCTCGCCGCACCGGCCTCGGTGAAAATCTCATGGCTGTCGTACACGACGCTGCCGCCGTGACGTTCGGCGCACGCGATGGCGAGGCCCAATGTGTTGAAGTCGTGGGCATGCCACACGGCGGCGGGCATCACCTGCCGTTCGACGGAGCGGGCCCAGGTGTGCCAGCGCAGCCGCCAGTTGGCCGTCCAGTGGAGCGTGCCTCCGAAGAGCGGCCGAGTCGCAAGGAACGATGCAGCCAGCGCACGCCGCCGCAGGCTGACGCGGGGCGGCGAAGCTGGACCGGGCAGCTTCGCAGGCCGCATGAGCATCGGCGAGCGCACGATGTGGTAACCATCGACGCTCTCACTTGCCAACTGCGAAGTGGCGTCGCTCATGACCGCGTGGACCGTTACCTGGTAGCCGGCAGCAGCGAGAGTGGTGGCCTCGCGTCGCACGCGCGAGTCAAAGCGCATGTCGTTCAGCACGAACATCGTCACCACCCGGTCATCAGCCGTCGGTCGCGAAACGATGCGCGTCACGCGGCACCTGTTTCGGCAACCGGTGGTTGCCCAGCGCGACCCGACGCCAGCTCCTCGTAGGTTGCCACGAGCGTGCGCGACTCGATCTCCCAGTTCCAGCGGCCGCGGGAGGCCGCCAGACAGCGCTGCCGCAGCGCCTGACGCTCGGCGAGCGGCAGATCGAGGATTTCGGAGACGGCGCGAGCGATGTCAGCCGGATCAGTGGGCTGGAAGAGTGTGCCGAGGGGACCCAGCTCCGGATCGGCGATGACCTGCCGGAACTCTGAGAAGTCACTACCCGCCACCGGCACGCCAGCGGCGATAGCTTCGAACACCTTGTTAGGGCTCGAGAGCCGGTGATTCAGGGTCGACGGTTGGATCGGTGCGACCGACACGTCGGCTCCGACCAACCAGTCGGGCAGCTCATCAGGGGACACGGCGTCGACGAGGTGGACGCGGCCGTCGTAGCGGCCATGGCGAGCCTCTTCGCGCAGCCACTCGGTCAGCGAGCCGAACCCGAGGAAGACGAGGTGCGCTCCCGCCAGCTTGGGCCGACAGATCGCGGTGAGCAGTTCCTCGATGCCGCGGTGGGGCGCCAGCGAGCCGTGATAGAGCAGGACAGGGAGGTGAGGCCCAAGGTTCAGGGAGGCACGCAGACGCGAGGCCCGCGGAGGCTCATGGATTGCGACGGGGCAGTTGTACAGGACCCGGACGACGTCGTGATGGAGCCGCTGGGCGAGAATCGGCGCCAGCGAGCGGTTCACGGTGATGATCGCGTCGACCTCGCCAGCAAGCCGGCGCTCGAGGCCTTCCAATCCCCGCTTTGCCCAGCGCGGCTGGTCGGCGTGGCGGCCGGATTCGAGGTAGATCTCGTGGCTGTCGTAGACGGCATATCCGCCGCGTCGGCGCTTGAGTTCAACAATCGCAGGCAGGCTCGTCATGTCGTGCCCGTGCCAGACATCGGCGTCCGGGGCGCACTCGGCCACGTA
>CAYRMQ010000183.1:0-3481 GCA_964425305.1 uncultured Anaerolineaceae bacterium | reverse complement strand
AGGGCAAGCAGGGCCGCTTCCGCCAGAACCTGCTCGGCAAGCGCGTCGACTACTCCGGCCGGTCGGTCATCGTCGTCGGCCCGGAGCTCAAGCTGCACCAGTGCGGCCTGCCCAAGAAGATGGCCCTCGAGCTGTTCAAGCCGTTCGTCATGCGCCAGCTCGTCGAGAAGGGCTTTGCCCACAACATCAAGAGCGCGAAGCGGATCGTGGAGCGCGTGCGTCCCGAGGTGTGGGACGTGCTGGAGGAGGTCATCGCCGACCATCCGGTGCTGCTCAACCGCGCGCCGACGCTGCACCGCCTGGGCATCCAGGCGTTCATGCCCGTGCTCGTCGAGGGCTCGGCCATCCAGATACACCCGCTCGTCTGCTTCGCTTTCAACGCCGACTTCGACGGTGACCAGATGGCCGTCCACGTGCCCCTCTCGCGCGCGGCGCAGGAGGAGGCGCGGCGGATGATGCTGTCGACGGCGAACCTGCTGTCGCCGTCCGACGGCGGGCCGGTCGTGGCGCCGACGCAGGACATGGTCCTCGGCTGCTACTACCTGACGCTCGAGCGCGAGGAGACCGCCGACGCGCCGCCGGTGGCACGCTTCGGCGACGAGCGCGAGGCGCTGCTCGCCTACGACGTCGGGCGCATCGACACGCGCCAGGATGTCGAGCTGGCCAACCACGGCGTACCGCGCTTCGAGCTGCACTCGCCGATCGAGGTCTCGGTGCGAACGTGGGACGAGGAGAGCGGTGTGCCGGTCGACCAGCTGGTGCGCACCACGGTCGGGCGAGTTCTCTTCAACCAGGTCCTGCCCGAGCGCCTGCGCTACGTCAACAAGCCGATGAACCGGACCGCCCTGCGCGAGCTGGTCAGCGACTGCTACCGGCTGCTCGGCGCGACCGAGACGGCGCACCTCGTCGACGGCATCAAGCAGATCGGTTTCCACTACGCGACGCGCGGTGGCATGACCATCGCCGTCGACGACATCACTGTCCCGCGCGAGAAGGCCAAGCTGCTGCGCGACGCCGACGGGCAGGTCGAGGAGATCGACCGCCAGTTCCAGCGCGGCCTGATCACCGAGGACGAGCGCTACGAGCGCGTCGTGCAGGTCTGGAAGGACACCACCCAGCAGATCAGCGACCGCATGATGGAAGGTCTCGACCCGACCGGCGCGGTGACGATGATGACCACGTCGGGCGCCCGCGGCAACAAGGGCAACATCGGCCAGCTGGGCGGCATGCGCGGCCTGATGGCCGACCCGACGGGCCGCATCATCGACGTGCCCGTGCGCAGCAACTTCCGCGAGGGCATGACCGTCCTCGAGTACTTCATCTCGACGCACGGCGCGCGCAAGGGCCTGGCCGACACCGCCCTGCGTACGGCCGACTCGGGCTACCTCACGCGGCGCCTCGTCGACGTGGCGCAGGACGTCATCACGCGCGAGGACGACTGCGGCACCGAGGAGGGCACGTGGATCACCGCGCGTGAGACCGACGAGTTCGCGGCCAACGAGGATGGCGCCTTCCGCCGCCGCCTCGTCGGCCGTTTCGCCGCCGGTCCGGTCGTCGATCCGGCGGCCAAGAAGAAGTCGGCGCCCGTCGTCGAGCGCAACGAGGAGATCACCGAGGAGCTGGCCGAGCGCATCGAAGCGGCCGGCATCAGCGAGGTCCTCGTCCGCTCACCGCTGACCTGCCAGTCGCGCCACGGCGTCTGCCGTGCGTGCTACGGACGCAACTTGGCCAGCGGCCAGCTCGTCGGCATCGGCGAGGCCGTCGGCATCATCGCCGCGCAGTCGATCGGTGAGCCGGGCACGCAGCTGACGATGCGGACGTTCCACACCGGCGGTGTCGCCGGCGAGGACATCACCCAGGGCCTGCCGCGCGTCGAGGAGCTCTTCGAGGCGCGGATCCCCAAGGGCCAGGCGCAGATGACCGAGATCGACGGCGTCGTCGAGGTGCCGCCGGCGTCCGGTGACCAGCCGATCACCGTGCGGGTCACCCACCGGGACGCCTACGACACGACGGTCAAGCTCACGCCGCAGCACGAGATCCTCGCCGCCAACGGCGACGAGGTGACCGAGGGCCAGCTCCTGGCCCGGCTGGGCGAGGGTGACGATCTCGTCGAGGTCAAGTCCCCGACGGCCGGTCGCGTCACGAAGAAGGGGAACACCCTGACGCTGCACACCGAGGAGGTCGACGTGCGCGAGTACGCCGTGCCGCACTCGGCGCGGCTGCGCGTCTCCGACGGGGACACCGTCTCCGCCGGCGACCCGCTGACCGAGGGCTCGCTCAACCCGAAGGAGCTGCTCGAGATCAAGGGCGTGGACACCGTCCAGCGCTTCCTGGTCGCCGAGGTCCAGAAGGTGTACCGATCCCAGGGCGTCACGATCAGCGACAAGCACGTCGAGATCATCGTGCGCCAGATGCTGCGCAAGGTGACCGTCGACAACCCCGGCGACACCGAGCTGCTGCCGTCCGAGCTCATCGATCGCTTCGAGTTCGAGGAGACGAACAACCGGATCCTGGCCGAGGGCGGCGAGCCCGCCACGGCGCAGACGGTCCTGCTGGGCGTCACCAAGGCGTCGCTGAACACCTCGTCCTTCCTCGCCGCCGCCTCCTTCCAGGAGACGACGCGCGTGCTGACCGAGGCCGCCATCAACGGCGCCAAGGACCGCCTGCTCGGGCTGAAGGAGAACGTCATCATCGGCAAGCTCATCCCGGCCGGGACGGGCGCGCCGCAGAACCTCGCCGCGGCGCGAGCCGCCGCGCGGCGGGCGGCGGCCGAGGCGCTCGCCGGCGGCGAGCTGCCGGAGGGCTTCGGCGAGGAGGAGATCAACGTCTTCCTGGCCGAGGCCGAGGCGGCTGCCGCGGCCGGCGCAACGGCCGAGAGCGCCGAGTTCAACCCGCTGCTCGCCGAGCGCGGCGACGGCGATGGCGCCGAGGAGGAGCCCGACATCAGTGGGCTGCTCGAGGGTGCCGCCGAGAGCGAGGCCGGCGCGGCCGGTGAGGCCGAGCAGCTGCCCAGCCTGGAAGAGGAGGGCAGCGAAACCCGCTCCTGAGCGGCTCGCCGTCGCGCTCGCTTATCCGATGAGCCGCTCCGGGGCTCCGTCTTTGTTTCGACGGACCGGAGGGCGGGCCGCCCCGTGGGTGGCCGGATTGGTGGGCGGTCGGATGCCGGTCCGGTGGGCGGTCGGTCGTGCCTGGACACGCCGGCAGGCGACCGCCAGAACCTCTCATACTCGAATGGGCGTAGCGTAATGTCGAAAATGTCTGTTCAGAACGTCGTGCCGGGCAGACTTGCATCGCACGGGCGGCCGAAGCGTGCTCTCCGCCACGGTGCCGCTCTGCCGCCGGCCGCCACTTCTTGGTATACCGCTACCCAGGTTCGGGTATGAGAAGGCTGAGGCCCGAGGCCCCGATAACGCTACCGGGGTTCGAGTATGGGAACGCTCAGGCCTGGTGGCACAGCGCGTCGGCAGCGATGGCGCCGCCG
>CAYRMQ010000182.1:0-3562 GCA_964425305.1 uncultured Anaerolineaceae bacterium | reverse complement strand
GGCATTTATGCGCTCGATGAAGAGCTCGCCGGCGATGCGGTGCAGGCCCGCGGTCGCGGCGAAAGCGCCCGTGTCGGAGAGCGACGAGCCGACGACGATTGGATCGCCGGCGGGCGTGCCGGGATCTGGCGTGCCGGGCTGCGGTGTGCCGGCGTCAGGCGTGCCCGGAGCGGGTGTGCCGGTATCCGGTGTCCCGGGTGGCTGGGTCGCCGGCGCCGGCCCGGCGCAGGCCGCGACGACGAGGGCAAGGACGAACAGAAGGCTTACGAACCTGATGGGCATGGACGGATGGCTCAAGCTAACCTCCTCCTTCGGAGTGCGATGCCCCGAACTGGTCAGCGCGCCTCCACGCGTCCCCAGCTCGTTCGGTGGGGCTCCGCAGGTCCTGGCGTTGCCACGCGATGCGCAGACTTTAGCGATACTGCACAGCGTGTGCAATACCGCTGCTCGGCTGACGGCGGTCGGCGGGCTCTACAATCGGCTCGGGATGGAGCAGTGACAGAACCCGCGCAACCCGCCAAGCCGGCCTATCCGCCGATGGGCGAGCGCCTGCGCGCAGCGCGCCAGGAGCGGGGGCTGACGCTGCGCGAGCTGGCCCAGCGGCTGGGCGTCTCGCCGAGCATGATCAGCCAGATCGAGACGGGCCGCGCCAGCCCGTCGGTGAGCACGCTCTACGCGATCGCCAGCGAGCTCGACGTGTCGCTCGACGAGCTGCTCTTCAACGACCGCCGGCCAACCGGCCAGCCCGGCGAGCGGGCCCATGCCGGCCACGACCCGCTGCTTCAGCGGGCCGACACGCGCAAGCGCATCCGCCTCGCCTCGGGCGTGGTGTGGGAGCGGCTGACCCCGCTGTCCGAGCCGGATACCGAGTTCCTCTACGTGACCTATGAGGTCGGCGGCGCGTCGAGCGCCGAGTCGGAGTTCCAGCGCCACCCCGGCCACGAGTGGGGTTTCGTGCTCGAGGGCCGGCTGGAAGTCAGGATCGGCTTCGACGAGCACATCCTCCAGGCGGGCGACTCGATCTCCTTCGACTCGACGATCCCGCACCGGCTGGCCAACGTCGGCGACACGCCGGTGCATGCGATCTGGTTCGTGCTCGGCCGCATCCCCGGCGGCGTCTCGGCGACCGACGGCGACCTGCGCGCGCCGTCGCGCATCAAGTCGATGTCCGGCGTCAGCTTCGCCCGGCCGGGCCGCGCCGATCGCCCGCCCCGGGAGCGCTGATCGCGTCGGCGCTGAGCGCCGCGGCGATCTCGCGCGCGTAATCGGCGACCGCCGGCCAGTCGCGGAAGTCGCCGGCCGGTGCCCCGACGACGCGGGTGATGACCCGCTCGCCCAGGCTCAGCTGCGAGCGATCGATCTTGCCCGCGAACGTCCGCTGACCGCGCGGCTCGACCTTCGCCGTGACCTCGGCCAGCCCTTCCGGGTCGCGGGCCGGCTTCGGCTCGGGTGCACCGATGGGCCCGCTGCTGAACAGCCAGACCGGCCGCTCGGCGAGCGTCGCCGCGTTGGCGGCGACGAAGCGGACCGCCTCGGGCAGCCAGCGCCCGACGTAGATCGCGCTGCCGACGACCACCGCGCCATAGCCAGCGACGTCGTGGACGTCGGCCACCGGCGCGACGTCGACCTCCAGCCCGGCGTCGGCCAGCTCGTAGCCGATGGCCTGCGCGATCTCGGCCGTCGAGCCGTGCTTCGTCGCAAACGTGACCAGTACCTTCATCGTCATCCTCCGACTGTGGCGCCTCGCTGGGCCCATGGCGATGACAGCCGATAGAGTGGACGTTGCACAGGGCCGTCGGCACCGGTGGAGACGGGCCGACGGACACGAAGGCGGATCAGGAGGCAGCACGCAGGTGAGCGGGACGGACGAGCAGCGCGACGTGCGCGTCGTGGACAACCAGCAGCTGCGCCGCTATGAGCTGCACCTCGCCGGCAAGATCGTCGGTATCTCGGCCTACGTGCCCCGCCCCGACCGGATCATCTTCACCCACACCGAGGTGGACGACGCGCTCGAGGGCCAGGGCATGGGTTCACGCCTGGCGAAGGGCGCCCTCGACGACGTCCGATCGCGCGGCCTGCGCGTGACCCCGCGCTGCCCGTTCATCGCCGCCTACATCCGGCGCCACCCCGACTACCAGGACCTCGTCGACCTGCCCGGCGAGGGCTGAGCCGGGCGGCGGCTAGCCGTCGGCCTGGATGCCGCCCGCCGACTGGTCGGCGGCGGTGGCCGCCGCGTCGGAGCGCTCGCTGAAGTCGAGCGCCGCCGAGTTGATGCAGTAGCGCAGGCCGGTCGGCCGCGGGCCGTCGGGGAAGAGGTGGCCGAGGTGGGCGCCGCAATTGGCGCAGCGCACCTCCGTGCGGACCATGCCGTGGCTGCGGTCATCGATGAGCTCGACGCGCTCGTTGTCCGTGACGTCGTAGAAGCTGGGCCAGCCGGTCCCCGACTCGAACTTGGTGCCCGAGTCGAACAGCGGCTGGCGGCAGACGACGCAGCGGTAGACGCCGTCGCCGTGGTGGTCCCAGTAGACGCCGCTGAAGGCACGCTCGGTGCCTGCCTCTACGGCCACCTGGTACTGGAGAGGGCTGAGCCGCTGGCGCAGCTCGTCCTTGTCGATCGTCGGCTTCATCGACCCAGCCTAATCCAAATGTGAGCTATGGCCCTCGCCAGCGTCGTCTCGGTGGCGCAAGCTGGAGGCGTCTCAGCCAGCGAGAGGAGACACCGACATGCGCGTACTGCTCGCCACCGACGGGTCCGAATGCGCCGGCGTCGCACGCGACCTGGTCGCCGCCGTCGCCTGGCCGCCCGGCTCGACGATCCGCGTCGTGACCGTCGTCGAGCCGCTCGGCGTCGTCGAGGAGGAGCTGCGCAGGTATGGCGAGGAGGTTCTCGAGGAAGCGGTGCGCGGCGTGGCCCACGGCGGCCACGCGGTCGAGCGCGCGGTCCTGCGCGGCAGGCCGGCGTCGGCCATCGTCGAGGATGCCCGCGAGTGGAGCGCCGACCTCATCGTCGCCGGCAGCCGCGGCCGTGGCGAGATCCGCTCGATGCTCCTCGGCTCCGTCGCCGGCGAGGTCGTCGACCACGCGCCGTGCCCGGTCCTCGTCGCGCGCCGGCCGCTGCTGGCGCGCGTTGTCCTCGCCCACGACGGCTCGGAGCATGCCCTGGCGGCGGAGGAGCTGCTGCGGGCGTGGCCCATCTTCGGCAGCGTCGCGGTCGAGGTCGTCAGCGTGGCGCAGCAGACCGGCCCGTGGCACCTGCCGCCGTCGGCGACGCTGTACGCGCCGAGCGTGCCCGACTACTTCGAGACGTACCGCGAGATCGTGCGCGAGCACACCGCCATCGCCGAAGAGGCGGCAGCGCGCCTGCGCGGCGGCCGGCTGCGCGCGGCTGCCGTCGTCGTCGAGGGCGATCCGGCGCAGCAGGTCGTGCGCGTCGCCGACGAGCGCCAGGCCGACCTGATCGTGCTCGGCACGCACGGCCGGACCGGCCTCGGCCGGCTGCTGCTGGGCAGCGTCGCGCGCAACGTCATGGTCCATGCGCCGGTGTCGGTCCTGATCGTCCGCC
>CAYRMQ010000181.1:0-3611 GCA_964425305.1 uncultured Anaerolineaceae bacterium | reverse complement strand
GCTCTTGTTAGGCCCGACCTCGGTCAGCACGGCGTTGAAGTCGCTCTGCTCCTCGGCGGCCGGCGCGGCCTCGCCGCCCGCCGCCGGCGCGGCGGCCGGCGCGGCGGCGGCAGCCACCGGCGCTGCGGCGGTGACGCCGTAGCGCTCCTCGAACTTCTTGATGAACTCGGACAGCTCGAGGACGGTCATGCCGTCGATCGCCTCGAGGATCTGGTCCTGTGACAGGTTGGTTGCCATGTAACTCTCCTTGCTGGCTGTCGTGTCAGGCCTGCTGGGCCCGCTGATCGTGGAGTTGCTGGAGTGCGTAGCCGAGATTGCGCAGCGGTGCTGCGAGCAGCGACGCCAGGCCGGCCACCGGCGCGACCATGCCGCCGGCCAGCTGGCCGAGCAGGACGTCGCGCGAGGGCAGCGTCGCCAGCCGGTTGACCGAGGCGGCGTCCATCCGGCGATCGCCGACAAGCGCGCCGCGGATCGTCACCGAGCGGTACGGCCGGACGGCGTCGAGGAACGTTCTGGCCAGGACGATCTCGTCGTCCCCGCCCGACGCCAGCGAGCTGGGACCGTCGAGCAGCTGGCCGAGCTCGGGGCGCCCGGCCTCCTCGGCGGCGATGCGCGCCAGGCGGTTCTTGACCACGCGGTAGGTGATGCCCTGCTCGCGCAGCGCCCGGCGCACGGCGCTGATATCGGAGACGCTCAGGCCGCGGTAGTCGGCCACGATCGTCGCGTGGCTGCCGGAGATGAGCTCCTTCAGCTCGGCGACGGTGGCCTTTTTGGCCTCTGTCGGCATGGTGCCTCCTTTCCCTGTCTGGACGCCCGGCGCTCCGGACGCCCCTGCGCTCGTTCCGCGCTGGGTCGTCGGTGCTGCGGCGTGCAGCGTCCAGGGCGAGGCCCTGACGATCCCTGCCTCGGCGTGCCCGCCGGCGTCCCCCGGTATCCCCGGGTCCGGTCGGCGATTTCGGTCCGGTCCGGCGACGCCCCACGGTTGGCCGTGTGGTCACGCGGCAGACGATCGGTCGATCGTCATCGGACGCAGCGCTGTCTGCGGCGGAACTGTCTTCACTTTACGGCCGGACTGCGCCGGCCGGCAATCAGGGCCGGTCGAAGCCGGCCCGCATGTGGTCGGTGCCTAGGCCGCGGCGGCCTGGGCGAGGAGCGCCGGCACGTCGACACGAATCCCGGGACCCATCGTCGCCGACACGCTGAGACTCCTGAAGTACTGGCCCTTGGCCGCGCTCGGCCGGGCGCGGTTGACCGCGTCGACCAGGACAGCCAGGTTCTCGGCCAGCTGCTCCGGCTCGAAGCTGGCCTTGCCGAAGGGGACGTGGATGATACCGCCCTTGTCGACCTTGAACTCGACTCGGCCGGCCTTCACCTCGCCGATGGCGCGCTCGAGATCGAACGTGATCGTGCCCGACTTGGGGTTGGGCATCAGCCCGCGCCGGCCGAGGATCCGCCCGAGCCGGCCGACGACGCCCATCATGTCGGGCGTCGCGAGGGCGACGTCGAACTCCAGCCAGCCCGACTCGATGCGCTTGGCCAGGTCCTCGCCGCCGACCTCGTCGGCGCCGGCGCGCAGCGCCTCCTGCGCCTTGTCGGCCTGGGCGAAGACGAGCACGCGCACCCGCTGGCCGGTGCCGTGCGGCAGCACGACCGTGCCGCGGACCATCTGGTCGGCGTGGCGCGGGTCGACGCCGAGGCGGATGTGCGCCTCGGCCGTCGCGTCGAAGCCGCTGTAGCTGGTCTGCTTGAGCAGCTCCATCGCCTCGCGTGGCTCGTATGCGCGGCCGCGCTCGACGAGCGACGCGACCTGCTGGTACTTCTTGCCTCGATCGGCCATCTCGACCTGCTCTCCTTCCTGCGGCTCCGCGCGACGGCGGGCCTGCCCTCTGACGCGGGGTGTACGTGCCGCCGGTGCGCGGCAGCCACTTGGTCAGCGCTTCAACCGACGACCTCGATGCCCATCGAGCGGGCGGTGCCTTCGACGATGCGTGAAGCGGCCTCGACATCGTTCGCCGACAGGTCGCTCATCTTCGTCTCGGCGATCTCGCGGATCTGCGCTCGCGTGACCGTGCCGACGTTCTCGCGGCCGGTCGCCGAGGCGCCCTTCTCGACGCCGGCCGCCTTGCGCAGCAGGTCGGCGGCGGGCGGCGTCTTGAGCACGAAGGTGAAGCTGCGATCCTCGTAGATCGTCAGCTGCGCCGGGATGATCTGGCCGCTCTGGGCGGCCGTCCTCTCGTTGTACGTCTTGCAGAACTCGACGATGTTGATGCCATGCGGCCCGAGCACCGTGCCGACCGGCGGCGCAGGCGTGGCCTTGCCGGCGGGCAGCTGCAGGGTCAGAACCGTGCGGATCTTCTTGGCCATCTGTTAACGGTATGCCTTTCCTGGCAAGCGGCGCTCCAGCGAGTGCAGCGCGAGGCGGCGCCGAGCACGCCAGCGCGCGCATGTCCATGCGTAAGCGAGCGGAGCGCAGGCGGCAACGCCGCGATGCGCCGCACGAGCGCCGCTCACAGCTTTTCGACCTGCAGGAAGTCGAGCTCGACGGGCGTCTCGCGACCGAAGATGCTGACCAGTACCTTCAGCTTGTTTCGCTCCGGGTTGACCTCGTCGACCGTGCCGATGAACTCGGCGAACGGGCCGTCGGTGACGCGCACGCTCTGGCCCTTCTGGAAGGCGACGCGGTACTTGGGCGTCTCGACGCCCATCTGGCGCAGGATCTGCTTGACCTCGTGCTCCTCCAGCGGCACCGGCTCGTTGCGGCTGCCCGGGATGTTGCCGCCGCCGACGAAGCTCGTCACGCCGGGCGTGTTGCGCACGACGAACCACGAATCGGGATCGAGGATCATCTCGACGAGCACGTAGCCGGGGTAGACCTTCTTCTGGACGGTCACCCGCTGGCCCGAGCGGATCTCGATCTCGTCTTCCTCCGGCACCAGGACTTGGAAGATCTTGTCCTCCATGCCCATCGACTCGATACGGTGCTCGAGGTTGGTCTTGACCTTCTTCTCGTAGCCGGAGTACGTGTGGATCACGTACCAGCGCTTCTCGGGCGCGCGCGTCTGCGTGTCGACGTCGGTCATATGCCCACCTGCCCTGCCAGCCAGGCCACGACCTGCGTGAAGAGATAGTCGAAGACGGCGATGTAGGCGCCGATCGCCGCGCTGACGACGAAAACGAGCACGGTCAGGTTGCGCGTGTGCTCACGCGTGGGCCAGGTCACCTTCTTGAGCTCTGACCAGGACTCTTCAACGAAGCGCCGGATTCGGGACACTGGGGATCTACCTCGGATGCCAGGTGCTGGCAGGCGCGACAGGACTCGAACCTGCAACCGCCGGTTTTGGAGACCGGTGCTCTACCAATTGAGCTACGCGCCTATGCCGCATCAGTGGCCTCTCTATTTTGCCTCGCGGTGGAGAGTATGCCTACGGCAGCGCGGGCAGTACTTCCGCAGCTCGATGCGATTGGGATCGTTCTTCTTGTTCTTGGTGGTGCTGTAGGTCCGCTCTTTGCACTCCGTGCAGGCGAGCTGGATGACGGGCCTGTTCTCGACCTTGGCCACGATGCTATTCCCTGATCTCGGTGATGGCGCCGGCGCCGACGGTGTGGCCGCC
>CAYRMQ010000180.1:0-3627 GCA_964425305.1 uncultured Anaerolineaceae bacterium | reverse complement strand
GCCCTTCGCCCGCGCGGGACGAGGCGGCTTGCTGCTCGCCGCCGCTCCCCTGGCCGCCGCGATCGGCGTCTTCGGGATGATCTTCGGCGCCGCGGCGAGCGTGCAGATGGACGTCGCGCTGGCGCTGGGGATGTCGCTGCTCATCTTCTCTGGCACGCTCCAGTTCGCGACGCTCGGCCTGATCGCCGGCGGCGCCGGCGCGGCCGCGATAGTGCTGACCGCCATCGCGCTCAACGCCAGGCACCTGGTCCTTGGCGCGATCCTCCGTCCACGCATCGGCGGGCAGCCGCTGCACCGCGCCGCTCTTGCCTGGTTCATGCTCGACGAGAGCTTCGGGCTGGCGCTCAGCGCCGGACGGCGAACGGCTTTCGTGCTCGCCGCCAGCGGGGCGCTCTTCTTCGCGGCGTGGGTCGGCGGCACGCTGCTGGGCACCATCGGCGCGCGACTCGTCGCCGTCGAGGGGCTGGCCGCGGCGATATTCCCCGTCCTCTTCGTGGGCCTCACCGCGATCACGGTGCGCGGCCGGCAGGGCGTGCTGCGCGTCGTCGCGGCCGGCGCAATCGTGCTCGCCGTGTCGTTGCTCCTGCCGGCGCTGCATGCGTTCGTGCCGATCGTCGCTGCGCTGGCAGTCGCGCTGCCGGGCAGGCGACGATGACCTGGGAACTGGTGCTCGTGCTGGCGGCGATCACCTACGCCAGCCGTGCGGCTGCCCTCGTCGTGCTGCCGTCGCTGCCACACGCCGTGCGCGTCGTCCTCGACCGCATGCCGTCGGCTCTCTTCGCCGGTCTGGCGGTCCACTCGCTCGTGGTTCCGGGCACCGGCTTCGTCGATGCGCCGACTCTCGCCGCGACCGCCGGCGCCGTCGCCGCCGCGCCGCTCCGCTCGCTGCCGCTGTGCCTCGTCGCCGGCGTAGGTGCGTACCTGGCGTGGACCCTGCTCGGGCTCTGACGGCCTGAAGGCGACTTACTAGCCCCTTCGGGCCCTCTTCACAGTCCTACGTGGTGATCGTTCGCAACACCCGCCTTGCCTTGACTGGTCGGTGCGTCGCTCCCCTCGCCGTGGGTGAGCCGGGCGCAACACGGAAGTCAAGGAACGTCGCACATGCCTACGGTCACCACTCAGCGTGCTGCCGGTCGCCTGGTGCGGCCGCTGTGGCACCTGCTGCTGGCCGGACTGATCGGACTCCTCGTCCTGGCACCGGTTCTGGCGATGCCCGCGGCAGCGCCCAGTCAGCCGGCGTCCGGGGCCGCGGCCGAGGTCGCGCAGGCCAGCGCATTACCGACCGCCACACCAGGCCTTCCTCTCGCCGTCCTGCCGGCGCCGAAGTCACCGGAGCCCGCCTCCTCGGCGCTCGCCGTCCTGCCCCTCGTGTCGTACGAGACGCCTCTCGACGAGCTCGCCCCGCCACAACCGATGCTCTACCCGCGACCGGTACCGAGCGCCGAACCGGAGCCGAGCGTCGCGCCCGCGCCCAAGCCGAAGCCCAAGCCCCACTCCCAGGCCAAGCCCGCGCCGAGCCCGGAATCGGCCCCCAAGCCGAAGCCGAAGCCCGAGCCCACGCCAACGCCCAAGCCGGCGCCCATGCCGAGCGAGCCGACCTACCAGGGCACAAGCAAGCTGTGGTACCCCGCCCTCGGCATCAAGGCCTCATGGAAGTGGTACGGCTGCGAGTACGGCGGCGACCCGGCCGGCCTCGGCACCGGCGTCTACCGCTGGGGCTGCGCGCCCAAGCGCAACGTCTATCTGATGAGCCACGCCTGGAGCACGTTCAAGGCGATCAAGAAGGCTTATCACTCAGGCGCGATGAAGGTCGGCCAGAAGGTCTGGTACGCCGACCGCAAGGGCAACGTCACGCAGTGGAAGGTCAAGTGGATCAAGCGCGTCAAGCTGGCCTACTTCAACGACACGTTCTGGGAGTGGGCCGCGAACGACTCCTCGACGCCGATCATGACCTTCCAGACCTGCGACGGTAAATACGACCAGTACCGGATCATCGTCCGCCTCGTCCCCGCCGGCTGACACAGGGCCCTGCGCGGGCGCAGTACGAACGATCCATAGCCCGGCCTCGGCGCCGTGCCTAGTCTCGGTCCGCCCCAACCGAGGGAGAGGTCGAGCATGAACGCGCCACCCGACCGACTCAGCCGAAGGACCGCGCTCGTCGGCCTGGCTGCCGTCTTCGGACTGCTGGCATGCACCGTGCTGGCGGACTCGGTCGCCGACGTCCACCTCCGCGTGACGACCGCGCCCGGCGGACAGCCGGCCTTCGAGCCGGGCTACCAGGTAGCACCCGCGCACGTGCGCGTGTCGCTCGCCTTCCGCGCAACTCCTCGACACTCGACCACAACCTCATCTTCCTGACTCCGCTCAGCGCCGGCACCCGCGCCATGGTGCGGCCCGGCACGTCCGACACGATCGAGTTCGACGCGCCACCACCGGTTACCTACCGCTTCGTCTGCTCCATCCACGAGGGCATGACCGGCACCCTAGAGACGCGGCAGGAGCATGGTGAGGAGCTCTCGAGCGCCGTACCTCCACGACGCGGTCGGCTGGCTGTGGCTGACGGCGTGGTCGGCGGCCGTCCCTTTCGTCATCGGTGCCGCGCTGCTGGGTCTCCTGTTCGCCATCGGCAACGCCGGGCCTTTCGGCATCGGCGCGGTCGGTGCGCTGCTCCTCATGGCGCTCGCCCTCGTCCAGCTCGTGGCCCTGGCCGTGGCGGCGCTCCTCGACCGGCTACTCAGCGACGCGCCCCACCCGCCGGCAGAGCGGTGGCTGATTGCCGCCGGCGCGCTCGCGCTCGTCGGCGGCGTTGTCCTGCTCGCGATCGTGGCCGCCAATCTGGCCGGCGTGCCGCTGGCCGTCGACGTCCTATAGCCCGCGGCAGCGGGAACGACGCTCGTCGTCGTTGCCGCTTTCCTGGCCGCGCGGCCGCCGGAGTGCCTGCCCGTGCACGTGGCTGCGCTCGCCTGGCTGCTTGTGCTCGTGGTCGGCTACGTCACCGCCGCCTGAACCGGCTCAGTCGATCTCCTTCTCCATCGTCGCGCTCGGCAGCGTTATCCCGTTGGGCAGCGTGATCTGCGTGCGTTCCACGATGCGGAAGCCGTTGCGCTCGTAGAGCGATATGCCGGGCAGCGTCGCCATCAGCGCCAGGCGGCGGAAGCCTTCGCTGCGCGCCGCCTTCTCGCACTCTTGCAGGATACGCGTGGCGAGCCCGCGCCGGACGCGGTCCGGCCGCACGAACATCAGCCGGATGCGCGCCGGCTCGGTGGCCGGATCGAGCAGCCGATCTCCCGTCCCGCCGGCGACCGTTCCCGTCGGTAGCCGCGGCCGGCGGCTCCAGCCACCGCAGGCGACGACCTCGCCGTCCTCCTCGATGACGAAGTACGTGCCGTCGGCGATCAGTGCCGGGTCAGTCTGGTCGTAGTAGCCGGCGATCGCCTCGGTCTGGGCGGCATCGTAGAACGTCGGGAAAATGCCGCGGATCGAGGCCTGCATCAGCGCCGCAACGGCCGCACTGTCGTCGGGCGTGGCCGGCCGCAGTCGGCCTGCCTCGACGGGTGAGCGGCCGGGATTGGACCGGCGCGGCGACCTGCGTGACATCGACGTGCATTGTGACGATGGTGCTCGAGG
>CAYRMQ010000179.1:0-3693 GCA_964425305.1 uncultured Anaerolineaceae bacterium | reverse complement strand
GTCGACGTGGCCGACGGCATGCAGCGCCGGCTGACCGACGGGCGGGCGCGCGACCTGCAACCGGTGTGGAGCCCCGACGGCCGCACGATCGCCTTCGTGTCGGATCGCCATCGCGACGCAGATCTGACCTGGCGCACGGACATCTACGCGGTCGAGGTTACCGACGGAAAGGTGCGGCGGATCACCGGCGGTCGCGGGGATCGGGCGTTCGACCAGCCGGCATGGAGCCCCGACGGGCGCTCGATCGCGGCCATCGGGCACCGCTTCCAGGCTCGTGGCGCGACGCGCAGCGACGTGTGGATGTTCGCCGCGGCGGAGGAAGGCGAGGGCGTCAACCTGACCGGTCACAGCGACCTCGAGGTGGCGGCCGGCATGAACAGCGACCTGTTCGGCTTCGCCGTGACCCGGCCGGCGTGGACCGCCGACGGCGGCGCGATCCTGTTTGCGGCGCCGGCCGAGGGCAGCTACGAGCTGTGGCGCGTCAGCGTCGCCGACTGCCACGTCGAGCGGCTGACGCGCGGCGAGCACTACCTCTCGCGCGCCCATGCCGCCACGCTCGACGACCGCCGACTGCGCGTCGCCGCCCTGCGTGCCGACGCCGTCAACCCGCCCGACGTTGTCGCCGTCGACGTGCCGGCAGGTGACGTGCTGCGCAGCGGCGTGCCGATTCGGCGGCTGAGCCACCTGGTGGGCGAGCGCTGGCGCGAGGTCGAGCGCGTCGCGCCGGTCAGCCGCTGGGACGAGGTCGACGGCCGGCGCATCCAGGGCTGGTTCTACCGCGCGCCCGACCGCGACGGCAAGCCGGCCCCGCTCGTCGTCGAGATCCACGGCGGGCCGGCAACGCTCTACGGCTGGTCGCTGATGTGGGAGTGGCAGTGCCTCGTCGCGGCCGGCATGAGCGTCTATGCCTGTAACCCGCGCGGCTCGCAGGGCTACGGTCAGGATTTCCTGAGCGCCAACTTCCGCGACTGGGGCGATGGGCCGATGCGCGACATCATGGCCGGCGTCGACGCCCTCATCGCCGACGGCCTCGTCGACGGCGACCGGCTGGGCGTAACGGGCGGCTCGTACGGCGGCTACCTGACCAGCTGGATGATCGGCCACACCGATCGCTTCACGGCCGCCGTCGCGTGCCGCTCGGTCAACGACCTGACCTCGCAGATGCTCAGCGGCGACATCGCCGGCCCGCTCTTCGGGCACTACGACTACGGTGCCAACCCGTGGGAGGACCCCGAGCTGTACCGGCAGCACAGCCCGCTGACATATGCCGAGCGGATCAGGACGCCGCTGCTCATCCAGCACGCCGAGAAGGACCTGCGCACGCCGATCACGCAGGGCGAGGAGCTGTTCACCGTGCTGCGCTCGCTGCGCCGGCCCGTGCGAATGATGCGTGTGCCCGAGGAGACGCACGAGCTGACGCGCTCGGGCAAGCCCTTCCGCCGCGTCGACAACATCGAGCGCATCCGCGACTGGTTCCGCCACTTCCTCGTCGAGGGCCGGCGCGGCCTGCCGCGGACCTAGGAACGCCGGCGCACGTGGCGGCCGGGTCGCCCATCGGGGCCGCCGTCGACGTCGGCAGCAACAGCGTCCACCTGCTTGTCGCCCGGATCCGCCCTGGCGGGCTCGAGTACCTGCGCGACGAGAGCGTGCTGCTCGGGCTCGGCGACATCGTCGACCGTGCGGGCAGCCTGCCGGCGGATGCTCGCGGGGCGGTCGTCGAGGCCCTCACCAGCTATCGTCAGGCGGCGGAGCGTGAAGGTGCCCGGCTGGTCACCTTCGTAGGAACGGAGCCCCTGCGCCGCGCGACGAATGCGGCGCATCTGGCGGACGAGGTGCTCGCCGCCACCGGCGTCCCATTGCATGTGGCCGCGCCGCAGATGGAGGCCGAGCTTACGTACCTCGGCGTCAGCGGCGGACGGCCGCTCGCCAGCGAGCTGCTCGTCGTGGACATCGGCGGCGGCTCGACCGAGGTCGTGCTGGCCAGGCCCGGATCGCCACTCGCCGTGCACAGCCTGCCCAGCGGCTCGGCAAGGCTGGGCAACGGCATCCTCGCGGGGGATCCGCCGACGCCAAACCAGCTCGATCGGCTGCGCCTCGGCGCGATGGCCCTCGTGCGCGATCTGCCGCCGGGACGGCCGGCGCGGGCTGTGTTCGTCGGCGGCACGGCGACCAACCTCGTCCGTATGGTCCCGCTGACTCGCGGCGGACTGGAGGAGGCGCATGGCGTGCTCGCGTCGCTGGCCGAGTCAGAGTTGGTCGAGCGCTACGGCATCAACGCACGGCGTGCGCGTCAGATGCCGGCCGGTGCGGCGCTCGTCGAAGCGATCCTGTCCCACTACGGTCTCGCCGAAGCCGAGGCGAGCGACGCCAGCCTCCGCGACGGAGCAATCCTGGCCAGGCAGGCCGCGGGTCCTGACTGGCCGGTTCGGCTGTCCGAGTTGGTCGGCGGCGCCGCCGATCCCCGGCGCTAGACGCCATCCAGCCAATCGCGCAGGAGCGCCAACCGCGCCGGTTCGCGGAAGTGCCGCCGCCGCCGGCCCTCGGGAAACGTCTGCAGCAGACCGGCGTCGCGCAGCACGGCGAGGTGCTTCATCACTCCCCAACGCGTCATGCCCGGGACGAGCGACGTCAGCTGACCCGTCGTCAGGCCGGGTCGCCGGCCGAGCAGAGCATAGATCCGGCGGCGCGTCGGATCGGCCAGCGCGCGGAGTACGTCATCGAGCTGGCCATCGGACGGCCGAGTCACAGTGACCGAATAGTCACATGGATGTCATGGATCGTCAACTGCTTGCCAATCGGGCGAGGCGCTGTACCATGCTGGCGTGACAGCCGTCGTCGACACGAAGGACCGTTCCGCAGAACGGCAGGCCGCCGCCCTCGTGCGCGCGTGGGTCGGTCGTGGGGAGGGCATCGAGTCGATGCTCGAGCGCGTCGGTGGCGTCGACCAGGTTGGCATCGAGGAGCGCGTCGACAGCCTCAAGCGCCGCTCGATCAAGCGCGCCTCCAAGCTGTGGGCGCTCGACCTCGCGATCCGGATGATGGACCTGACGACCCTCGAGGGGAAGGACACCGAGGGCAAGGTGCGCGCGCTGTGCGCCAAGGGCATTCGCCCCGACCCGAGCGACCCGTCGATCCCCAGCGTCGCGGCGATCTGCATCTACCCGTCGCTGGTCCCGATCGCCAGCAAGGCGCTGGCGGGTACGGGCGTGAAGGTGGCCAGTGTCGCCACGGGATTTCCCTCGGGCCAGACGTTCACCGAGATCAAGCTCAGCGAGACCCGCCAAGCGCTGCTCGCCGGTGCCGACGAGATCGACATGGTCATCGACCGCGGCGCATTCCTGCAGGGCGACTACCGGACCGTTTTCGAGGAGATCGTCGCTGTCAAGGAAGCCTGTGGCGACGCCCACCTGAAGGTCATCCTCGAGACCGGCGAGCTCGAGACGTTCGACAACATCCGCCGAGCGAGCATCCTGGCGATGGCCGCCGGCGCCGACTTCATCAAGACCTCCACGGGCAAGGTCCAGCCGGCGGCGACGCTGCCCGGCACGCTGGTCATGCTCGAGGCCATCCGCGACTTCGAGCGGCGCACGGGCCGGCTGGTCGGCATGAAGCCGGCCGGCGGCATCCGCACGGCGAAGGAGGCAATCCAGTACCTCGTCGTGCTCTACGAGACGCTGGGCCCGCGCTGGATGA
>CAYRMQ010000178.1:0-3696 GCA_964425305.1 uncultured Anaerolineaceae bacterium | reverse complement strand
GCGCCAGCTGCTCGAGCGCCTCCTGGCCGATGACCGTCTGGTGCAGCAGGACGTGATTGAGCACTAGATGCGCGCCGGGGTATCAAGCGCCTGCTCCAGCCGGCGCGCGCGGTACAGCGGCGACGGCCGGTAGAGCGCGTAGGCGCGGCGGATCGGATCGGGGATCTCGATCTCGCGCTCGGCGCTGACCTCCTGGCCGATGAGCGCCATCGGGAACAGCGGCGCCAGGTCGTCAGGGCCGACGGGCTGCCCCGTGCCGGGATGGAGGACCGGCGCCGGCGGAGACGGCAGGTCGGCGACGATGTTGTAGTAGCTGCGCGGGATGCGGTCCTCGTCGAGGACGAACTTGGTGCGCTCGGACGCCATGCTGGGCTCCCCTTCTCACCTGCGGTGCTGCGCAGGCAGTGTAGGCCAGCCGATGCCGAGCGTGGCAAGCGCTCGTCGGGCGCCGGCCGGCGCGCTTCGCGCGACCAACGACGGCGCGCTCAGCCGGCGAGATAGGCGGCGGCGAGCTCCTCGTAGACCGAGCCGCGCGGACCGGTATGGCTGCGGAACAGGCTGATCCGCTCGACCGGCCACTCCACGCCGAACGAGGTACTCGCCGCGCGCAGGTCGGCGATCAGGCCGCCCGTCACGCGGCGTGCGACCGTCACGTGGGGCAGCGGGCGCTGCCGCTCGTACTGGCGCGTGCCCAGGGCCCGGTCCAGCGCGAGCGCGATGCTCGCCAGCTGGTGGCGGCCGCCGGCGAGGCGCACCCACGCCACGCCGCCGCGGCGGTTGTCCGGGCGGCCGCCGCCGCTGCCGGTCGAGGCGGCGAACCGGGCATTCGACACCGCCACCTCCCCGATCACGCGCCGTATCTCCGCCAGACGTGCCGGATCGGTGGAGCCGAGGAAGACGAGCGTGACGTGGTACTGCTCGGGCGGCAGCCAGCGCGCCTGCGGGTGGCGGTCGCGCAGCCGCGCCAGGCTCTGCCACAGCGCGGCGGCGGCGGCGCCGGGCAGCGCCGTCGCGACGAACAGCCGCCAGCGCTCGCCGGCCATCGCGCTCAGGCGGGGCGGGCGGCGGCGGGCCGGTCGATGCCGAGCAGGTCGACCAGCTCGAGCAGGTCGCCGACGACCGGCAGGTCGGGCTCGGCGGCCCGATCGCGGCTCCCCGGCCGGCGCGCGCCGTCGGCCGGCCGGCGCTCGAGGAGCACCGCTGCGATGCCCACCCGCCGCGCGCCGACGACGTCGGCCTGGTAGTTGTCGCCGACGTGCACCGCGCGCTCGGGCGAGACACCCATCACCTCGAGGCCGTGCTCGAAGATCTGCGGATGTGGCTTCTGGAAGCCGACGTGGGCGCTGATGACGAGGGCCTCGAAATGGCGCGCGAGCTCGAGGGCGTGGAGCAGCTCAGGCCCGCCCCACAGCCAGTTGCTGATCACGGCCAGGCGCAGGCCCGCGCCGGACAGCGCCTCGACCGCCGGCACGACGTCGGGGAAGACGTACCACGACGAGACGCGCAGGAAGGCGTCCTCGATGCTGCGGAAGATCTCGTCGGGCAGGTCGGCGTGGCCGAGCTCGGCGAGGACGGCCGCGTCGAAGGCCTTGATCCGCTCGTAGGACGCCTCCTCGGTCGCGTCGAACGGCCCCTCGAAGGCCCACGCGCCGGTCTTCGTCCTCTCGTAGAGCGCCCGCTCGAGCTCCTCCTCGGGTACCTCGATGCCGTGCTCGCGCAGGCCGGCGCGGTAGACGCCGGCCCACGACGGATGGGCGCGGATCAGCGTGTCACCGAGATCGAAGAAGACGACCTCCGGCCGCGGCGGCAGGCGTGCTGAAAGGTCGGCGGACGCGGGCATCGGGCCCAGTCTATCGGCCGCGGCGGAGCGCCGGCCGCGGTCAGTCGTTGTAGAGCCGCTCCTCGATCAGCTTCTCCTGTACCGCCCGCCCGTTCGGGTCGAAGACGGCGAACTCGAAGTGCTTCTCGAACTCGAAGTCGATCGAGTGCTGGCCGGCGCGGTTCTTCTCGATGGTCAGCACGATCCAGTCGCGGAAGCGCTGCGCCTGGTACGGGTTGAACTCGATGTTCGCCTTGGCAACGATGCTGTACTTCTCGTTCAGGATGAGGATGATGTCGGCCTCGTAGTTGATGGCCGACGACCCGCGCAGGTGATGGTTGCGCAGGCGGGCCGCCTTCAGGCCCTCCTTGTCGGCGGCGACGATGCTGATGACCGGCACACCCTGCGAGAGGGCGACGTCCTTCAGGCCGTTGACGACGAGCGTGACCTTCTCTGTCTCTGTTGCCGGATCGGGGATGACCGGCACCTTCTGCAGGTAGTCGACGAAGACGACCAGCTGGCGCCCGCTGTCGATGGCGCGGTACTGCTCGACCAGCCGGCGCAGGTTGTCGATCGTCGTCGTCGTCTGCGAGCCGCGCATCAGGTACAGCGTCCGGCCGTAGCGCGAGATGTGCTCGAGCGCCGGGCGCAGGCGCGGGTTGGCGGCCAGCTCGGGCGTGCCTTCGGCGCCCTGCGCCATCCACGTGCCGAGGATCTCGCGGCGGACGTCCTGGATGCGGATACCGGTGGTCGGCGGCATCGGCCCGGTGAGAACTGATTCCATCGCCACCATCCGGTTGAGCAGGTACTCCTCTTCGTGCTCGAAGCAGATGTAGAGCACGCTGGCCTGGCCGCCGAGGGCGATGTTGCGTGCCATCTGCAGCGCGAGCGTCGTCTTGCCGGTGCCCTGCGCGCCTCCGATGAGCAGCAGCTCGCCGGAGCGGATGCCGCCGCCCAGCGCCCGATCGAGCGGATTGAAGCCGAGCGGCAGCGACTGGTACTCGGCGATGTGGCCGCTGCTGACCTTGTCGCTCAGCCCGGCAAGCACGTCCAGCGTCGACTGCGGCTGGATGCTCGAACCGTCGGCGTCGATGCGCCAGTCGAGGTGGCCGGCGCGGTCGGCTGCGTGGTCGTGCCCGCCGGGCATGGCCGGCGCCGTGGCGGGCGGCGTGGTCGGAACGGGCTGGGCCGGCACTGCCGCTGCCGGCGCGGGCGCAGACGGCGCGGCGCTGGGCGCACCGGTCGGAGCACCGGGCGTGACGGGTGCCTGGGGAAGGCTCCACGCCTCCGGTGGCGCGTGGCCTGGAGCCGGTGACTGGGGCGGCTTGCTTGCGTCCAAACGACCTCTCCGCGGCTGATGACAGGTAGCGAGGCTACATCCCCTTCTCCTACCGCGGCACCATCCTAACTTCCTACAGCGCCCCGCACCAGTGGTCCCGTCAGATCGACGCCTCCGCCAGGCGCTGCCAGTAGCGCACCACCGTGCGCAGTCCGCCCTCGTAGTTGGCCAGGCTCATCCACTCGTTGGGCGCATGCGCCTGGTCGTCGGGCGGCGTGAAGCCGAGCAGCACGACGGGCAGCCCGAGCATGCCGGCGAACGACGCCGCGGCCGGGATCGAGCCGCCTTCACGCAGGTAATACGGCCGCTCGCCGAAGACTTCCTCCAGCGCGGCCGCCGCCGCCACCGTCGCCGGGTGGTCCATCGGCGTCAGGCTCCAGCGACCCTCGTTGATCTTGACGACCTGCACCTCGACGCCGGGCGGCGGGTCGCCGAGCACGAAGTCGCGCAGCCGCTCGAACGTGCGCTGCGGCTCCATGTCGGGCACCAGCCTGCAGCTGACCTTGGCGTGGGCGTGGGCCGGGATGATCGTCTTGCT
>CAYRMQ010000177.1:0-3732 GCA_964425305.1 uncultured Anaerolineaceae bacterium | reverse complement strand
AAATCGAGCCTGACTCGGTCAGCAGCTCGCGGGCCACGGCCAGCCGGTCGCGCAGGTAGCTCAGGTACGAGTGGATGCCGAGCTCCCAGGTGTCCCGATAGGCGCGCACCTGCTCGGGCTGGCGCGTCAGGTCGGTCTCCTTGCCGTCGCGCACGTCGCGCTTGCGCGTCGAGACCTGCCAGTTCGAGCCGAACTTGATGCCGTAGGGCGGGTCGACGTAGATCGTCTGGACCTGGCCCTTCAGGCCCTCCTTCTCGGCCAGGCTGGTCATGACCAGCAGCGAATCGCCCAGGATCATGCGGTTGGTCCACTTGCCGGCGTGGCGGTAGAAGTCGACCTTCTCCTCGAACGACAGCTCGCTGTACGGGCCGAAGAAGCCCAGCTGCTGCTCGCTGCGCCGGCCCTCGCTCTCGGCGCGCAGCTCCTCGATCAGCGCCAGCGGGTCGATCGTCTCACCGATGTAGATCGGGACGGCCGGCACCTCCAGGTCGTGGGCGTCCTGCTCGTCCTTGCCCTTCCAGACGAGCTGCGGGTCGAGCGTGGGGTCGCGTGGGTAGCGCACGGTCGCGGGCCTCTTCTCTTCGGGGCGGGCGAACGACTCGAGCTCGGCGGTGGGGATGTTCGGGCGACTGTCAGACGGGTGGGTCGTCTGCCGCACGATCGTCCGCTTGGCGACCCTATCAGCCACGGCTTACCTCGCGGTTGGCGATAACCGCCGGTGAAGCCTCGCTGGCTATCGTCCCGCCGTGTCCAAGCCGACCTGGGATCCGGAGAAAGATCGGCGCAATCGCGCGCTGCGAGGAATCGGCTTCGACGAGGCGGCGACCGTCCTCGAGGACGCGTTCGTCCGCGCTTGGCCGGACGAGGCGCATTCCATTGGCGAGGAGAGAACAGTGTTCATCGGGCTGTCCGCGGCTGGCCGTCTGCTGGTCATCGTTGTGTCGGAGGACGAACAAGGTAGGATGAGGATAGTTTCCGCAAGGCGCGCCACGAAGCGCGAAAGACATGAGTACGAGACCCAAGTCCTCGGCTGAGCGGCGGCTCCATCGACCGCTCCCGTTCGACCGAGCGGCGATTGGTGTAGACGCCGTCGCGTACTGGCTGGAGGATGATGAGGGGTATCCCGTCTGGTGGGAGCGGGCAACACCGGATGCCGCCCTGACCATCGCTGCCCGCGGTATCGAGAACGGCCTGGATCCCAAGGCGCTCGTGCTGGTTGCGCGGACGTCGAGCGGAGATCGCCGGGTCGTGGCCACGGGCTCCGAGCTGCGTGCCATGGCAGAACTGTTCAAGCCCGTCCGTACAGCGGAGGAGCAGGCGGCCATAGATCGCCTGCGCAAGGCAATGATCGGTCCGCTCGACATACAGGTCGATGGAGCCGTCTCGTATTGGATTGAGCGCACTGACGGGCGCCAGTGTTCGACCAAGTTCCAGCGCAGCAACACGGCCCTGGTTGCGGCACATGAGGCGATCGTCGCTGGTGCAGTTGGAGCGGACCTCGCGCTCGTGTCCCAGCTCGAGAACGGAGAGCGGTACGAAGTCAGCCACGGTGTCGCCCTCGAGGATCTCGCTCGCAGAGCAGTCGGTCTGCCAGCTCGGCCACATCGCATTACGCAAGGGCCTCCATACCCGCTAGGAACTTCGACCGCATCAGGCTCTCGGCGTCCCATGGGTCCGAGATCTCGATGAACGCCCAGCGGCCGAGCCCGCCCCAGTTGTTGACTGCCTCGGCCCAGACGTACTGGGCGGTCTCGACCTTGGCCTGCTTCTCCTTCTTGGCCTCGCCGCTGACCTCCAGGACGAGTGTCAGCAGGTCGGCGTCGCCGCTCGAGTTCGCGTCACGTAGCCGGATCAGGAAGTCGGGCATGTAGTTGCCGGGCCGGCCCTCGTAGGTGTAGGGAATCTTGAAATTGAGGCCTTGGTTCTTGGCGTAGGCGACGACCTCGGGCATCCCTTCGAGGACCTCGGCCAGCTTGGACTCCCAGCGGGAGTCCTGCGGCACCAGGTTGATGTGGCTCTTCTCTGTCTCGTAGCACACCTTGGTCGTCTCGAAGCGCACGTCGTCTGTCGAACCGATCGGCTCGTACGGGCGCAAGACCGGCATGAGCCGCTTCTCGCCCCTGGTGCCGGCATAGATCGCGCGCTGGATCTTCTCCGCCGCGGCGTGGCTGTACTCGGCCAGCAGCAGAAGCTGCACGTAGGCGTGGTCGTGCATGTATGGCACGACGTGTTTGTCGATCCATTGCTGGGCGATGCGCACCAGCTGGGGGAAGAGCCACGGCTTTGCGCCGTCTTCGTCGTCTCGGAAGTGGTTGTCGAGCGTGCGCTTGGCGATCGTGAATGCCACCGTCTGCATCCGCTGGTCACGCAGGTCAAGGCTGTGGGTGACGCGCTCGCCGATGATCGGGTCGACTTCGGTCAAGGTTGCCACATCGCGCGGTGACAGCTGAAGGTTGGACGTCTCGTCGAAGTCGGCCTCGAGCGTCTCCGTGGGCATGTCGAAGCGGTAGCCGGTCAGGCGCGGGAACTCGATGCGCAGGTGGGCGCGCTCGGGCAGGGCGCGCACCTCGCGCACCGGTTTGGCCTTGCGGACCGCTCCGCTGCCCGCCACCGACAGGAAGCTGAACGGCACGCCGTAGACCTCGGCGTACTCGGGCTCGAACATGTCGTTCTCGTCCGGGTCGTAGGAGGCGCGGCGCAGGGCACGGCCCACGACCTGCTCGCACAGCAACTGTGTGCCGAAGGCGCGGATGCCCAGGATGTGGGTAACGGTGTTGGCGTCCCAGCCCTCGGTCAGCATGGCCACCGACACGACGCATCGGATGTGCTCGCCCAGTCGGCCCTTCTTGCCGACCGTGTTCATCACCTCGCGCAGGATGTCCTCGTCGGTGATGTCCTCCGCGCTGCGGCCGGGGAAGCGGGTGACGTACTCGTGCTTGAACGTCTCGATCTCGGCATGGGCGGCCTTGCGGAAGGCGGGATCGAGCGCGTCGCCGCGGTCGAGCTGGGCCGAGTCGACGAGCAGCGTGTTGGGCCGATCCAGCAGCACGCCGTCGTCGCGCACGTTGGAGAACAGCGGCAGGTTGCCCGGCACGTTGACGGTCGTTCCGTCAGGCAGCTCCTTCTGGTGGCCGCTGATCCAGTCGGCGACGAGCTTGGAGGTGGCGGTATTGGAGCAGACCACGATGAACACCGGCGGCGTGCCCATGCCTGCATCGGCCCACGCGGCATGGTTGCGCTCGTAGTCCCTGTAGAGCGTGAGCAGGGCGCCCTCGAGCTCCTTGGGGATGATCGGCTCGGCGGACAGGTCGACGTCCTTGATGCCCTTGCGCGGGAGCGCGTCGCGCACGCGCAGCCAGAGGTCGCGGTACATCGGCGTGTCACCGGTCATCGAATCGTCACTGACCGGTACACGCGGGATCTTGACGATGCCGCTCTCGATCGCATCCATCAGCCCGAAGTCGCTCACCACCCACGGAAAGAGCGTGCCCTCGGCGTAGCCCGAGCCCTTCAGGAAGAACGGCGTGGCCGAGAGGTCGTAGACGGCGCGGATGCCCAGCTTCTCCTGGACGGCCTGTACGCCGGTCAGCCAGACGCGTGCCTCCTCCGCGTCCTTCTTGGCCAGCTGGAGCTCGCCTGCTTCAAAAGCCTCGTCCGCGGTCAACTCCTTGGGGGCCGGCGCGTAGCAGTGGTGCGCCTCGTCGTTGAGCACCACGATGTTGCGCGCGTTGC
>CAYRMQ010000176.1:0-3747 GCA_964425305.1 uncultured Anaerolineaceae bacterium | reverse complement strand
GACGACGCGTGCTGATGGGAATGGTGGGCAGGGCCGCCTCGCGGATGAGGTCGTGCGCCGTGGCGAGCATGCCGGCGGTTTCGATCGCCACGCCCTGCGTAACCAGCTCCCGCGCTGCGTCGGTCACGCGACGACGGTTCCAGCCCAGGAGCCGGCCGAGATCCTCGATGGCGAAGGGTCGGCTCGACACGGCGAGAGCCGCCAGCAGAGCACCGCCATCACTGCTCAGCGCTCGAAGTCGTTCGGCGATCGGGTCGGCGGCGGCCGTACCGTGGCGCTGCCGTGCGAGCGACTCGATCCAGAAGGGTGAACCGCCGGCCCGCCGCCACAACGCGACAGCCTCTGCCTGGGCCAGCCGAGGTTCGATGGCGCGCGCGAGAATCGCACCGGCGTCGATGGGCAGCGGGCCCAACTCGATGCGGCAGCGGCGCTCTTCGGGCAGGCCCGACTCCAGGCTCTGCCACAGAGAGGCCGCCGCCGGCGATGGACGCGCGCCAGCAACGAGGACCAGCGGCAGCCGGGCTGTGCTCGCGGCGCGCAGCAGGTAGTGAAGCAGGGCCAGCGAGTCGTCGTCGGCCCACTGGAGATCGTCCACGGTCAGGAGCATCGAGCCACGTGCTGCAAGCGCACGGTAGGCGGCCTCAAGAATGGCCAGCGAATCCCGTCCCCTTTGAGTCCCGCCACCGAAGACGAGCTCGTCGACGCGACGACCGTGCTCCGGCACGCTGCTCAGCGCGCGCAGCAGAGGTGCAGTCGTGCCGAGCGGCACCGACTGCATCGGCTCGAAGCCAGCCAGGTGCATGTCCCGGGAGCCCTGAGAGCGCGCGATGAGCTCGCTGAGGAGGCGGCTCTTGCCACAGCCGGGCGGGCCGGTAATCAATGCTCCCGCGGGGCCCGATCGCTGGCGTTCGCCGGCGATCTTCGCCAGGCGTTCCAGCTCCTTCTGCCGACCGACGAAGGGTGCGTTCACGGCCCGCAAACTGTACGCTGTGGCGGCGCCGGCTTGAAGTCGTCGGCGGCGGACCTCGGTTCCATACTTGTCATCGGATGGGCACCGACAACGCCGCGAACCGGGCACCCGACCACGAGCCGGATCGCCCCCAGCTGGAACCCGTTGCGCCCGACGGCTCCGGTCGAGCACGGGCTGTCGTCGCCTTGCTGGCCATCGCGGCTTTCATCGGGCTGGCGGTGGTCGAGCCATGGGCAGGCCAGCCCGCTTCGACACCGATCGCCAGGGCACCGACTGCGCAGCCGCCACCGAGCACCCGAGTCCAGCCTTCACCCGCCCAGCCTTCGCCCACGACGACCGGCGACCGAAGCCCGCCCCGCCGGTCCACCGATTGGCACCGCCAGTTCCCGCGTGCCCGGGCCGGCGACCAGGGATGGGGCGTGCGCGCACTGGTGGCAGTGGGTTCGGCCGAGCGCGAGACGCCCGGTCACTCTGTGCGGCCGACGATCAGGGAGATCTGGCGCGCGTTGCCGGCGACGACCTGGGGAGCACGGCTGCGGCTCGGCACCGAAGGGCATCGCGTCGTCGCCCTCGGGGTGACCTCGCCGCGCGAGCAGCCGCCGCTCGACGTCCGTGTCTGGCGTGTCTGGCAGGAGCGCCACCATTACGTTGCAGCGGAGCACGTCGCTCTGCCCGGCCAGGCCGTCCAGACGGTCCTGCTGCCGCCCGCGGACGGCGCCGGCGAGCGGACTTGGCCGCCCGGCCGCTACCGCATCGACGTGCTTACCGGCCGAGCCATCATGAGGATCGACGTCGAGCTGCCCGGGAATCCTGTCGCCGTCCTGCGCGTGCCGCGCAGCGGCCCGGTCGCCGCCAACGAGGACCTGGCCGCCACACTCGGCGGCGTCCGCCCCGGCGTCCATGGCCTCTTCCTCGAGCGAGCCGGGCCGCCGCACATCGCCTGCCTCGATGCTGAGACCGGGCCGGCGCTCGAGGAGGCCGCGGCGTGGCTCGACCTGGAAGGCCCAGCATCGGCGGCGGCTTGTCCCGGTCCGCAAGCGACCGATACGCCGCACGCGTTTGCCCTCCTGCTCGGCGAAGGCGAGCGTCTGCGACGAGCGTCGCTCCACCGGCTCGAGCCGGTGGCCGAGAGTCTCGGCACGGCATCGCTCCTGGACACTCCGCCGCGCGAGGGAGGAACGGCCGGCACGCGCCGCCTGGCCCTGTTCCGGGCGAGCGAGGCCGGCCGCTGGCAGCCGGGCAGCTACCGCATCGACGCCGAGTGGCGCGACGGGCAGGGCCGGCACTCCGGTTCGTGGCTGCTGCAGCTCTATCCGGGATCGTCCGGGCCGCGGCCGCTGCTCGACGCCGCGCGCCGCGCCACGATCCTGGCCGGCCGCTGGAGCATCGTCGGCGGGTTGCTCGACCCGCCCAGGGACCAGCCGCCCGACTCGGTCCCCGCCGATACGGCCGCCCTCGGCCGCACCTGCCAGGGCGCCAAGATCATGTCGACCGACACAGCGGTGATCGTCGGCTACGAGGGCGACCCGCCGGCGACAGCGTCGGTCATGCGCATCTTCGGCGACGGGGTGGCGCTGCCGCTGCCGGCCTACGTCGTGGATGCGGTGCCCGGGACGCTCGTCTTCGCGCCCGCCGGCGACACGGTCTGGCGGCCCGGCTACTATCGGATCCGGCTTCTGTATCTGGCCTCGCAGCCCGACGAGCAGAACCTGGCCCGAGATCTCGTCTTCTGCGTCGGCCTGTACGAGCCGAACGGCGACCTGCGCGTGCCGCTCGGCGTCGACGAGACGCCGTAGCCGACCGCTCGCTCGGCGCGCTCGCCAAAGTCGCTGATCCGCGCCGCCCGGCCTCTGTGCCATCATTCGAGACCCGCGCCACCTTCGCGGCGAGCCACTGCTGAGGCGGCTCTTAGAACGCCTGTTCTATACTGCGCAGATGTTGCGCACCGAGTACCGCGAGGAGCCTTGCCGAACTGCCCTGAACCGGGTCAAGGGCATGGGCTTCAAGTGGTCGCTCAACCCCTACACCGGCTGCGCGCACCAGTGCACGTTCTGCTACGTGCGCGCCTTCGAGCGCCGCGCCGACCGGCCATCGGGCGACCGCTACGGCGCCTCGATCAGGGTCAAGGTCAACGTCGCCGAGGTGCTCCGGCGTGAGCTGGCCCGCCGGTCATGGAATGGTGAGCTGGTCGCGGTCGGCGCCGCGACGGACCCGTACCAGCCGGCCGAAGGGCGCTACCGCCTGACGCGGGCGTGCCTGACCGCCATGGCGGAGTCGGGCAACCCGTTCAGCATCGTCACGCGCGGACCGCTGATAGTGCGCGACATCGACGTCCTCCAGCAGGCGGCCTTAAAGGCGGAGGTCTCGGTCAACTTCTCGGTGCCCACGCTCGACGAGCGGATCTGGCGCTACACAGAGCCGCACACGGCCCCGCCGATGCAGCGCCTGCGCGCCATGCGCCGGCTCGTCGACGCCGGCGTCCGCGCCGGCGTCGGCGTCGCGCCCATCCTGCCCGGCCTGTCGGACCGGCCGGAGCTGCTGCGCGACGTCGTCCGTGCCGCGCGCGAGCACGGCGCGACGCACGTCTGGGCGAACGTGCTCTACCTGCGCCCGGGCACGCGCGAGCACTTCCTGGCCAATCTCGCCCGCGACTGGCCGGAGCTGCTGCCGATGTACGAGAGGCTCTACGCCGGCCGCGCCTACCTGCCCGACGCGCAGGTGCGCCCGTTGCGCCAGCGCGTGCAGGAGCTGGCCCGCCGCTTCGAGATCGCCGACCG
>CAYRMQ010000175.1:0-3749 GCA_964425305.1 uncultured Anaerolineaceae bacterium | reverse complement strand
GCTGCCTGTGCCATGGGATGGCTGAGTATACGTTCGGCGGCCCAGAGCGGCGGATTGGCCGCTCAACGACTAGTCTTCCGCACGTGGGTGGGATCGTCCGCTTCCTGGCGTTTGGCGTGCTGCTCGTCGGGCTGCTCGTCTTCGTCGTCGCGCCGGCGCTCGCCTCGCCGCTGCTGACGCAGATGGTGCGCGACATGGGCCTGCGCGCCGACGACGTCGAGGTCACGATCGACTCCTTCGATCCCTCGCTCCTCGCCGGCCAGACGAGGCAGCTCCGCGTGCGCGCCAGCAACGCCGTGCTCGAGCCGGCGACGATCGAGCACCTCGACCTGACCTTCGGCAACGTCTCGTTCTTCAAGCGCAGCTTCGAGACCGTCCGCGGCGAGCTGCGCGGGGTCGTGCTGACCGCCGGCGGGCTGGCGCTGACGGTGTCGTCGGTGCAGGTCAGCGGGCCGGCGCGCGAGGCGCAGGCGGCAGGGCACATGACGGCGGCCGAGACCGAACAGATGGTTCGCGCCGCGGCCCAGCGCGCCGGCCTCAACGTCGACGACGTGCGCTTCAGCGAAGGTGGCCTGCAGGTCTCAATGGGCGGCTTCGAGACGTCTGCGCGCGTCGGCGTCGCCGGCGGGGCGCTGGTGCTGACGCCGGAGGTCGGCGGGCCGATCCTCCTCCTGCAGCCGGCGCCGGCCGATCCCTACCGGCTGACCGAGGCCTACGTCACGGCGCAGGGCGTGACGGTCAACGGCGTCGTCGACGCCGCCCGCCTGGCCGACCAACTGCCGTAGGACGCCAGCGCTTGGTTGGCGGGCCGGCGCTTGGGGGACCCGAACAGGCTGGTGGGCGAGGTCGGACTCGAACCGACACGTCGCTCACGCGACACCAGCTCCTAAGGCTGGCGTGTCTACCGTTCCACCACTCGCCCGCCGGCTGAGTCTAGCCCAGCCATCGCCAGCCGATCGGCGGCGCTACTCGCCCTCGCGTCTCTTCCGGTCGGCCGGTGCCTCGAAGAGCTTCTTGGCCAGCTCGCGCACGGCGATGCCACCGAGCGAGCCGACGAGGATGTCGTACGTCCGCCAGAACGAGCGCCGCGCATTGGGCGCCTCCTCGGGATGCCTGCGCTCCAGGTAGTGCATGAAGTCGCGCTCGAGGTTGGCACGCACCTTCTCGGCGTCGTCGCCGAGGCGGTCGACCGCGCGCGCCACGTCCTTCGGCAGCACGCTCTCCAGCCGATCGCGGCGGCGCGGGAACAACCGCCGCTCGGCGGCGCGGATGACGCGCTTCGGCCCGCCCACCACCAGGAAGGCGACGCCGCCGGCGATGCCTGCCGTCTTGAGCGGATTGCGCCGGATCTTGGCCGGGATGTCGAGCGCCGCGCGCGTCGCCACCCCGAGCTCATCCAGCTCGGAGCCCAGCGCCCCGCGCGCGTTCTCTACTTCCTGCCGGGCTTCGGTCGTCGACTCTGCCATTGGTGCACCAGCCATTCTCGTGTTTCGCCAACCGCCTCCATCGTCTGCGTCGGCTTGAGCTGGCCGAAGCGCTCCCCGAGGTCGAGCCTCGGCCAGGCCAGCGCGACGTGGGCGATGGGCCAGATGATCAGCCCGAGCGTGATCGCGAAGCCGGCCGCCGGCGGCCACTCCCAGGCGATGCCGCCGATCAACCAGCCCAGGATCAGCCCGAGCACGGCGCCAGCGACGAAGCCTCCGATGGCACCGCCGACGCCCGACATCCGCCAGGCGACGATCGCCAGCAGCACGCCGAGGACGACAGCGCCCGTCAGCAGCGCCACCGACGCCGGGCTGTTGAACGGTGCCACCAGCTGGCCGGCGAAGTAGCCGGCCGTCTCGTAGAGCACGTTCGAGCCGAGCAGCAGCGCCAGCCCGACGGTGATCACCGCCGCCAGCGCGAAGCTGAGCACGGCCGTCCCCCAGTTGATCCCGAGGATCGCAAAGACGAGCACGACGATGAGTGCCAGGCCGAACAGCACGCCATGGGCGAGGCCCCAGCCGATCGAGCCGAAGAGCCACTCCCCGACGAACAGGAAGCCTCCGACGTAGAGCGTGACTAGCACGAGCAGCGCCATCGCCAGCGCCACGCCGGCGAGCGTGGCCATGATCTTGATGAGCCCGAAGATCTCGCCCAGCTCGGCGCGGAAGAGCGCCATGTGGGCCGACAGCAGCCGCCCGAAGGCGGCCCGCGTCCGACCGACCTGCTCGCCCAGCCCGGGAGCCGGGACGTCGTCGGCGGCCATCGCGCCGGGATCAGTCGGCGCTAGCGGGCGTTGGGTGTCGGGATCTGCTGTCAGTTGGCCACCTCGCGGATCGTGGGCTCGTCCGGCGTGCGAAGCGCCGCTGTGTGCGGCGCGGCCGGGCCGACAGTCAGGATACCAGCGCCGATCAGCGGGCCGGTCGGCGGGCTCAGATCAGCCCTTGCAGCCGCCTCTCAGGATGGGCCTCAGGACGGCAGGAAACCCGTCCCGCTGACGCGCGCCGCGGTGTCGAAGAAGCCGTACGTCCGCCGGTACGGCGGGTCCGTCAGCCGCGGCGCGTGGCCGGTCGCGATCGCCCACAGGCTGCGTTCCATCTCCTCGATGCGCTCGCACAGCTCGGCCGGCGTGCGCGGCGCCGAGATGTCGGCGTAGCTGCGCAGTGCGGCGGGGTAGTGGACCTCGTGGGCCGGCGTCGCCGGCAGCAGCGCGAAGACGAGGCACGCGTTCTCGATGGCGGCCAGGCGGCGCGCCGGCGCGGGCAGGATCTCGGGCTCGCGATCGGCGCGGCCCATGTCGCGCATGGCCTCGATCAGCGCCGCCCGCTCCTCGGCCGGGTCGCGCGCCTCCCACGAGCCGAGGCCGGCCTGGCGGACGAGCTCGCGCAGCTCGGACAGCCCGGCCGCGCTGGCGCGCAGGCGGATGCGGAAGCCCTCCTCGATGTCCTCGACGTGGGGCAGCGTCTCGGTGGCGAGGACGTCCGTGCCGCCCTCGGGCACGCTGCCCGTGGCGCTGACCGCGTCGAGCAGGGCGCGCGTGCGGCGGAAGAGATCGGCCAGTCGGTCGAACTCAGCGAAGCCCGAGGTTTCGAAACCGTTCATCCGTTCGTCCTGCCGGCGAGATTGGCAGGTGCGGCGTGACGGCGCCGCATCCGCCGCGGCCGCGTGGCGTTGCAGCCGCGCACGAATGGTCGGCCCTCGGCGGGCGGGCCGTCAACCGGCCCGCCCGTTCAGGGTCTGGCGGCTAGAAGTCCCCCATGCCGCCGGGCGGCATCTGCGGCATCGCCGGCTTGGGCTCGGGCTTGTCGGTGATCATCGCCTCGGTCGTCAGGATCATGCCCGCGATCGAGGCGGCGTTCTCGACCGCCGAGCGGGCCACCTTCGCCGGGTCGACGATGCCGCGCTCGAGCATGTCGGTGTACTCACCGGCGAGGACGTCGTAACCGAGCGTCCGCTTGCCGTCGCCGGCCTGGCGGCGGACGTTCTCGAGCACCACCGAGCCGTCCTGGCCGGCGTTCTCGGCCAGCCGGCGCAGCGGCTCCTCCAGCGCCCGCTTGACGATGCGCGCGCCAGTCGCCGCGTCGCCGTCGAGCTTGAGCTTGTCGACGGCGGACTGGGCGTTGAGCAGGGCCACGCCGCCGCCCGGCACGATGCCCTCCTCGACCGCCGAGCGGGTGGCCGACAGGGCGTCCTCGACGCGGTGCTTCTTCTCCTTCAGCTCGACCTCGGTGCCGGCGCCGACCTTGATGATGGCGACGCCGCCCGAC
>CAYRMQ010000174.1:0-3764 GCA_964425305.1 uncultured Anaerolineaceae bacterium | reverse complement strand
ATGCGCCGGCTCAGCTGTTGGGCGATGTTGGTCGCGACGAGGACGGCGTCGAGCTCGGGCTGGAGGATCTCCTTGATCTCGAGCTTGACCTTGCGGTTGGTCAGCCGGCCGACCTGCTGGCGCAGCGCCTCGACGTTGGCGCCACCCTTGCCGATGACGATACCCGGCTTGGCGGTATGGACGGTGACCGTCACGTGGTTGATGCCGCGCTCGATGTCGACCTGGCTGACGCTGGCGTTGGCCAGCCGGCGGCCGACCAGCTGGCGGATGGCGATGTCCTCCTTGAGCAGGTCGGTGTAGCCCTTGTCGGCGTACCACTTGGCGTTCCAGGTGCGGGCGACGCCCAGGCGGAAACCGTACGGATGAACCTTGTGACCCATGGTCAGGCCTCCCTGTTCTCGAGCACCACGGTCACGTGGGTCATCGGCTTGTGGATGGGGAATGCGCGGCCCTGCGCGCGCGGGCGCCAGCGCTTGATCGTCGGGCCCTCGCTGGCCGTCGCCTCGACGACGACCAGGTCATCGGGCGACAGGTCGTGGTTGTTCTCAGCATTGGCGGCGGCGCTCTTGAGCACGCGCGCGACGTCCTTCGCCGCGCCCTGCGGCATGAAGCGCAGGGCGGCGGCGGCATCGGCGACGGGCAGGCCGACGATGGCCTGCGTTACGAGGCGCGTCTTGCGCGTCGAGCGGCGGAGGTACTTGGCTGTGGCTGAGACTCGCATCGCGGGACCTACTTCAGCGCCGAGGAGCGCTCGGTGTGCTTGCCGTGGCCGCGGAAGCTGCGCGTCGGGGCGAACTCGCCCAGCCGGTGGCCGACCATGTTCTCGGTGACGTAGACCGGAATGTGGCGGCGGCCGTTGTAGACGGCGATCGTGTGGCCGACGAAGTCAGGGAAGATGACGCTTGCCCGCGACCATGTCTTGAGCACGCGCTTCTCGTTCTTCCTGTTCATCTCCTGGACCCGGCCGAGGAGTCGCTCCTCGACGTAGGGGCCCTTCTTGAGCGAACGCGACATCTGGCTCTAACCTCCTCCCGGCCTAGCTCTTGCGGTGCCGGGAGCGCACGATGTACTGCCCGGTGGTCTTGTTGCGCCGCGTGCGGTGGCCCATCGCCGGCTGGCCCCACGGCGTCTTGGGCGGCATGCCGGCGGGCGACTTGCCCTCGCCGCCGCCGTGCGGATGGTCACGCGGCGTCATCGCCACGCCACGGGTCTGCGGCCGGCGGCCCATGTGGCGGACTCGGCCGGCCTTGCCCATGCTCTGGTTCTCGTGGTCGAGGTTGCCGACCTGGCCGACGGTCGCCATGCAGCGCATGTCGACGCGGCGTACCTCGCCCGACGGCAGGCGGATCTGGGCGTGGCTGCCCTCCTTGGCCAAGAGCTGCGCCGAGGTGCCCGCCGAGCGCACAATCTGGGCGCCCTTACCGGGCACCAGCTCGATGTTGTGGATCGTCGTGCCGAGCGGGATGTTGCGCAGCGGCAGCGCGTTGCCGACGCGCGCCTCGGCGTGCGGCCCGTCGAGGACCTCGTCGCCGACCTGCAGTCCGTTGGGCACGAGGATGTAGCGCTTGTCGCCGTCGCGGTAGTGCAGCAGGCCGATGCGCGCCGAGCGGTTGGGGTCGTATTCGATCGTCGCCAGGCGCGCCGGCACGCCCCACTTGTCGCGCTTGAAATCGATGCGCCGGTAGTGGCGCTTCTCGCCGCCGCCGCGGTGGCGGACGGTCATCTTGCCCTGGCCGTTGCGGCCGCTGATGCGTTTCTTGGGCTCGAGCAGCGGCTTGTGCGGCTCGGTCGTCGTGATCTCCTCGAACGTGGGGCGGGTCACGAAGCGGCGCCCCGGCGAGGTCGGCTTGTAGCTGCGCAGCGGCATCGTCAGATCCCCTCGAAGAACTCGATCTTGTGGCCCTCGGCGAGGGTCACGACGGCCTTCTTCCAGGGCGACGTCCAGCCCCGGGTTCGCCCGCGGCGGCGACCGCGGACCTTCTCCTTGGCCTTGGTGTTGAGCACGTTGACGGTGGCCACCTCGACCCCGAAGAGCTCCTCGATGGCCTCCTTCACCTGCAGCTTGTTGGCGTCGGCATGGACGCGGAAGGTGTACTTGCCGCGGTTGGTGTGGTCCATCGACTTCTCGCTGATGACCGGCCGCAGCACGACCTCTGATGCCCGCAGCGTCATGCGTACACCTCCGCCATGCGCTCGAGCGAGGGCTGCAGGATGAGCAGCGTGTCGGCGTTGAGGACGTCGACGACGTTGAGCGAGTCGGCGCGGATGATCGACACCCGCGGCAGGTTGCGCGCCGACAGCTCGAGCCGCTCATCGCCGTCGTTGGCGACGACCAGCACGCGGCCGGTCGCCTGCAGCGCGTCGAGGTAGCCGACCAGCTCGCGCGTCTTGACCTCGTCCATCTGGAGAGCGTCGACGACCTTGACGGCGCCGCCGCCGAACTTGGCCGTCAGGGCGCCCTGCAGCGCGAGGCGGCGCATGCGCTTGGGCAGGCGCTGCTCGTAGCTGCGCGGGTGCGGCCCGAAGACGGCGCCGCCGCCGGCGTAGTGCGGGGCGCGGCGCGAGCCCTGGCGGGCGCGGCCGGTGCCCTTCTGGCGGTACGGCTTGGCGCCGCCACCGCGGACCTCGGCGCGCGTCTTGGTGTCGTGCGTGCCGACGCGCCGGGCGGCCAGCTGGGCGGTCACCGCCTGGTGCATGACGGTCTCGTTGACCGGCGCCCCGAAGAGCGTCTCGGGCAGCTCGACCGTGCCCACCTCGGCGCCGGTCTTGGAGAAGACGGTCGTGCTCGGCATCACTCGGCCTTCCTGACCATCAGCAGCGCGTTGCGCGCGCCGGGCACCGCGCCCTTGATCAGCAGCAGGTTGCGCTCGGCGTCGGCGCGGACGACGGTCAGCTTCTTGACCGTCACGCGGTCGTTGCCCATCCGGCCGGCCATGCCCGTTCCCTTGAACACCTTGCCGGGGAACGTGCCGGCGCCGATTGAGCCCGGCTGGCGATGCGAATCGGAGCCGTGCGTCTCGGGCCCGCGCCGGAAGTTGTGGCGCTTGACCGTGCCGGCGAAGCCCTTGCCCTTGCTGACGCCGGTGACGTCGATGACGTCACCCTCTGTGAAGACGCTGACGTCGAGCGTCTGGCCGACCGCGTAGGCGGAGACGTCGTCGACGCGGAACTCGCGCGTGTCGCGCACCTGTGGCAGGTCCTTCAGCTGGCCCTGGCGCGGCTTGGTCAGCCGCCGCGCGCTGCCCGCACCGAGCTGGACGGCGTTGTAGCCGTCCTTCTCGACCGTCCGCAGGCAGGTGACGGTATTCGGTTCGACGGACACCACCGAAACCGGCACCAGCGTGCCGTCCTCGGCGAAGACCGCCGTCATGCCGACCTTTCGGCCGATCACTCCAATGGACATCTACATCTTGATCTCTATGTCGACGCCGGCGGCCAGCGAAAGCCGCATGAGGGCATCGACGGTCTTGGCGGATGGATCGAGGATGTCGATCAGCCGCTTGTGAGTCCGGATCTCGAACTGCTCGCGGCTGTCCTTGTCGATGAACGGCGAACGGATGACGGTGAACTTCTCGATCCGGGTGGGCAGCGGCACGGGGCCGACGACGTCCGCACCGGTGCGTTGAGCCGTCTCCACGATCTGGAGCGCGGACTGGTCCAGTAACCGGTGGTCGTATGCCTTGAGTCGGATCCGAATGCGCTGCCTGGGCACGATGCTATTCCCTGATCTCGGTGATGGCGCCGGCGCCGACGGTGTGGCCGCC
>CAYRMQ010000173.1:0-3838 GCA_964425305.1 uncultured Anaerolineaceae bacterium | reverse complement strand
AGCCGCAGGACGGACGGCGAAACGCCGAGCCGTCGTGCCACCTCGCCGATGCGGTAGACCGGCCGATACGTATCTTCATCCCGCTCGCCGGCGACGAGCGGACCGTGAGAGACAGGAGCGATGCGGCTGCTGCTCACGGCTTCGCCTCCTGCGCCAGCGCCGCCTCGATCCGTGTGCGCCGACGCGCCCACAGGACCTGGGCCACGATCAGCACAAGCGCGACGGCGAAGATGAGCGTGCCCAGGACGTTGACCTCCGGCGGCACCCCGAAGCGCGACGCGCCGAAAACCCACAGCGGGAACGTCGTCGTCCGGCCGGCGACGAACGAGGTGATGACGTAGTCGTCGATCGAGAGGGCAAAGGCCAGCAGCGCGGCGGCGAGTATGCCCGGGAAGATCAGCGGAAAGGTCACCTTCCGGAAGGTCGCCCACTCGTTGGCGCCGAGATCCATGGCGGCCTCCTCGAGCGAGCGGTTGAAGCCGGCGATGCGCGCGCGGACGGTCACCACGACGTAACTGATGTTGAACATCACGTGGGCGATGACGATCGTCATGATGTCGCGCTGTACGCCGATGCTCACCCAGAGAGTAAGCAGGGCGGCGCCGAGGATGATCTCGGGCGTCGCCATCGGGACGTAGATGAGCATGTTCAACGGACCGCGCCCGCGGAACTGGTAACGCGTCAGGGCGAGCCCGATGAGCGTGCCGAGGGCCGTCGCCACCAACGTCGCCACGACCGCAACGACGAGGCTGGCGATCATCGGGCCGGTGATGTCGGGCCGGCCCCAGACCGACAGGTAGTTGTCGATCGTGAAGCCCTGCCAGGTGATGTTCTGGCGCCCGCGCGGGTTGTTGAAGGAGAAGACGATCATGACAATGATCGGCAGGAAGAGGTACAGCACGGCGAGGCCGGTGTAGACCGGCAGAACCGCTCGCGACAGGCGGACGCTGAGCGGCGTGCGGCGCAGCGGGGCCGGCTCCGCCCGCTGGCGCGCGATGGGTACGACGGGCGCGCTCATCCGCGGGTGAGCTGCTCGGCGCCCACGGCGCGGGCGTAGGCGCCGACGAGGATGAGCACGACCGCCATGAGAACGAAGCTGAGCGCGGCCGCCTCGGGGTAGGCATTGGTGTTGAGGAAGAGGCGCTGGATGATGTTGCCGATCATCGTCGTGTCGCGGCTGCCGAGCAGCGCCGAATTGACGAAGTCACCGACCGACGGAATGAAAACCAGCAGCGAGCCGGCGAAGACGCCGGGCATCGACAGCGGCAGGGTCACGCGCAGGAAGGCCTGCAGTCTGCTGGCGTACAGGTCGGTGGCCGCCTCGATCAAGCGCGGATCGATCTTCTCCAGCGCGACGTAGAGGGGCAGGACCATGAACGGCAGGAAGTTGTAGGTCAGCCCGCTGATCACAGCCACCGGCGTGGCGATGAGCTGGAATGCCGGCTGGAGGAAGCCGAGCTCCTTGAGCGTGCCGAGCACGAAGCCGTTGTCGGCCAGTATCAGCCGCCAATTGAGCGTGCGGATGACGAAGGCCGTGAAGAACGGCAGGATGACGAGCAGCAACAGGATGTTCTTGGCGCGCCCGCCACGAAACGCGATCGTGTAGGCGATGGGATAGCCGATGGCAAGGGTGAGGCCCGTGACGATGACGGCGTAGATCAGCGAGCGCACGAACTGCGGCGAGTACTGATCGATGACCTGCGGGTAGACGCCGAAGTTCCACGTCAGCTCGAAGCCGGTGCCGAGCGTGCCCGTCTGGAGGCTGACCGACGCCATGATGAAGAGCGGCACGAGGAAGAAGACGGCCAGCCACAGCCCCCCCGGCAGGAGGAAGAGGTACGGCGCGAGCCGTCGAAGGCGAGCGGTCACGCGCTCAATTCCCGGACCTCAGCGCGTCAACCCGCTACCAGAGCGTTGAACAGGTCGTTCCACTCACGCTCTTCGGCCTCGTCGAGGATCTTGCCCGGGAATACCTTGGCCAGCGTTTCCTCGTCGGGGAAGGCCGTCGCGGAGATGACCTCGAGGGCATCGGCCCACTCGTCGTCGCCTTCCGCGCGTGCCTCCTCGGCATCGGCGGCGACCTGCTCGGCGACGCCGACCACCGGGCTGAAGTAGCCGATGTACTCGGTCAGCGGGACGGCGTTCTCGAGCTCGTACCAGAAGTTCATCATCATGTGCGCGTCGACCGGATGCGGCGCCCGGCGCAGGACGCACATGTTGTCGGCCCAGATGTTGCCGCCCGAGTCGGGCACGACGAACTCGATGTCCTCGTTGTCGTAGAGCTTCATCTGGCTGATGTCGCCCGACCAGGCCATCGAGATGGCCAGGTTCTCGGCGGCCAGCTGGTCGTAGTAGTCGTTGCCGTAGAAAGCACGGAACTGGCCGCGCTGGGCGGCCTCGAGCAGCTTCTCCTGTGCACGACGGGCATCGTCGACGGTTGCGTTCTCAGGATTGATGCCCAGCGAGAGCAGGGCCATGAACATCGTGTCGCGCATCTCGCTGAACATGCCCACCCGGCCGGCGAAGGCCGGGTCGAGCAGGTCGTCGAACGTCGTGATCTCGCGGCCGGTGTGCTTGGGGAAGTAACCGATGCCGGTGATGCCGCCCTGCCAGGTCAGGCTGTGGCGGTTGCCCGGGTCGAAGTACGGATCGCGATAGAGATCCTGCGCGTTGGCCGCGAAGTTGGGCAGCAGCCGATGATCGAGCTCCTCCAGGTAGCCGAGGCGGATCATCCGTTCGACCATCCAGTCGGTGACCACGATCAGGTCGTACAGCGGCGCATTGCCGGCGGCGAGATCGGGCTGGATGCGACCGAAGAATTCCTCGTTGTCGTTGATGTCCTCGCTGTAACGGACCTGGATGCCGGTCTCCTGGGTGAACTTCTCGAGGGTGGGGTAGGCGTTGGTCTCCTCGTCGATGTCGATGTAGAGCGGCCAGTTGGCGAAGTCGAGCTGGCCAGCCGGCTCACCCGGCGTTGGCTGCGGCGTTGGCTGCGGCGTGTCGCCCGGCGTCACGCCGGGTGTCGTGCCGGGCGTCGCCCCGGGAGTTGGCGTCGGCGCGGCAGTGGGGGCGGCTGTGGGCGTCGCCTGCGGGGCGATGGCGCAGGCGGCCAGCGTCGCCGCCGTGCCGGCCATCACGCTGCCGTGCAGGAAACGGCGACGCGAGATGCGCCGCCTGGCGAGGGCCCGCGCGAGGGCCCGCTGCATCGCTCGCTGTCCCGGATCGATCGAGTCGTCCTGCCTAAGCATCACTCACTCCTCCTCCTTGCGATTGCGATGTCTCGCTCCTTGGGATGACGAACGTGTGCTGTGGTTTCCAAGTCAGGCAGACCGGCTGGCCGGTGGCGAGCAATTCCGACGCGCCGCTGGTCTCGAGGTTCTGCGAGTAGACCGTCAGCACTTGGCCGTCGCCGGTGCGCACGAGGTACTGCGTGCTGACCCCGACATAGCTGGCGTCGAGCACGCGCCCGATGAGGCAGTTGGTGGCCGTGTCCGTCGCGGTCGACTCCCCCGCCGTCACCTTCAGCTTCTCGGGTCGCACGCCAACGCGGACCCGGCGCATGCCGTCGAGCGACGCCGCCGGCACGCGCAGGACGGTGCCGTCGCTGAGGCGTACGGCGGCAACCTCGCCGTCGACGCCGTCGACCTCGCCGTCGAGCAGGTTGCTGACGCCGAGGAAGCCGGCGACGAACTCGGTCTGCGGTCGCTCGTACAGCTCGTCCGGCGTGCCCAGCTGCTCGATCCGGCCGGCGCGCATGACCGCGATCCGGTCCGACATCGTCATCGCCTCTTCCTGGTCGTGGGTGACATAGATGAAGGTGATGCCAACCTCGGTCTGG
>CAYRMQ010000172.1:0-3913 GCA_964425305.1 uncultured Anaerolineaceae bacterium | reverse complement strand
AAGTCGCGCTTCACGATCGTCGGCTACGGCCTCGAGCTGATCCGACCGGTCTTCATTGCCGGCGGCGACACGCGCAACACGGCTGAATCGATGCTTGTCGACTACACCGGCGTCTTCGGGCTCGGTCCCGGCATCGCCGCCGTCTTCTCCAACAACAACGGCAAGCCGCACCAGGGCGGCACCTGCTACGGCGACTCCGGCGGGCCCGTCTTCGAGAAGGGGACGGACACGATCGTGGCCGTCAACTCGTTCGGCGTCAGCCCGTACTGCACGGGCAACGGCGGCGGCTATCGCGTCGACCGGCCGGACGACCTTGACTGGCTCGAGAATGAGTTCGGCCTGACTCCTCCCTGATCGCTCGAGCCAGTTCGACGCTCGAACACTCTTCGGCCCCCGCCGCAGCGGGGGCCGAACTTTGCTCGCTATGTGGCCGACTCAGCTGCGCGGGTCGCCGACCTCGATCGGCACGCCGACGAGCGAGCCGTACTCGGTCCAGCTGCCGTCGTAGTTGCGCACGCTGGGGTAGCCCAGGATCTCGGACAGCACGAACCAGGTGTGGCTGGAGCGCTCGCCGATGCGGCAGTAGGCGATGATCTCGCGGTCGGGCGTGATGCCCTTGTCGCCGTAGATCTGGCGCAGCTCGTCGGCCGGCTTGAAGGTGCCGTCGTCGGCGACGGCGGCGCCCCACGGCACGTTGACCGCGTTCGGGATGTGGCCCTTGCGCTGGGCCGCCTCCTGCGGCAGGTGCGCCGGCGCGGCGAGCTCGCCGCGGTACTCCTCCGGCGAGCGGACGTCGACGAGGCCGAGCCGCTCGTCGGCGGTGGCCGCCACGACCTGGTCGCGGTAGGCGCGGATCTCTTCGTTGGTTCGCGCCGGCAGGCTGATGCTGCCGCGCGCGTGCGACGGCGCATCGGTCGTCAGCGGCAGGCCGGCCGCCTCGACCTTCTTGCGGCCGCCGTCGAGGATCCGGACATTGTCCAGCCCGTGATAGCGGAGCTGCCAGTAGGCCCATGCGGCGAACCAGTTGTTGTTGTCGCCGTAGAGAACGATCAGCGTGTCGTCGTCGACGCCGGCGTCGCGCAGCAGCTCCTGCAGCTGGTCGCGCGATACGAGATCGCGGCGCACGGGATCGTTGAGCTGTGTCGTCCAGTTGAAGCCGACCGCGCCGGGCAGGTGGCCGGTGTCATAGGCGCTGGTGTCGACGTCGACCTCGATGAAGCGGACCTTCGGGTCGTCGAGGTGCTCGCGCGCCCAGTCGACGTCGACGAGGGCACCTGACGTGGTGGTGGACTGGCTGACGGTCATGGTCAATCGAACCTCCGGACGTGCGCGGCTGAAGAGGACGGTCATGACGGCGGAAGGAGGCCGGTGGGCTCGAGCGCGCCGATCATGTCGGGGCGCTCGGCGCCGGGCGGTAGGAAGTTCCTCCCGCCTAGCTACAGGTGCAGCAGCCCGTCCAGACCTGGCGACACGTCATCAGGCGGGTCAGGCTAGGCCACCTGCCGACAGATGGCAAGGCCGCGCGGGTTACGTTTCAGTACAGGCCGTGGCGGCCACTCAGTACAGCTTCTCGAGCCCGCGCAGGTCGCCCAGTCCGAGCGAGGCCTCCTGGTTGTCGCACAGCCCGTCGAGGCGAGTGCTCATCGTCAGGCGGCCGTGGTTCTTCTCGCCAACGTGGCCGAGGCCGAAGGCGTGGCCGACCTCGTGGGTGACGACCGCCTCGAGCATCGGTTGGAAGCGGCAACTGCTCAGCGAGGTCGCCCACGAGAAGGCGTTGTTGACCTGGATGTCGGCCTCGATGATGCGCCCGTTGGTCACCCACCAGCAGGTACGCGCCAGCACGTCGGAGGGAAGCGACCGGAAGCCGATGACGTTGCGCTTGTCGCGCGTCTTGCAACTCGGCTTTGCCGTCGTCTTGCCCAGGTACTTGACGGTCGCGCTGACGCGGTCGGCGCGGCCGCAGTCGTTGCGCGCCCTGGTGATGTTGGTGTAGGAGCGCTTGAAGACGTCGCGCACAGTCGAACGGACGAGGCCGGCGGGCGTCGATCCGGCGCGGAAGTACCAGCCCAGCGTCGTCGTCCAGCGGCCGCCGCTCAGCTTGTAGGCGGTGTCGCTGCACGGCGGCGGCGGGGCAGTCGGCGCGAGCGAGGTGATCGGCTGGCGGCCGACGATCAGCTCGCTGACGTAGAGCTGCGCGTAGTCGGCGTCGGCGCCGGCGGCAGTCGGCGTGCTCATGAGCGCGAGCGCGAGCGCGAGCATGGGCGCGAAGCGGAGCCGGCAGGCCAGGACGCTTTCCTCCGATGACCGGGACGGGGCGTATCGCTGCGGCGAGGATAGTCGCGAGCGTCAAGGCCGCGCCATGGCGAGAAGGTCCGGCGGGCGTTAGGCTGCCAGGCACGATGCTGCCCCTCCAGGACGAGAACATCCCCGGCAAGGGCCCGCCCTTCGTGACGCTGGCGATCATCGCCATCAACGTCATCGTCTTCGTCTTCCTGCAGCTGCCCGACGAGGCTTTCACCTATGCCTGGGCGGCGGTGCCCGCGGAACTGACCAGCGGCGAGGACATCAGTGGCCGCGTCAACGTCCCGGGCGGCTCCTTCGTCCTCGGCCCGAGCCCCGAGCCGGTCTACCTGACCGTCATCAGCAGCATGTTCATGCACGGCGGCTGGCTGCATCTGGGCGGCAACATGCTCTTCCTGTGGATCTTCGGCGACAACGTCGAGCACGCCATGGGCCACCTGCCCTTCGTTCTTTTCTACCTCGGCGCGGGCATCGTCGCGACCGTCGCCCACGTCTTCGTCCAGCCCGACTCGCTCATCCCGCTGGTGGGGGCCTCGGGTGCGATCTCGGGCGTGCTCGGCACGTACCTGGTGCTGTTCCCGGCCAACCGCGTGCTGGTCGTCTTGTTCTACATCGCGATGTGGGTGCCGGCCGTGCTGGTCATCGGCATGTGGGCCGTGCTCCAGTTCATCAACGGGCTGGGCCAGATCGCGATGACCGAGCAGACGGCGGGTGTGGCCTACCTCGCCCACGTCGGCGGCTTCCTGGCCGGCCTGGCGGCGGGCATTCTGCTGCGTCTCACCGGCCGCGCCCCCAGCCGCGGCGCACTCCAGCGCGCCGCCGCGCGCCACTGGCGCTAGTAGACGCCGTTGTTATGATGGTGCCATCATGGCACAACGCACCCAGATCACGCTGGATCCCGAACAGCACCGACGTGCCCGGCAGCACGCGCGCGAACTCGGGATCTCCCTCGCCGAGTACGTTCGCCGGCTCATCGCGCGCGATCTCCGCGAGGATTTGCTCCACGCGGACGTTTCGGCCATCCTGGCTCTTGGCGACAGCGGTGGCTCGGACATCGCACGTGACAAGGACGACTACATCGCAGAGGCGGTCGACGCGCTCCACCAGCGCCGGTGACGCTCTTCGTCGATAGCTCAGTCTTCTATGCCGGAGCTGATCGAGGCGATCAGAGTCACGAGCGGGCCGCGACGATATTGAGTGCCGGCGAGGCTCTGCTTACCACCGACCACGTGCTGATCGAAGTCTGGCTGCTTCTGCAGCGGCGGGTGTCGCGCCACGCGGCCGAACGCTTCTGGCAGGGCCTGCGAGCCGGTGCGGCGCGGCTCGAGCCGGTCGGCAGCGCCGATCTGGAGCGGGCCTGGGGCATCGGCCAGCAGTTCGGCGATCAAGACTTCTCGATCGTCGACCGGACCAGCTTCGCCGTGATGTTGCGTCTCGGGATATACCGTGCGGCGAGCTTCGACGACGACTTCGCCGTCTACCGCTTTGGAGAGAAGAAGGAGAGGGCCTTCGAGATCGTCCGTTAGGATGCGCTACGATTAGGTCGCGGACTTCGCTGTGGGCGGCTAGCTCAGCTGGTTAGAGCACTTGCTTGACATGCAAGAGGTCACTG
>CAYRMQ010000171.1:0-4015 GCA_964425305.1 uncultured Anaerolineaceae bacterium | reverse complement strand
GGCGACAGCCTGCCGCGCACCGAGGAAGGCCAGCCCGAGATGAAACCGGACGAGGACGTCCCGCCCGTCACGCGCAGCGGCTGACCAAACCGGCCGCCGTCGGCGGACGCCGCTCAGGCCTGCCGCTCGACGGCAGGCCTCGCTTCGTCCGGAAGTGCCACCTGCGCCGGTGGCGCCTCGAGTGCGCCGGCGTCCTCGCTCGGCCGTGATTCGGTCCGGATGACGAGCCCGACGGCGGCGACGATCATCGCGCCGCCGACGGCAATGGCGGGTGTTATCTCCTCGCTGAGGATCGCCCAGCCGAGAAAGAGCGCGACGACGGGGTTGACGTAAGCGTACGTCGACACCTTCGAGATGCTCGTGTTCTGGAGCAGCCAGGTATAGGCGGTGTAGCCGACGAGCGAGCCGAAGACCACCAGGTAGAGCAGCGACAGGACTGACTCTCCGGAGAAGAGCCGCGGCTGGACCAGGCCGATCTCACCGGTCAGCGCGCCGGCGACAGCCAGCGCGATGCCGCCCATGATCATCTGCGCCGCCGTCGACACGAGCGGGTCGCGCGGCAGCGCGAGGCGGCGCGAGTAGTACGAGCCGACAGCCCAGCTGGCGCCGGCCACGATCAGCATCAGCATGCCGACCAGGGCGACGCTGCCCGTGCCGCCGTTGGGCAGGACGAGCACGGCGACGCCTGCGAAGCCGACCAGCACGCCGACGAGCGTGCCCGCACGGATGTGCTCGCGGAAGAGCAGTCGCAGCAGGACGACCCACAGCGGGACGATGGCGATGACCAGCGCGGCAAGGCCGCTCGGGACGTCGCGCTCGCCGAGCATGACCAGCCCGTTCCCACCGAGCAGCAGGGCCACGCCGACGAACGTCACGCCCAACAGCTCGTGGCGGGTCAGGCGCACGACGCCCGGACCGCCGCGCGCGACGAGCGCCGCGTACATGACGAGTCCGGCGACGATGAAGCGGGCGCTCCCCGACAGGAGCGGCGGCATCGTCTCGACGACGACGCGGATGGCGAGGTACGTCGAGCCCCACACGACATAGACGATGATCAGCGCGGCCCAGATCAGCCACGCCGGAGCTGTCTCGTGCGTGCGCGAAGTCATGCGTGCGCGGTCATCGGCGCACGCCCGGCCGGTGCAACGACGGCCGGCAGGAGTGCAACGCCGGCGAAATCCGTGTACGGATGGCCCAGTACGTAGTCAATTCCGTAGCTCCTCGGATATACGCACGAACGGCGAGCAGGCATCGTATGTGTTGTCGGGGCCGGTCGGTGACTGTCTTCGACACCACTAGAAAATCTCAGCTTTGTCGCCACCCTTACACGGCGGGGTGAGCTGACAAGCGTGACGGAGCCGGATCGGCGCTGGGGCGCGGTCCGGCTCTCGTCTTGTCCGAACCATACCATCGGTCGGCGGCCACGCCCGCGGCGCGCGGCCTATCATCCATCGCATGGACCGGCTTCGCGAGGGGCGCGATCGGATCGCGATACGACGGCTGGACATCGTCCTCATGGCCGTCGGCGCGGGCATGGTGCTGGTCACCGCCATCCTGCTCTTCGACCCGTCGTTCGGGTTCGCCTTCACCGATCGCTCGCTCGACGTCACGACCAACTCGCTGATCGTCGTCGCCGGCCTGAGCCTAGCCGCGCTGGCCCTCGCCCGCTACCGCGAGTCGGGCCGCGTCTCAGGCCTCTTCCAGAGCAGCGCCTTCCTGGTCATGGTGTGGGTCACGTTCGTCAACGTCGTCGTCGTCGTCCGAGGCTGGGACGACCCGCTCGACCTTACGCTCGGGCGCGTCGAGCAGTCGCAGCTGCCCTTCTACGTCTGGGGCGCGTCGCGCCTGGTCGCCGCCGTCTTGCTCGTCGTCGGTGGCGTCGCCGCGACCGGCCATCTGCGGCGGGTGCCGCGCACGCGCCGGACGCTGCTCATCCCGCTCCTCGGGCTGTCGGCGCTGACCGTCGTGCTCTATCCGATCCGCGACCTGCTGCCGCCGTTCGTCGGACCGGAGGGCATCCAGCAGATGATCGAGACCGCGACGCGCCAGTCGGCGGTCGCCGGCGCGACCGGTATCGCCATCGGACTGCAGGCGACGGTCGCCGGCCTGTTCCTGATCGGTGCGCTGCTCTATCGCCGCTCGTACCTGCGTAACGGCCCGGTCCTCGACGGCTATCTCGCCGTCGCGCTCCTGCTGGCCGCCTTCGCCGAGCTGCACTTCCTGTTCTACCCTGGCCTGTACACCGGCCTCGTCACGACGACAGACGCCATCAGGCTGGCCTTCTTCGGCGTGCTGCTGCTGGGCATCACCTCCGAGTCGCGCTCCGACCTGCGCGCGCTGCGCAGCGCCTACGCCGCGCTCGACCGGCTGCGCCAGTCAGAGGCGGAGCGGGCGGCGCTCGAGGAGCGCACCCGCCTGGCGCGAGAGCTGCACGACGGACTGGCGCAGGACCTGTGGTTCGCCAAGCTCAAGCATGAGCGGCTCGTGCCGCATGTCCCCGCGGCGCACCGCCACCTCGCGCAGGAGGTGACGCGGGCGCTCGACGCGGCCATCGGCGAGGCGCGCCAGGCGGTCGTGACGATGCGCACCGGCCTGGACCGCGAGCGGCCGCTGCACGACCTGCTCGCCGAGGCCGTCGAGGACTTCGGCAGCCAATCCGGCCTGCGCGCCGACTTCGCGACCGCCGACCTGCCGCCATCCCTGCCACCGCGAACGCAGGCCGAAGTGCTGCGCGTGCTGCAGGAGGCACTGACGAACGTGCGCAAGCACGCCGACGCGACGGTCGTGCGCGTCAGCGCCGAGGTGGCGAACGGTACGCTGGTGCTCAGCGTGATCGACAATGGACGCGGCTTCAGGCCGGACGAGACGAGCGGCGACGGGCTGGGCGTGCAGGGCATGAAGGAGCGTGCGCGGTTGATGGGTGGCGAGCTGCGGGTGGTGTCAGAGCCGAGCAGCGGGACGGGGGTGCATCTGACCGTGCCGGTATCGGAGGTGGCGGCGTGAGCGAGATCGGCGGAGGCAAGCTGCGCGTGATGCTCGTCGACGACCATGCCCTCGTGCGCTCGGCCGTTCGCCAGGCGATCACCGCGCCCGACGTCGAGCTCGTCGGCGAGGCGGCCACGGCCGAGGAGGCGCTCGCGCTGGCGCCCGTGCTGCGGCCCGACGTGCTGCTGCTCGACATCGACCTGCCCGGTATGAACGGCATTCAGCTCGTGCAGGAGCTGGCGCCGCGCCTCCCTCAGACCAAGATCGTGATGCTCACCGTGTCGGCCTCCGAGCGCGACCTCCTCGACGCTGTCGCGCGCGGCGCGGCCGGCTACCTGACCAAGGACCTCAGCCCGGAGGCGCTGCTCCGCTCGCTGCGCGGCACGCAGCGCGGCGAGCTGGCCATGTCACGCAGGTTTGCGGCGCGCGCGCTGCGCCACTTCGCCGAGCTGGCCCGTCGCGGCCGGACCGGCGCGGCCGTCGGCGAGGGCGACCTGATGCTGCTCAGCCCGCGCGAGAACGACGTGCTGGCGATGCTCGCTGACGGGCTGACCGACCGCGAGATCGCGCAGGCGCTGACGATCTCGCCGCGGACGGTCGAGACGCACGTCAGCAACATCCTGCACAAGCTCGGCGTGCGCAACCGCGCCGAGGCCGCCCAGCGTTACCGCCAGGGCGGCTGAAGAGGCTCGTCGGGCGGTCTGGGCGCGGTCAGCCGAAGTCGGCGCGGTCAGCCGAAGTCGGCGCGGTCAGCCGAAGAGGATCGGCCAGACGACCCACAGCGCGAGCAGTCCGAGGAAGACGACGAGCAGCGCCAGCGCGACCTGCACCGGCGCCAGGCCCGTCACGTCGCCCTCGGTCCGTCGCCGCTGGCCATCGTCGGGATCGCGGCCGTTCGTTGAGTCCATCGTCCGGCCACTGTGCTGCGCCTCCCGGATCAGGCGGCCGTACGCCAGGTGCGGCCTTCATTTCAGCTCCGCTAACTCGGGCGCTTGACGGCGTGCCGCAGAATGCACTGGTGGACGGGCGG
>CAYRMQ010000170.1:0-4079 GCA_964425305.1 uncultured Anaerolineaceae bacterium | reverse complement strand
CGACGGTCAACCGGCCGCCGGTGAGCAGGTCGGGCAGACTGGCTCCCGCGCGCTGGGTCAGGACGAGGGTCAGCGGCCCGGGCCAGAAGCGCTCCGCCAGGCGGGCCGCAGCGGGCGTGGTCTCGGCGATCTCGCTGACCTGGTCGAGCGAGTCGACGAGCAGCTGGATGCCCTTCTCCTGCGAGCGCCGCTTGGCCTCCACCAGCCGGCGCAGGCCCGCATCGGTGGGCAGGACGGCGAGGCCGTAGACCGTCTCGGTGGGAATGGCCACGACCTCGCCGCGGCGGAGGATCTCGGCCGCCCTGTCGATCGCCGCAGCGTCTGCGGCGGCAATCCGCTGGGCGGTCACGGCTCGATCCCCGGTCGCCCCAGCACCGCCACGCGCGGCAGCCCGCTGAGGTCGCGCTCGACGCGCAGCGGCCAGCCCGCAACGGCGTGCTCGGCCGCCCGCCGGAGCTCCTCCTCCTGCTCGGCGCCGATCTCGAGCAGGCACGTGCCGCCGGCGGCGAGCACGCCCGGCAGCTGGGCGAGCAGGCGGCGGATGACGGACAGGCCGTCGGGTCCGCCGTCGAGGGCCGAGCTCGGCTCGAAGCTGGCCGCGACCGGCAGTTGCGGCACGTCGGCGCTGGGGATGTAGGGCAGGTTGGCGACGATCAGGTCGGCGAATCCCGGCAGGGAATGCTCGAGCAGGTCGGCGCGGGCAAACTCGATGACGTCGGCGACGCCGTGCGAGACGGCGTTCTCGACGGCCAGCGCGAGGGCGTCGGCCGAGGCGTCGGTGGCCAGGAAGCGGACGTCCCGACCGTAGCCGCGCCGGCGCGACTCGACAGCCAGCGCGACGACGACGGCGCCGCCGCCCGTGCCAACGTCCCAGGCCAGCAGCGGCGGGGCCGCCTCCGGCCGCGGGTGCGCCGTCAGCACGGTGCTCAGCTCATCGAGAGCAAGCTCGACTAGCCGCTCCGTCTCAGGCCGCGGGATCAGCGCGCGGCCGTCGACCGACAGGGCGAGGCCGAAGAACTCCTTCAGGCCGCGGATGTAGGCCACCGGCTCGCCGGTCGCCCGCCGGTCGAGCGCGGCGTCGTAGGCGCGCGCCTGCTCGGGGCCGATCTGCGCCTCGGGATGAGCCAGCAGCGACGCACGATCCACGTGCAGCACGTGGCCGAGCAGGAGCTCGGCATCGAGGCGCGCCGATTCGGAGCCGGCCTCGCGCAGGCGTTGCGTCCCGCCACGCAGCAGGTCCCCGACGCGGCCGCCGCTCATGGGCGCACGCTAGAGGCGAACGACGACGTCGAGTTCGCCGCTGCGCCGCAGCACCTCGACAGATATCGTGCCGTCACCCGTGAAGGCGAGGTCCGCCACTGCCTCGCCGACGCGCAGGTTGCGCAGGCGCAGGTCGGGCAGCCACTCGGGCAGCGACGGCGCGACGAGGTCGAGCCGCTTGGCACGCGCGTCGGGACGCATGCCGAGCATCGAGCTGACGAGGTGGTAGAGCGCGCCGGCGGCCCACGCCTGCGGCGAGCAGGCGACCGGGTACGGCACGGGCAGCGGCGAGCCGGCCCGCTCGAAGCCGCAGAACAGCTCGGGCATGCGTGCGTCGCGGAAGTGGCTGCTCGCCTCGAGCATCGCCCCGGCCACCTTGCGTGCGGCGTCGTGCAGCCCGTAGCGGGCGAAGCCGGCGGCGCAGATGCCGTTGTCGTGCGGCCAGATCGTGCCGAGGTGATAGCCGATCGGGTTGAAACCGACGGTCTCGCTCGACAGCGTGCGGATGCCCCAGCCGCTCCACATGCCCTCGCCGGTGAGGACGCCGGCCACGCTCGCCGCGCGCGACGGCGAGGCGATGCCGCACCACAGTGCGTGGCCGGCGTTAGAGGCGACGGCGTTGACCTGCCGCTTGCGGCCGTCGAGGGCAAGGGCGTAGACGCCCACGTCGGGCATCCAGAACTCCTCCTCGAAACGCTGGCGCAGCGCTTCGGCGGCCTCCTCCTGGCGCTGCGCCAGCTCGGCCTCGCCGCGCAGCCGCGCGAGGCGTGCCAGGCCGAGGCGCGCGGCGTAGACGTAGCCCTGCACCTCGACCAGCGCGATCGGCGGCTGGCCAAGGGTGCCGTCGCGGTTTCGGATCGAGTCCCACGAGTCCTTCCAGCCCTGGTTGGCGAGGCCGCGCTTCGACTGGCGCTCGTACTCGACGAAGCCGTCGCCGTCGGCGTCGCCGAATTCCTCGATCCAGCGCAGCGCGGCGAGGGCGTTCGGCCACAGGCGGTCGATGAGCTGGTCGTCGTTGGTCCAGCGGTGGTACTCGTCGAGCAGCATCAGCCACAGCGGGGTGGCGTCGACCGTGCCGTAGTACGGCGTGTGCGGAATCTCGCCGGCGCGCGCCAGCTCGCCGCCGCGCAGCTCGTGCAGGATCTTGCCCGGCTGGGCGTCGCGCCACTCGTCGACCTTGTGCGCCTGCAGGCGGGCCAGGATCGACAGCGTCTGCGCGGCCACGTCGGGCCGCACGGCGAGCAGTTGCAGGCTGGCGATGATCGAGTCGCGGCCGAAGAGGCACGAGAACCACGGCACGCCGGCGGCCAGGTAGCGCTCAACCTCGCCCGGGCCGCTGTTGAGCAGCAGCCGCAGGTCGGTCAGCGCGCGGCTCATCGCCCGCTCGGCGAAGAGGTGGCTCGTCTCGATAGTCGCCGAGCCGCTGCGCCAGGCGCGGTGCGCAGCCGCCGGCTCCTGCTCGTCGAAGGCTGGCGGGCCGGGCGGCGCGGGCGGCGCCACCGCGCTCGACGGCGACCGCCGGCGGCCGGCCGCGGCCGGCTCGTCGACTTCGGCCCAGACGCGCACCTCCAGCGTCTCGTGCCCGCCCGGCGGCAGCGTCCAGTCCCGCTCGAGCAGGACCATGCCGCTCTCGGGGATGCGCTCCACGCTGGTCGGCGCGCCTTCCTCCGAGGAGAGCTCACCGGTCGCCTGCACGCGCGTGCGCGGGTCGAGCGGCGCCAGGCTCGGCGACAGCCAGACGTGGGTGTGCCAGGTACGCCCGTCGAGCCCGCGATAACCGAGGCTCAGCCGCTCGCCCGAGCCCTCGTTGGGCAGGCGCTCCCCGCGCCGCGCGCGCACGACGCCGCGCACCTCGAAGATGTCGGCGTAGTCAGCGTCGAGCAGCAGCGTCAGCCGCGCCCGTTCGGGGCCGCCGGTGAAGTTGTCGAGCCGGATCCGCTCGACCAGGCCGTGCGACAGGACGCGCTCGCGGACGATGCCCAGCGAGTGGCGGCGCAGCACGATCTCGCCGCCGTTGGCCAGCTGCGGGTGGAGCAGGTCGGGATTGGTAAGTTGGATGGTGGTTCGGTAGCTGGCCGCGCTGCCGGCGCGCAGCACCACCGGTCGGACACCGTTGACGCGCACCACGTAGAGCGACAGCACGCGCGTGTCGCCGTGGTACAGGCCCAGGCCGCGCCGATCGTCCTGCACGTCGCCGAACGCGTCGGAGAGCAGGAAGTCTTCGTCGTGCTTGAGGACGTGGACACCCGTCAGGTCGGTCGCACGCTGGACGTGGACGTGCTGCGCGGGCGCCTTGTCGGCGAACATGTCGTCCGGATCGCGCACCAGGCGCGCGGGGCGGGTGTCAGTCACGGCTGCAGGCTGGCTGCGCGGCTATCGGTATGTCGGGCCTCCGACGCTGTCACTCGGTCGGCGTGTACCACGCCAGACTAGCGCGCAGCGCCGGTCGTCGCCGCGGTCTCGAAGTGCGCCAGGCGCTGGGCCTGGTCGAGCGTGACCAGCCCGTCGAGGAGCCGGTCCAGCTCGCCGTCGAGAACGGCTGGCAGGTTGTGCACGTCCAGGTTGATGCGGTGGTCGGTGACGCGGTCCTGCGGGAAGTTGTACGTGCGGATCTTCTCCGAGCGCTCGCCCGTGCCGACCATGCTGCGGCGCGCCTCGGCCTCCGCCTCGTGCGTCCTGCGCTGCTCCAACTCGAGCAGCCGCGCACGCAGGACGGTCATCGCCTTGGCCTTGTTCTTGTGCTGGCTCTTCTCGTCCTGGATGGCGACCACGATGCCGGTGGGCAGGTGCGTGACCCGCACCGCCGAGTCGGTGGTGTT
>CAYRMQ010000169.1:0-4209 GCA_964425305.1 uncultured Anaerolineaceae bacterium | reverse complement strand
CAGGCTGGCGTAGGCAGGCACCGGCGCGCCCCACGCAGCGCCACGGTCGCGCGCCCGGCGGACGGCTCCGGCCAAGGCGTGAACCCGCTCGTTGAGGCGCGCGTCGATGCGCTCACCATAGGTCACCAGCAGGGCTGAATCGCCGAACAGGCTGATGCGCGGTCGGTCGGCCTCGGTTGATCTGTGCTCGTCACTCACGGTGGAGCGGGGCGAGCGTCACGCCGGCCGCCTGCAGCGCGTCGCGCACGGCACGGGCGTAGTCGGGCGCGCCCGGCGTGTCGCCGTGGATGCACAGCGTGTCGGCGCGGATGGAGACGTTGCTGCCGTCGTGCGCTACGGCGCGGCCGAGGGCGACGATCGAGACCGCCTGTTCGGCGGCGGCCTCCGGGCTGGGCAGGACGGCGTCGGGCTGGCGCCGGGAGCGGAGCGTACCGTCGGGCTCGTAGGCGCGATCGGCGAACGCCTCGGCCGCGACGCGCAGGCCCTCGGTCCGGCCGGCGTCGAGGAGCACCGAGCCGGCCAGCCCGGCGAGCAGCAGGCGCGGGTCGAAGCGGCGCACTGCTCGTGCGATCGCCCGCGCCACGCCGCTGTCGCGCGCCGCCCGGTTGTACAGCGCGCCGTGCGGCTTGACGTGGCGGAGCTGGACGTCGCCGTCGCGGCAGAAGGCCTCCAGCGCCCCCAGCTGAAACAGCAGGCTCGCCTCGAGCTGGTCGGTCGTCAGCGACATGTCGCGCCGGCCGAAGCCCTCGCGGTCGGGATATCCCGGATGGGCGCCGACGCTTGCGCCGGCGGCGCACGCCAGCGCGACGGTGCGCGCCATCGTCAGCGGGTCGCCGGCGTGAGCGCCGCAGGCGATATTGACCGACGTCACGAGCGGGATCAGCTCCTCGTCCTGGCCCATCACCCACGCCCCGTAGCTCTCGCCGACGTCGCTGTTGAGGTCTATCCGCACGCAGTGGATGCTATTACGACGCCACGAAGCTGATCGTCATCGGCGTGTCGGCCGTGCCGCCAGGACAACCGGGGGATGGGGGCGGCCGTCAGAGCCGTGGGCATATCCCACAACTGGAGCGCGAACCGGGCCGCGCGGCGTCCGACAGCCCCACTCTTGCGTTCCTTTGTGGCTGGTACCCACAACCCCGCCCGAAAGCAGGCCGGCGACCGCCTCCAGGCGGCTTCTCACGTCCGGCTCGTGGGTATCACGCACCAACGGCCGGCTCGCGGGCCAGCCGAGCCACCCAACGCCCAGGTACGAGCCGAGTTGTTGGTATATCCCACAAGCGCCCGGGGAGCACTCAACGTTCCCCTCTGAGCCGACTCAGGCAGGGACGTATCAGGGCGGCCCAGCGGCGGGGCTGTCGGCCTCCTGCTGCTAGAATGTCGGCTCGCGGGGCGATAGCTCAGTTGGGAGAGCACCTGCATGGCATGCAGGAGGTCCGGGGTTCGAGCCCCCGTCGCTCCACCACAACGGCGCCCACGACTCGACCCTCGCCGTCGCGGCGAGGGTCATCGCTTATCATGTGCGGCACCATGGCGCATAGGCAGGTTCCAAACACGCTCCTCACGGCCCGCCTCGGCCTTAGCGGGGTCGCCGGCGCATAGCGCGTCGCGCGGCCCGCACCCACCTGCCCACCGAGTCCGTCCCCTTGCGTGAGACCGTGCCATGACCACTGACCAGCGTTCCAGGAAGCAGACGACCGGTTCCCCGGCGAGCCAGTCCCCGGCGAGCCAGCGCCGCGCGCGCGTTGAGCCCTACCAGCCGACCGAGATCGAGCCGCGCTGGCAGCAGCGCTGGGAAGAGCTGGGCATGCACCGGACCGATCTGGACGACACCAGCCGGCCGAAGTTCTACCTGCTGACGATGTACGACTACCCGTCGGGCGACCTGCACATCGGCCACTGGTACGTCAAGACGCCGACCGACGCGATCGGCCGCCACCGGCGGATGAAGGGCTACAAAGTGTTCATGCCCGTCGGCTTCGACGCGTTCGGGCTGCCCGCCGAGAACGCCGCGATGAAGAGCGGCGTCCAGCCGCGCGACTGGACGATGCGCAACATCGAGAACATGCGCCGCCAGTTGCGCACGATGGGCGCCGCCTGGGACTGGAGCGCCGAGGTCGTCACCTGCGAGCCGGAGTACTACCGCTGGAACCAGTGGCTGTTCCTGCGCTTCCTGGAGAACGGCCTGGCCTACCGCGCCATGGCGCCGGTCGACTGGTGCCCCAACGACGGCGTGCTGGCGCGCGAGCAGGTCGAGGGCGCCAACCGGGTCTGCTGGCGCTGCGGCGCACCGGTCACCAAGCGTGACCTCGAGCAGTGGTTCTTCCGCCAGACGGCCTACGCCGACGAGCTGCTCGACCATTCCGCGATCGACTGGCCCGAGCCGATCAAGGTCATGCAGACCAACTGGATCGGGCGCTCGGAGGGGGCCGAGATCGCCTTCCCCGTGGCCGCCGACGAGCACGTCGCCGGCGGCGATGAGATCCGCGTCTTCACGACCCGGCCGGACACGCTCTTCGGCGCGACGTTCATGGTCCTGGCGCCGGAGCACCCGCTGGTGGACGCGCTGACCCATCCCGACCGCCGCGCCGAGGTCGACGCCTACCGGGCGCAGGCGGCGCGCAAGTCGGAGATCGACCGGCTGAACGCCGAACGCGAGAAGTCGGGCGTGGCGCTGGGCTCGCACGCCGTCAACCCGATCAACGACGAACGCATCTCGATCTGGGTCGCCGACTACGTGCTGGCCGGCTACGGCACCGGCGCGATCATGGCCGTGCCCGCCCACGACGAACGCGACTTCGAGTTCGCCGGCTGGGCCGGACTGCCCATCCGTCGCGTGGTCGCGGCACCGGGCACGGAGGCCGATGCCGCGCTGGAGGAGGCATACGTCGCCCATAGGACCGACGAGGTGCTGGTCAACTCCGGCCGCTTCGACGGCATGCCGGCCGACGAAGGCGGGCGGGCGATGGTCGCCGAGCTGGAGCGCCGCGGGCTGGCCCGGCCGGCCGTCAGCTACCGGCTGCGCGACTGGCTGATCAGCCGCCAGCGGCCATGGGGCACGCCCATTCCCGTCATCTACTGCCCGCGCGACGGCATCGTGCCGGTGCCCGACGAGGACCTGCCGGTGGTGCTGCCCGACAGCTTCGACTACGGCACCGCCGGCAGCAACCCGCTGGCGCACGACGAGTCGTTCATCAACGTGACATGCCCGCGCTGCGGCGAGCCGGCGCGGCGCGAGACCGACACGATGGACACGTTCGTCGACTCGTCGTGGTACTGGTGGCGCTACCTGTCGCCCGATAAGCAGGACGGCCCGATCGACGTGGAGCGCGAGGAGCGCTGGTGCCCCGTCGACCAGTACACCGGCGGCGCCGAGCACGCGGTCATGCACCTGCTCTACTCGCGCTTCTTTGCCAAGGCGCTGAACGACATGGGCCTGGTCAAGGAGCGCGAGCCCTTCCTGCGCCTGTTCAACCAGGGCCAGATCCTGGGCCACGACGGTGAGCGCATGAGCAAGTCACGCGGCAACGTCCAGGATCCCGATGACCTGATCGTGCGCTACGGCGCCGACACCGTCCGCCTCTTCCTGATGTTCATGGGGCCGTGGGACCAGGGCGGGCCGTGGAGCCCGACCGGCATCGAGGGCGTCCACCGCTTCCTGCGCCGAGTCTGGACGATCGTGCTGGATCCGCACGGTCGTGAGCCGGGCGATCCCGACGCCGGCCGGCTGGCCGGCGGTGAGACGGTGCAGGCGGCGGCGGTCGAGCTGCGCCGGCACGCCCACCGCGCGCTGAAGAAGGTCGACGAGGACCACGCCTCGTTCCACTGGAACACGATGATCGCGGCGCTGATGGAGCTGACCAACCGGCTGATGCGCCTGCGCGGGACGGAGGTGGCGCGCACCGACGAGTGGGACGAGGCGATACGGCTGCTGCTGCTGATGCTGGCGCCGCTGGCGCCGCACATCGCCGAGGAGCTGTGGAGCCGGCGCCTGGCGGCCGCCGGCAAGGAGTGGCGTTCCATCCACCGCGAGCAGTGGCCGGATTACTCGCCGGAGCTGGTCGCCGCCGACGAGATCGAGCTGCCGGTGCAGGTCAACGGCCGGCTGCGCGACGTGGTGTCGATGCCCGCCGGCCTGTCGGAGATCGAGGTCGAGCAGATCGTGCTGGCCCGCGACAAGGTCCGCGCCCAGCTCGACGGCGCCGAGCT
>CAYRMQ010000168.1:0-4210 GCA_964425305.1 uncultured Anaerolineaceae bacterium | reverse complement strand
GTCAACCCGATACGGCGGTGATGGCCTATGCGGCCAAGGCGGCTTCGGCGTTCTACGGGCCGTTCCGCGAGGCCGCCGACTCCGCGCCCGCCTTCGGCGACCGGCGGGGCTACCAGATGGACCCGGCCAACCGCCACGAGGCACTGCGCGAGATGGCCCTCGACGCCGCCGAGGGCGCCGACATCCTGCTCGTCAAGCCGGCCATGCCGCAGCTCGACCTCGTGGCCGAGGCACGCGCCCGCTGGGACCTGCCGGTGGCCGCCTACCAGGTCTCGGGCGAGTACGCGATGATCGCCGCCGCCGCCGAGCGCGGCTGGCTCGACGGGCCGCGGGCCACGATCGAAGCGCTGACCGGCATCGTCCGCGCCGGCGCCGGCATCGTCATCACCTACGCCGCGGCCGACGTCGCCCGCCGGCTGCGCGACGAGGCAGCCCGGTGAGCGGCGAGGGCTTCGTCCACACCTGGCTGCTGCGCCTCGATCCTGCCTGGCGGCGCCTCGACGCGACGCAGCGGACCCACGACGTCGCCCATTTCTGCGCCGCCGCCGAGCGCACCGAGCAGCGCCTCCGCCAGCACAGCTACTCGACGATCGGCCTGCGCGCCGAGGGCGACCTGCTGCTGTGGCGGATGGCCGAGCGGCTGGAGGACGTGGAGGAGACGGCCGCCGACCTGCTGCGCTCGGGCGTCGGGCGCTGGCTGACCACCGGCTTGTCGTTCGTCGGCATGACCAGGCCAAGCCAGTACGTCAAGCGTCCGACGAGCCAGGAGCAGAGCCTGTTCGAGGGCGACCGCTCGCGCTACCTCGCCGTCTACCCCTTCGTCAAGTCGACCGACTGGTACCTGACGCCGGCCGACGAGCGCCAGCGCCAGATGGGCGGCCACATGAAGATCGGCCACCACTACCCGCAGGTGCGCCAGCTTCTTGCCTACTCGTTCGGCATCGACGACCAGGAGTTCGTCGTCGCCTACGAGACCGACGACCTGGCCGCCTACCAGGACCTCGTGCGCGAGCTGCGCGAGACCGAGGCACGGCGGGCGACGGTGCGCGACACGCCGGTCATCACCGGCGTCCACCGGCCACTCGGCGACATCCTGGCCATGCTCGGCGGAGCCGGCTCGTGAAAACCTCGCCCGGTACACGGCGGTCGGAGGAGATGATGGCGCGCGCCGCGCGCCTCTTCCCGGGCGGCGTCAACTCGCCGGTGCGCGCCTTCGGCGCCGTCGGCGGCTCGCCGCGCGTGATCGAGCGGGCGCAGGGTGCCCGGCTATGGGACGCCGACGGCAACGAGCTGATCGACTACATCGGCTCGTGGGGCCCGATGATCCTCGGCCACGCCCACCCAGAGGTCGTCGCCGCGATCAGCCGCGCCGCCCAGAAGGGCACCAGCTTCGGCGCTCCGAGCCAGCTCGAGGTGGCGCTCGGTGAGGCGATCACGCAGGCGATGCCGAGCCTCGAGCGGCTGCGCTTCGTCAACTCCGGCACCGAGGCGGCGATGTCGGCGCTGCGCGCGGCGCGCGGCTTCACCGGCCGCGACAAGGTCGTCAAGCTCGCCGGCGGCTACCACGGCCACGCCGACGGCCTGCTCGTGCGCGCCGGCTCGGGCGCCGCCGGCATCGGTCGCCCGACGTCGGCCGGAGTGACCGCCGCGACGGCCGCCGACACGCTCGTCGCCCCCTACAACGACCTGCGCAGCGTGGCCAACCTGCTGGCCGACAACCCCCGATCTGTGGCGGCCGTCATCGTTGAGCCGGTGGCCGCCAACATGGGCGTCGTCCGCCCGGCCAAGGGCTTCCTGGAGGGACTGCGCCAGCTGACCGCCGCCGACGGCGCGCTGCTCGTCTTCGACGAGGTCGTTACCGGCTTCCGCGTCGCGCGCGGCGGAGCGCAGGAGCGCTACGGCGTGCGGCCCGACCTGACCGTGCTGGGCAAGATCATCGGCGGCGGCCTGCCCGTCGGCGCCTACGGCGGGCGTGCCGACGTGATGGCCGTCGTGGCGCCCGACGGACCCGTCTACCAGGCGGGCACGCTTGCCGGCAACCCGCTCGCGATGGCCGCCGGGCTGGCCACGCTGCGGCGCCTGACGCCGGAGGTGTACACCAGGCTCGACGACTACGGCTCGGTGCTCGAGGCCGGCCTGAAGGATGCCGCCCACGAGGCCGATTTGTCGGTGCAGGTGGCGCGCGTCGGCTCGATGCTGACCGTCTTCTTCGACGACGACGCCCGCTTCGCGCGCTTCTTCCACGCCATGCTCGATCGCGGGGTGATGCTGCCCCCGTCGCAGCAGGAGGCGTGGTTCGTGTCGGCCGCCCACGCCGACACCGAGCTGCGCCAGACGCTGGTCGCCGCGCGGGGCGCCTTCCGCGAGGCGCACGCGTGACGGGCACGGCCGTCGTGCCGATGACCGGTGAGGAGCGCTTCCTCGCCGCCGCTCACCGCCGGCCGGTCGACGCGACGCCGGTCTGGTTCATGCGCCAGGCCGGCCGCTGCCTGGCCGACTACCGCGCGCTGCGCCAGCGCTACGACATCCTGACCCTGGCCAAGACGCCCGAGCTGTGCGCGCAGGTGACGCTGATGCCGATCGAGGCCTTCGGCGTCGACGCGGCGGTGATGTTCGCCGACATCATGCTGCCGCTCGAGCCGATGGGCGTCGAGCTCGAGATCCAGCCTGACGTCGGCCCGATCATCCACAACCCGGTAAGGTCAGCCGCCGACGTCGAGCGGCTGCGCCTGTTCGAGCCCGCGGAAGACGTCGGCTTCGTGATGGAGGCCGTCCGGCTTGTGTCGGCCGAGCTGGCCGGGCGGGCGGGGGTGATCGGATTCTCGGGCGCCCCGTTCACGCTCGCCTGCTACCTGATCGAGGGCCGGCCTTCGCGCGAGTACGCGCTGGCCAAGGCGTTCATGTACCGCCAGCCGGAGGCGTGGCAGGCGCTGATGGCGAAGCTGTCCGAGACGATCGTGCGCTACCTGCGCGCACAGCTGGCGGCCGGGGCGCAGGTCGTCCAGCTCTTCGACTCGTGGGTCGGTGCACTCGCGCCGGCCGACTACGAGCGCTACGTCCAGCCCCACGTCCGCACGATCTTCGCCGCACTGGCCGATGTCCCGACGATACATTTCGGCACGGGCACGGCGGCGCTCCTCGAGCCGATGGCCGACGCCGGCGGCGACGTGATCGGCATCGACGCGCGGCAGTCGCTCGACGTCGCCTGGCAGCGCGTCGGCTTCGATCGCGGCGTGCAGGGCAACCTCGACGCGGTGCGCGTGCTGGCCGGCTGGGACCCGACCGAAGAGGGCGCGCGCGACGTGCTGCGCCGGGCGGCCGGGCGGCCGGGCCACATCTTCAACCTGGGCCACGGCGTGCTGCCCGACTCCGACCCGGGCATCCTGCACCGGCTGGTCGACTTCGTTCACGACGAGAGCGCCCGATGACCCGCTCGGCAGACGTCTTCGGCGTGCTGCTGATGACCTATGGCTCGCCGTCGTCGCTCGCCGACGTGCCGCGCTACATCAGGGCTGTCCGCGGCGGGCGCGACGTGCCCGACGAGGTCGTCGCCGAGTTCCGACGGCGCTACGAGGTGATCGGCGGCTCGCCGCTGATCGCGATCACGCAGGCGCAGGCGGCGGCGCTCGAGGAGCGACTCGGCGGAGCGGCGATGGTCCGCGCGGCGATGCGCTTCTCGGCGCCGAGCATCGCCGACGCCCTCGCCGAGATGGCCGATGCCGGGGTGCGGAACGTCGTCGGCATCGTCATGTCGCCGCAGTACTCGCCGCTTCTGATGGGCGGGTACAGGCGGGCGGTGGAGGATGCCCGGGCGCAACTGGCCGAGCGTGCGCCGGACCTCGTGATGGCCGGCGCCTGGCACCGCCAGGCCGCCTTCGTCGAGGCGCTGGCCCGGCGCATAACCGATGGGCTGGGCCGCTTCCCGGCCGACGAGCGCGCGGCGGTGCCGGTCCTGCTGACAGCCCACTCCCTCCCCCGCCGCGTGGCCGAGCAGGAACCCGACTACCTCGGCCAGCTGGAAGAGACGGCGACGCTGGTCGCCGAGCGGGCCGGCCTGCCGCGCGGGCGCTGGACCTTCTGCTGGCAGAGCGCCGGCCACGAGCCGGGCGAGTGGATGAAGCCGGACTTCGCCGACCTGATGCCGCAGCTGGCGGCGGCCGGCCACCGGTCGGTGCTGGTCGCGCCGGTGCAGTTCCTGGCCGACCACCTC
>CAYRMQ010000167.1:0-4278 GCA_964425305.1 uncultured Anaerolineaceae bacterium | reverse complement strand
GGGCCCAGGCAGCTACACGTCAGCCGACAGCGCGTGACCTGAGCCGACCGCTTGGACCGGATGGTGAATCGGGCGACCGGAATCGTCAGGGACAGTTGGAGCGCCCAGGCGCGGCAAGCAAGGCAGGGCGTGGACTGGAACCGCCGCGTGGCACCTGTTCTGCACATCGCCGGCTCGTCAGAGAAAGGATGGAGGCCGAAATGTGTCTGACCTGTGGGTGCATGGACGCGCACCTCGAGATGGGTGAGGCGAACATCACATACGAGGACGTGAAAGCCGCCGCTGAGGAGAATGGCAGATCAGTGGCGGAGACCTTGGACATCATCGATCGCACGGTCGCGAAGGATCGCGGCGAGCACGCGCAGGAGTACGCCCAGTAGCAGTTGTCCACTGGGGGAGCCCTGAGATCCATCGCCGACGATGTGAGCCGGTTCCGAGTGGATCTGGGCCGAATTGGGCAACCACCTTCTTCCTCGTCGTTGGTCGAGGGCTCCCGTCGGTCGCCGAAGCGCACCAGACTGGTCGACGGTGAAGACTTCGATCCGCTCGTTCGCTTCATGCAGGCCGATGAGATCGGGGTCGTTCACGCTGACCTCGCCATCGCTGCCGCAAGCCACTCCTCGTGTCGCACGATTCGAAGTGGCCACTGGTGTTGGCTTCGCTCCAGTGTCACCCACCATGCACCCCGCCGGCGATCAGCAGCCCAGCCGCCGAAGGGTCAGGTCATCGTCGGGGTCAGGACATCTTCGCCATGATGGCACCTAGCTCTTCGTAACGACGAAGAGGCGCCATCGGCCCGGGACTCCCTTGAGCGCCCGGCTGCCGCGGTCCTCGAACTCGATCCCGGAACCGATGACGAGCTCCTTCACGGTGCTCGTGACAAGGACCTCATCGATCGAAGCAAGATTGGCAACTCGTGCGCCGATATGCACCGCAAGCCCTGCCACATCGTCGTCACTGACCTCGACCTCGCCCGCATGGAGGCCGGCTCGAATCGGCAAGCCGAGCTCCCGAGAACGGACCGATAGCTCGCGGGCAGCGTGCACGCCGCGAGCCGGCCCGTCGAAGATGGCGAGGATTCCATCGCCCGTGGACTTGATTAGCCGCCCGGACGCCGCGGCGACTACCTGGCCCGACAGCCGCTCGAAAGTGCCGAGGAGCTCGCGCCAGGCGTGGTCGCCGAGCGTGGCAGCCCGCCGCGTCGAGTCGACGATGTCGGTGAACAGGACGGTCGCCAGGACGCGGTCGGTGGGGTGCATCGGCCGCACCCCGGTGATGAACTCCTGGATCTCCGCGACCGTGCGTGCCTGGTCGCCGGCCCAGATGAGCTGATCCGGCCCGGGCAGCTCGACGTACTTCGCGCCCGGGATGTGCTCCGCTAGGTAGCTGCCCAGCGCGGGCGGGAACGTCTTCCCTTCCGGGTGCTGGATCACAAGCGTCGGGACGCTGATGGTGGGCAGGAAGGTGCGCACGTCACTGTCGAAGATCCAGCCCACGATCGCCCGCGCGCTGCCGGGGCTTGTGGCCATGCGCTCGAAGCGCGCCCACGTCTCGCGCAGCCCAGGCACGCCGCGCATGCTCGGCGCGAAGATGTCGAGCATCAGCCCGCGGCCCCAGTTCGGCTCGATCAGGTCGAGCGCTCGCTCCACCTCCTCGTCGCGCATGCCGGCTGGGTAGTCGGGCGCCGATTGGACGCGGGCGAAGCCGTCGACGATGACCAGCGAGCTGAGCCGGTCCGGGTGGGAGGCGGCGAACACGAGGCTGGTGATGGCCCCGCCGATGTTCGCGATCAGCGCCGCGCGGTCGCTGCTGGCCGCGGTCATTACCGCTCGCAGGTCGTCCATCCAGGCGTCGAGCGAGGGCAGCGACTGGATGGCCACCGGATCGGAGAGGCCCATGCCGCGCCGGTCGAACATAATCAGCCGGCTGAAGGACGCGAAGCGCCGCCGAAGCTCGGCGAGCGGTGGCACGTCCCACTGGCCATCCATGTTGCTGAACCACTGGTCCGCCAGCACGACGTCGACACGCCCCTCGCCGAACACCTGATAGGCGATATGGACGTCGCCGGCACGGGTGTAGCGGGTTTCCGGTGTCACTGAGGCAGGATACGACCGGGCGGCGAGTGTCAGGTCATCCGCAGGTCCGCCGCATGGACTTTTACCGGTCATGAGATGTTGATGGCGGGCAATGCCGAAGCCGTTCGTTCTATGCCCACTGGATGCGACGAACGGGTAGCGCGCAGGCCGCGGCCGCCTACAACCGGGCGTGGGCAAAGATTGACCTGCACCCGTTGCTGACAATGGTTCGGGTGCCCGTCTTGGTCCTTGATCGTGGTTCTGAAGGCGAGGAGAGCGCGTATGTCGCGTCCCTGCTCCCGCAGGGCCGGTTCCTCAAGCTCGAGGGCGACGATTTCATCCCTTACTAGGGGTGGCACGAGGCGAGCCCGCATGCCCGTCCGCAGGCGAGCCGTGGCGTCGCCACAGCCGACCACGGCGGGGATCCCATACTCGCGGGCGAAGCACTGCCGTGAGCATTAGCGCGTGACTCTCAGGTGCGCCAGATCGGGTGGATTCTGACTCCGAGAGCCGCGCTGGCCGGATGCTTCCAGCGAGCGCCGATGTCCGGCCACGCCATGCGCGGCCACGTAGACGAGATCGTGGGCCGAACCCAGACCGCCGCGAGGAGCAGGTACAAGCGAGCGACCGAATGCCCGCCGAGAGCGCCTCTTTGCGGCCCGGTCGTACCATCGGTCAATGGCGACTGAGGAGGCGACCGACCTCCTGGCCTCGATCACCCTGTTCGCCGATCTGACCCCTACACAGCTCGAAGCGATCAGCCACATCTTCGACGAGGTGAGCTTCGGCGCGGGGGAGCGCGTGCTTCGACAGGGAATCAGCGGCTCGAACTTCTACGTCATCGCCGAGGGCGAGGCGAGCGTCGGTATCGACGGCCGCGAGGTGGCGACGCTGTCGCGGGGCGACTTCTTCGGCGAGATGTCGCTCCTGCTCGGCCGGCCGCCGATCGCGGACGTCACGGCCACCCGGGCGCTCCGCTGCTTCGTGCTGGCCGGCGGTGACCTCCAGACGTTCCTCCAGGAATACCCGGCGGTGATGTATCGGATGCTGGTCGTCCTGGCGCGCCGGCTTCGCGCGGCCGAGGCCTCCGAGGCCGACCGGACCGCAGATCGCAGCGCCTGAGGGGCATGGCGACGGAGACGAGCCCGGAGCGACCGTTTCCGCCCGGCGAGTACCCCGTGGTCGTCGTCGGCAGCGGTCCCGGCGCTCTGCAGGTCTCGCACGAGCTCGACCGCCTCGGGATCGGGCGCGCCACCATCTCGGCCGACCCCTCGCCGGGAGGCATGTTCCGTCGCTTTCCGCTCTACCAGCGCCTGCTGAGCTGGACGAAGCTGCACGCCCCGGTCGAGCGCGGCAGCCCGGCCTACGAGTGGTACGACTGGAACAGCCTTGTCTCAGATGATCCCCGGCTGCGCGCCATCATGCCGACGCTGATGGACGGCAGCTCCGCCTATCCCTCCCGGCCTGAAATGGAGCGCAACCTCGCTGCCTTCGCCGCCCGGGCGGGGGTGACGGTGCGGTACGGATGTACCTGGGAGTCGACCCGGCAGGCCGACAACGGACGCTTCGTACTCACCACCAGTGACGGCGACTACAGCTGTCAGGTGGCCGTCTTCGCCATCGGCATGGCGGAGCCGTGGCGGCCGACGACGCCGGGCATCGAGCAGGTGCCGCACTACGCCGAGGCTGAGCTTCCGGAGGCATACGCGGGCAGGCGCGTGCTGATCATCGGCAAGCAGAACTCCGCCTTCGAGCTCGCCAACGGCCTCCTGCAGTGGGCACGGCAGATCGTGCTGACCTCGCCGCGGCCGGCGCAGCTGTCGGTCGTCGAGCACTCGCTGGCGGGCGTGCGGGCCCGCTATGTCCAGCCTTACGAGGACGCCATGCTCGCCGGCGGCGTCTTTCTCATGAACGCCAGAACCGATCGGATCGAGCGCCTCGGCGATGGCTTCCGGATCCACCTCGACCTCGTCTCCGACGGCCGGCGGATCAGCTACGACGCCGACGCGGCGATCGCCACTACCGGTTTCCGGGTGCCGCTGCGCGACCTTCCCGAGCTTGGGGTGGCGACCTTCGCCCAGGGCAAGCTGCCATCGCTGACCCCGCTCTGGGAGAGCGTCGGCGTCCCGGGCCTCTTCTTCGCCGGCACGACCAACCAGGCCGCCTCCGGGCTGCGGAAGCACGGCATCCCGAGCAACTCGGG
>CAYRMQ010000166.1:0-4278 GCA_964425305.1 uncultured Anaerolineaceae bacterium | reverse complement strand
CCACGCACTCGAGGCCGAGCTCGAGGACGGCCGCCGAGCAGCCCGCCCCGCGCGCCGCCAACTGCTCGCACAGCGCCCCGCACAGGTGGCGCAGCACGAAACGCAGTGGCTCGATCTCGTCGGCCGGCGGGTCCAGCTCGGCCTCCGCGCGCAGTTTCTCGAGCGGGCGGCGCGGGCGCAGTTGCCGGCCATCGAGGCCGCGCGCCAGGTCGTGCAGCACGCCGCCCTGCTCGCCGAAGCGGGCGACCACCGCCGAGCGCGGCAACGCCGCCAACTGGCCCACGCGCTGCAGCCCGAAGACGCGCAGCCGCTGGCGGATCTCGTCGCCGGCGGGCAGCAGCGAGATGGGCAGCGGCGCCAGGTACGCCGCCTCGGCCGTCGCCTCGCCGGCCGGGATGATGCCCAGCCCGTCGCCCCTGATCGCCGCCACCTGCGCCCCGAAACGGGTGTTGCCGATGCCCATCCGCGGCGGCCCGGGCAGGAGCGGCGCGACCGCGTCCCGTACCCGCCGCGCCAGCCTCGGCTCGTCGCCCCACAGCCGCTCGAGCCCGTCGATGCCGAGCAGGACGCGTCCGAAATGAGCGCTGTCGACGCCTGCCTCGCCCTCGACCGACGGCGTGAAGGCGGCCAGCGCGTCGAGCGCCGCCGCCATCGGGCGGGCATACGCCGCGCCGTCGGCGGCCAGGAAGCGCGCCTCGGGCGCGAGGCGGTGGGCCGTGCCGAGGGGTTGCCCGCGGCGCACGCCGAGACGGCCGGCGGCGGGGCTGTGATCGAGGACGCTGCCCTCCTCCCACGGCTGGCCACCGATGACCACCAGCTCGGGCAGCTCCGCGCAGGCGGCCTCGATGCGGAAGGGAAGATGGGGCCAATCGAGGTACAGCAGTCGCATCGGCGAATTTGAAGTTGGTTGCTGGGTTTGCCGGGGTGAGCGTCAGCCGTCCGGCTTGCCAAATCGGTCGGCTGCCGGCTGGTGCTCGCCGTCTGCCAGGTAGCGAATCTCGAGCTCGGCCGCCCGGCCCGGCGGACCGAAGCGGTTCTTGGCCACGCTGACCGACAAGCGCCGCCCGACGACGTCGCGCCCGGCGCGCAGCCATGCCCGCTGCTCGAGCTCGAGGCGCAGCGCGACCGATTCGGCCAGCGCGCCGTGGATGGGCCGGCCGACGACTGCCGGCTCGAGCACGATCAGGCGGATGCCCTGCCGGCGGGCGTGGGCAGCCAGCCGGCGCAGAGCAGCCTCGTGCCTGGCCGCCAGGCGCGGCGGAAGATCGACGACGAGCAGGTCTATCTGGCGGCCGGCGAGCAGCGTCGCGGCGATGTCGAAGCCCTCCTCCGCGCTCTGCGGGCGGACGACCAGCAGCCAGCGCAGGTCGACGCCGCGGCTGGCCGCCTCGAGTGGATCGAGCGAGCGCGAGAAATCGAGGAAGGCCGCGATCGCGCCCGCCGCCTGCGCCTGGGCCAGACAGTGGAGGGCGAGGGCGGTCTTGCCGCTGGAATGGCTGCCGCGGAACGAGGCGCTGGCGCCGCGCGGCAGGCCGCCCATGCCGAGCAGCTCGTCGAGGCGGGTGAAGCCGGTCGAGAGGACGCCGTCGGAAGGCGGGCGCGCGGGCTCGGCGGTGGGCGCCAGGGCGAGCGCGCCACTGACCTGCGGGCGACCGTCCGACGGCTGCGGCGGTTCCGTCGCGCCGGCTCCGCCGCCCGTGCCGATGCGCACGGCGGCGCTTCCCCAGCGCGCCTCGAGCCGGGCGAGGGCACTGGCGAGAGGAGGCGCGGAGTCCGCCGTCATGCAGCGATGATAGAACAAATGTTCTAACAGTCAAGATGAGCGGCGGGCTGCCGTACGTACTACCATCGGGGCCAGATGAGCGACGAGAAGCCGCGCCAGGACGAGGCGGCCCAGGACGACCAGGCCGCCCGCGACATGGAGGCCGAGGGCGCGCCGCCGCCGCCATCGAGCCCGCCGCCGGAGCCCACCCCGCCGGAACAGCAGCCTCCGCCACCGCCTCCCCCGCCGCCTGGCAGGCCGCCCGACGACGACGCGACCCGCGTCGACATGGCGCCACCGCCGCCCCCGCCGCCGCCCTACGGCGCACAGCAGCCACCCGGCCAGCCGCCGCCGTACGGTGGGCCGTCATATGGTGGGCCGCCCTACGGCGCACAACAGCCACCCGGCCAGCCGCCGTACGGTGGACCGCCGCCGGGTTACCCGCCGCCACCACCCGGCTACGGCCCGCCGCCCGGCTACGGCTATCCGCCGCCGCCGCGCAAGGGCGGTCCGTCGGCCGTGGTCGTCGGCCTGCTCGTGGTCGGCCTGCTGCTCGCGCTGGGAGTCGGTGCCATGTACGCGCTCGGCCTCGGCCCCTTCGCACCGGCGGGCACGCCGGGCATCGGCCTGGGCAGCCCGACGCCGGGGCTTCCGACGCCGACACCCTTCGTCATCACGCCGACGCCCGACCAACCGACACCGAGCCCGACGCCGATCGAGCCGACGGCCACGCCCGACCTGGCCACGCCGACGCCGGCGACCAGCCCCGCCACCGGCGGCCGTGAGCAACTGCTCAGCCACATCCCCGCCGACGTGCGCGAGGGTTGCGTGGCGGTCGACGATCCCGAGGCCATCGCCCTCGCCACGTGCTCAGTCGACGACGGCACCATCGTCGCGATCTACTACCTGTTCGGCGACGCGACGGCGATGAACCAGACGTACGACGGTTTCGTGCTGCTGAGCGGCGTCGAGCGCGACAGCGGAACCTGCTCGGACGACGCGACCTGGCCCGCCGAGGGCTCTTACTCGATCAACCAGCAGCCCGCCGGCCGGGTGCTGTGCATGGACACGGGCGGCACGCCGACGATCTACTGGACGGACGATCGGCTGAACATCTTCACGCTGGCAAGCGGCAACGCCGGCCAGGTCGACCGGCTGTACCAGTTCTGGCAGTCGGAGGCCGGCCCGAACCCCTAGCGGCGGCCTCCGCTAGACGGATACCTCGGCCGGCTGCGCCGCCACCTGCCGCTCGACGCGCTCCTTGATGCCGAGCATCTGCTTGCGCGTCATCAGCACGATGCCCGTGCCCATGATCTCGCCGAGCACCGCATTGGCCGGCCCACGACCGGGTGTCCGCGCCCGAAACCGCTCGATCAGCCGCGTCCTGCCGTCATCCGTTGGCTGCAGGTAGAAGGCCCACGAGGCCGAGATCTCGGGGTACGACGCCGCCATCATCGAGCCGCTCATCTTCAGCCCCGGCGTGGGCAGCTCGGACCTGCCCTCCTTCTCGGCCTGCTCGGCCTGGCTGCGCACGAGATCGGTGTCCATGTAGAGCACCAGTGCTCTCTCGGGCTCGACCTTCTTGACCAGGAAGCCGCCGCCGGGATGGGTCGGCATGATGTCGCCCTCGTTGAGCGCCTGGTACTCGGGCAGGATGCGGTCGGTGCTCGCGCCGCGGTTGTCGAGCGCGTCGTAGCTGTACCAGCCGGCGCGCTCGTAGCCCATCTGGATGAGCCACGGCCAGACGATCGCCGGCGGTGCGTCGATGGTGATGCCGCGCGTCTCGGCATGTGACGGCTCTGGGATCACGTCGTCGCCGGGCAGCGGCAGCGCCGCCTCGGCCGGGTCGACGCCCCAGCTGCGGACCTTCGGCCGGACGACGAGGAAGTAGACGCCCGAGGCTGTCAGGAACGCCGTCAACAGGGCGATGAGAATGGCACGGACTACACGCATGGCTGCACCTCCGCGGGCATGGTGCCCCGCGCCATGGGATCGGGCAAGAGCCAAACGTCACTGATACGGCGGCGCGGCCACAGGGTAGGCGTCCATCATCGTGGCCGCCATACGATCGCCGGCGTGAGCGATGCCGACGAGACGCGCGGTACCGGCTCTGCAGCGGACTTCCTGCCGGCGCGCGAGTCGCTGCCGAAGCTGCGCACGGCGGTCCAGCAGTGCCAGGGCTGCGGTCTCTACGTCAACGCCACGCAGGCCGTCTTCGGCGAGGGCTCGGTTGGCGCCGAGATCATGCTCGTCGGCGAGCAGCCGGGCGACAAGGAGGACGTCGCCGGCCACCCTTTCGTCGGTCCGGCGGGCAAGCTGCTCGACTCCGCGCTTGAGGCGGCCGGCATCGACCGCTCGCTGGCCTACGTGACCAACGTCGTCAAGCACTTCAAGTGGAAGCGGACGGTCGATCGCTCCGGCGCCCCGGGCAAGCGCCGCCTGCACGACAAGCCCAACGCCTACGAGGTCAGCGCCTGCCGGCCATGGCTGGAGGCCGAGGTGCGCCAGGTCGGGCC
>CAYRMQ010000165.1:0-4285 GCA_964425305.1 uncultured Anaerolineaceae bacterium | reverse complement strand
TACGGGTCGCGGCCAGCTCGATGGCCAGCGGCAGCCCGTCGAGGCGGAGGCAGATGTCTACGACGGCCGCGGCGTTGTCGTCGGTCAGGGCGAAGGTGGGCTGGACGGCCATCGCGCGCTCGACGAACAGCCGGACGGCCTCGGCGCGGGCAGCCCGCTCGGCGGTCGGCTTGGCCCCGACTGGCGGTAGGCCGAGCGGTGGAACCGGGAACTCGCGCTCGCCGTAGACGCGCAGCACGACGCGGCTGGTGACGACGACCTTCAGCCCGGCCAGCTCACGCAGGAGGTGGGCGACACTCGCCCCCGCGTCGATGACCTGCTCGAAGTTGTCGAGCACGAGTAGCACCCGCCTGTCGCGCAGGTGCTCGACGATGCGCTCGAGCGGCGGCGCGCTGCCGGCCGGCAGGTCGAGCGTCCCAGCGATTATCCCCGCCACCAGGTCGGCCTCGTTGACCGCGTCGAGGGCGACGAACCAGATGCCGTCGGGAAAGTCGTCGCTGGCGTCGGCGGCCAGTTGCAACGAGAGGCGCGTCTTGCCCGTGCCGCCCGGGCCGGTGAGCGTCAGCAGCCGCGTCTCGGCGAGAGCGGCACGTGCCGCCGCCACCTCGTCGCGGCCGACGAAGCTGGTCAGCTGGACGGGCAGGTTGTTCGGCCGCGCGTCGAGCGTGCGCAGTGGCGGGAAGTCGGTGGCCAGGCCGTCGCCGACCAGCTGGAAGAGCCGTTCGGGGCGGGCCAGGTCCTTCAACCGCCGCTCGCCCAGGTCACGCCGCGTGAACCCGTCGGGCAGCGCGCCGGCGAGCTGCTGCGTGGCCTGCGAAACGAGGACCATGCCGCCGTGGCCCGCGCTGCTGATGCGCGCGACCTGGTGCAGCGCCAGCCCGACATAGTCGTCGCCGGTGTCGACCGCCTCGCCGGTGTGGATACCCATCCGGACGCGGATCTGGGCGGCCTTCGGCCAGCGGTGCGCGGCCAGCGCTCTCTGCGCCTCGGCTGCCGCCGCGATCGCCGCCGAGGCGCGCTCGAAGGCGGCGAAGAGCGCGTCGCCCTCGGAGCCGAAGACGCGGCCGGCGGCCCTCTCGACGGCGGCCGTGATCAGCCGGCGATGCTCGTCGAGCAGGCCGACGTAGTCGTCACCGACCTGCTGGAGCAGGCGGGTCGAGCCCTCGATGTCGGTGAAGAGGAAGGTGACGGTAACAGTCGCGGGGCTCACGGTCGGTGCTCACGGCGTCTCTAGCTCGAGGCCATCTGGCTCGCATGAGAGCCCCAGCGCACCGAGTTCGGCGAGGGCGGCATTGGTGTCGCTGACCACCGGGCGCATGTCGTCGAGCAGCTCGTTGACGCGCTCGAGCGCGGGCTGCCGGCCCTCGTCGAGGAAGCGCACGTACTGGCGGCCGATGCGCGCGCCGATGTCGACCAGCGACAACAGCTCGCTGACCGCCGGCTGGGCCGGCTCCCACTCGGGGACCTCGCCAAGGAGGTCGGCGGCGGCGAGCGCGGTCGCGCGCAGCTCGCGCGCCAGAGCCAGCGCGTCCTGCTCGTCGCCCTCGTCCAGCGCGCGCGGCACGTCGACGGTCAGCTCCTGCGCGACGATGACCTTGGCGAGGGCAGTGCAGAACTCCTCGTTCCAGCCCGCCGGCCACGGCGGCGGCGTCGGCCGGCGGGTAGGTCGCGGCGTGACCGTCGGGACGCCGGCGGTGGCCGTTGGCGACGCGTCCGACGGGGGGCGCAGCGTCGGCACCTCGCCGGCGTCGCTGCAGCCGCCGGCCGATAGCACCGCCAGTACGACGGCAACGGGCACGGCGATCCTCAGGCGCACGAGCGCACACTCCCCATCGATCGGCTCCCCTGCGTGTTCCGCGGTTCAGGATAACGGTGCGACGATGGCGCCATGCAACCGAGCGCCGTCCGGCTCAGCGGCGACGAGCGAGGGCTGCTCGCCGGCGAGGCGGGTCCGGCGATGCAGCTGGCGATGCGTGTCGTCGTCGGCCTGGCCACGGCCGAGCGGGCCGAGCGGCTCATCGCGGTCACGTCGGCGCACGTCGACGGCTGCCTTTACCACGGCACGGTTGGGCTCGACTTCGCCGAGCGGCTGGCGGCCGGGGGCGGGGAAGTGGCGGTGCCGACGACGCTCAACGTGTCGTCGCTCGATCTGCTCCACCCGGAGATAGTCGCGCTCCACGAGGAGACGCGCTCGCGCGCTCGGCGGCTGATGAATGCGTACGTCGCGCTCGGCTGCCGGCCGACGTGGACGTGCGCGCCATACCAGCTCGCGCGGCGACCGGCCTTCGGCGAGCACGTGGCGTGGGCGGAGTCGAACGCGATCGTCTTCGCCAACTCCGTCCTCGGCGCGAGGACCGCCCGCTACGGCGACTTCATAGACATCTGCGCCGCGCTCACCGGCCGCGTCCCGTACGCCGGCCTGCATGTCGACGCCGAACGTCGCGCGGCTTTGATCGTCGAGCTGGCCGGCGTGCGCAGCGCGGCATTCGACCACGACGAGCTGTACGCGTTGGTCGGCCATGCCGTCGGCCTCGTCGCCGGCACGCGGGTGCCGGCGATAGTCGGACTGCCGCCGACGACGACGGAAGACCAGCTCCGGGCGCTCGGTGCGGCGGCCGCCTCGTCGGGGGCCGTCGCGCTGTACCATGCCGTTGGCGTCACGCCTGAGGCCTCGACGCTCGCCGACTGCACCGCCGGCCGTCCGCCCGCCGATCGCCGGGCGCTTCGCCCGGCCGATCTGCGAGCGGCGTGGCAGCAGCTGTCGACGACGAGCGAGGAGCGCGCGCTTAGCGCGGTCAGCCTCGGCACGCCGCACCTTTCACTCGCTGAGCTCGAGCGCCTGGCGCCGTTGCTCGAGGCGACGGCCATCCATCCCGGCGTGACGGTCTACGTCGCCACCGGCCGCGACGTCTGGCAGGCCGCCACCGAGCGTGGCTGGCGCGCCGCCTTCGAGGGACCCGGCATCCAGCCCGTCGCCGATACGTGCACCTACGTGACGCCGATCCTGCGCGTGGCGCGCGGCGCGGCGGTGATGACGAACTCGGCCAAGTGGGCCTGGTACGCGCCGGCAAACCTGGGCGTCGACGTCGCCTTCGGCACGCTCGAGGACTGTCTCGAGTCGGCTGCCGCCGGCCGCGTCGTGCGCCGCCGGCCGGCGTGGCTCGATGACTGAGCCCGCGGGGCGAGAGGTCTGGCGCGCCCGCGGGCGCGTCCTCGTCGGCGGCATGGCGACCGGCCCGGCGCTCGTCCTCGACGCTCCGCTCAGCCTGTGGGGTGGGCTCGAGCTGGCCAGCGGGCAGATCGTCGACGCCCGCCATCCGCAGCGCGGCGCGTCGATCGCGGGCACGATCCTGGCCCTCCCCGGCGGCCGCGGCTCGAGCTCGTCGAGCAGCGTCCTGGCCGAGGCGCTGCGCCGCGGCACTGGCCCGGCCGGCATCGTCATGCCGCGAGCCGACGGGATCATCGTCATCGGCGCGCTCGTCGTCCAGCTGCTCGATGGCCTCCACTGCCCGGTGCTCGAGCTTTCCCCGGCCGACTACCGGCGGCTGGCCACCGGCGACCTGCTGGCGCTGGCCGCTGACGGGTCGGTGGTGGCCACGCCCGCAGGTGCATTAACCTAGAGCAGCCCAAGTTCAGTCCCAGAGGTCCGAGTGAACACTGCACCCCTGTTTTGGTCTGCCATCGGCGCCGCGCTGATCGGTCTGGCGGCGGCGGCCGTCTTCGCCCGCGCCGTCCTCGCCCGCGACGAGGGGCCGGAGCTGGTGCGCTCGACGGGACGGCTGATTCAGGAGGGCGCGATGGCCTTCCTGCGCCGCGAGTACACCATCCTGGCCATCTTCGTCGCCGTTGTCGCCGTCCTGGTCGCGGCGCTGATCGACTTCAACGCGCTCGGCAGCGCGCGCATCGCCGAGCTCAACGCGCCGCTGCAGGCCTCCGTCGGCCTCGGGCCGTGGACTGCCCTCGCCTACGTCAGCGGTGCGCTCGGGTCGGGCCTGGCCGGCTTCATCGGCATGAGCATCGCCGTCCGCGGCAACATGCGCACGGCGACCGCCGCCCAGGAGGGACTCAACCCCGCGCTGCGCGTCGCGTTCAACACCGGCACGGTCATGGGCCTGACCGTCGTCGGCTTCGGCCTGCTCGGCATCACCGTCCTGTGGCTGCTGTTCGAGGACGCCAATGTCGTCGCCGGTTTCGGCTTCGGCGCCAGCTCGATCGCGCTATTCGCCCGCGTCGGCGGCGGCATCTACACCAAGGCCGCCGACGTCGGCGCCGACCTGGTCGGCAA
>CAYRMQ010000164.1:0-4305 GCA_964425305.1 uncultured Anaerolineaceae bacterium | reverse complement strand
GAGCGGCCCCCGGTGAAGTCGAGCCTTCAGGTTGCGCGCGAGGCGGCACTGCTGCCCATCGCCCGCGTGGCCAAGGATCTCGGCCTGCGCGCCACCGAGATCGAACCCTATGGCCAGCACAAGGCCAAGATCCGGCTCGGCGTCGTCGAGCGCCTCGCCGAGCGACCGGACGGGCGCTTGATCGTCGTGACGGCGATGACGCCGACGCCCCTCGGCGAGGGCAAGACGACGACGACGATCGGCCTCGCGCAGGGGCTCAACCACATCGGCGTGCGCGCCGCGCCGACCATCCGCCAGCCGTCGCTCGGGCCCGTCTTCGGCCTGAAGGGCGGCGCAGCCGGCGGCGGCTACAGCCAGGTGCTGCCGATGGAGGACATCAACCTCCACTTCACCGGCGATCTGCACGCCGTCGGCGCGGCGCACAACCTTGCCGCCGCGTTCCTCGACAACCACCTCTTTCGCGGCAACTCGCTGGGCATCGACCCGGCGACGATTCGCTGGCCGCGCGTCGTCGACATCAACGACCGTGCCCTGCGCCGGGTGCTCATCGGCCTCGGCGAGCGGCGCGACGTGCGCGAGACCGAGTGGCACATCACCGCCGCCAGCGAGGTCATGGCCATCCTTGCCCTCGCCGACGACATCCATGACCTGCGCGCGCGGCTGGGCCGGGCGATCGTCGCCGAGACGTACGACGGCTCGCCCGTCACCCTCGACGAGCTGCGCGTGGCGGGTGCGATGACGGTGCTGCTGCGCGAGGCCATCCGGCCGAACCTCGCCCAGACGCTCGAGGGCGGGCCGGCGTTCATCCATGCCGGACCGTTCGCCAACATCGCCCACGGCAACTCGTCGGTCGTCGCCGACCGCATTGCCCTCAAGCTGCTCGACGCGGTTGTCACCGAGGCCGGCTTCGGCGCCGACATGGGCTTCCAGAAGTTCGTCGACATCAAGTGTCGCCTGTCCGGCCTGCGCCCGGCGGCGGCGGTCATCGTGGCGACGGTCCGCGCGCTCAAGATGCACGGCGGCGTCGGCCACGTCGTCGCCGGCCAGCCGCTCGATCCGGCGCTGGAGGAAGAGAACCCGGACGGCGTCCGCCGCGGCTGCGCCAATCTCGCCCGCCACATCGAGATCGTCCGCACCTACGGGCTGCCGGCGGTCGTGGCGATCAACCACTTCCCGACGGACCGCGATTCGGAGCTGGACGTGGTGCGCGACGAGGCGCTCCGCGCAGGCGCCCGCGAGGCGGTCGTCGCCGAGCACTTCTCACGCGGCGGCGCCGGCGCCGAGGAGCTGGCCCGCGCGGTGTGGGCGGCGGCCGATGAGGGCGCGCCCGAGTTTCGCTTCCTGACCCCGGAGGACGCCACGCTGACCGAGCGCATCGAGGCCATCGCCACCCGGGTCTACGGCGCCGATGGCGTCGACTACGCCGGCGAGGCGGCAAAGCAGCTGGCCGATTTCGAGCGCCTCGGCTACGGCCACCTGCCGGTGTGCATGGCCAAGACGCAGCTGTCGCTCAGCCACGATCCCGAGCTGAAGGGACGCCCGACCGGCTTCCGCGTGCCCATCCGCGACGCCCGCCTGTACGCCGGCGCGGGATTCGTCACCGCCTACTGCGGCGACATGCTGATGATGCCCGGCCTGCCGTCGCGCCCGTCGGGCGAGCACGTCGATATCGACGAGACGGGCGAGGCCGTCGGCCTCTTCTAGGAGATGGCCACGTAGAAGAGGGCCACGACGACCAGCGCTATCAGGACGCCGAAGGCGGCGTAGCCCCACGCCGCCCAGTCGATCGGCCCGAGCCGCGGCTCGGCGTGGGCATTGTCGTCCTCGCTGGCGGCGGCATGCGTGTTCATGTGCGACGCGGCGGCGTGGCCGGCCGCCGCCGGCGCCCCGTGCGCTTCGCCGATCGGCTCGTCTGGCGGCGGCGCCTCGCCGGCCTCGATCGCCCGCGCATCTGCGGCATGCGGGACCTCGGGCGTCATGCCCGCGCCCGGCGTGCCTTCCTTGCCCAGCTCTGTTGGGCGTGGTTCCTCGGGCGTGTGGCCCTCGGGGGTGGTCCGCGGTCGCTCGGGATCGGTCACGGCAGGAGCTCCTCCGTCACGAGCTGCTCGGCGGCGAGGTCCGGTGTCACGACCGACTCGGGCAGCGTGCGCATGAACTCGATCGACTCCGCCCAGGCCGCTACGTCGATCGCGCCCAGGCCGTGCTCGTCAGTGTAGGGGCTCTGCCACATCTCGATCGTCGCCTGCAGGATCGCCCGCTGCGTATCGCGCTGCGTGCCCAGGTCGGGCACCGTCGCGATGGCGTCCTCGAGGCCGGCCTCGGGATCGGCGATGATCTCCTCCATCGCGCGCAGCGTGGCGGCGACGAAGGCGCGCAGCGCGTCGGGCTTGTCGCGCAGCGTCCTCTCGCCGACGACCAGGCCGGGCCCGGGCAGCGGCGTGACCTCGTCGACGCGCAGCACGTTCGTGGAGATGCCCGCCAGCTGGAGCTGAACCGGCTCGTTGTTGGCGAAGCCGGTCGCCGCGTCGACCTGGCGCTCGCGCAGGGCGACGGCCTGCCCGAAGTCCGGGTAGAGTCGGATGTCCAGGTCGTCGGGCGTCATGCCCGCCGACGCCAGAAGACCCTGCAGCATGATCCAGCTCGAACCGAAGCGGCCGGGGATGCCCAGGCTCCGGTCGCGCAGTTCCTCGACGGAGTCGATGCCGCTCTCGGACAGCGCGATGACGACGCTCGGGAAGCGCGCGTAGACGGTCGCCGCGTAGCGCACCGGGATGCCCTGGCTGGTCGCCGGGATGACGCTCGTGCCGTCGCCCATGCCGACGTCGACCTCGCCCTGGCCGATGAGCGTGATCAGCTCCGGATCGATGCCGTGCTGGAAGGTGACATCCAGTCCGGCGTCGGCGTAGTACCCCTGCAGCTGGGCGCGGTAGAACTGGGCGAACTGGACGCTCGGGATGAACCCGAGGCCGACCGTCAGCGGCGTGGAGGCAGCCGGCGTGGGTGTGGCCGCTGGACCGACACTGCAGCCGGCGAGAATGAGCGCCCCGATGAGCGACCCGAGATAGCGAAGCACGTTCACCTCCATGCGCCGGTCAGCCGCCGCTCGACGGCGAGCACGGCGAAGTACAGTGCCAGGCCGATCAGCGCGATCGTGACCAGCGTGGCGAACATCAGCGGGATGTCGAACAGGCTGCCGCGGGCGAGGTTGATCAGCACGCCCAGGCCGCGCTCGGCGCCGGCCCACTCGGCGACGATCGCGCCGATGACGGCGAGCGTGACCCCCACCCGGAAGCCGCCGAAGATCGCCGGCAGCGCCGCCGGCAGCTCGAGATGGCGGAAGACCTGCCAGCGGTTGGCGCGCAGGCTGTGGCCGAGCTCAAGCAGGCGCGCGTCGACGGAGCGGATGCCGACCATCGTCGCGACGGCCACCGGGAAGAACACGATCAGCGCGCAGATGATGACCTTCGACGCGAGGCCGGTGCCGAACCACAGGGCCAGCAGCGGGGCGAGAGCGAGGATGGGCGTCGCCTGGGCGGCGACGATATAGGGCGAGAGCAGGCGCTCGGCGAGCCCCGAGCGCGCCAGCAGGTAGCCGACGAAGAGGGCCAGCCCGGCACCGACCGCGAAGCCGGCGGCGATGGCCGACAGTGTGGCGGTCGCGTGCGGCGTCATGGTGCCCTGCGCCCAGCCGCGAAGGAGGCGCTCGCCGACGACTTCGGGCGCAGGCAGGATGAACGGCGGGTAGTCGCCGATGGCGACGAGCAGCCGCCAGCCGATGACGAAGAGGACGGCCAGCCCGATCACCGGCAGGGCAGCTCGCAGCCGCTCCATCAGCCCTCGCTCCGGAACGGGTCGAACCAGGCCGGCGAGCCGAGCTCCTCGAGCTCGTCGCGTCCGGAATCGGCGGGCCGCTCGGCCGTCACGTCGTCGGGGCCGGCACCGCCGAGGTGCGCCCGGATCAGCGCCGAGGTGCGCGAGAAGGCGGCGCCGTCGAGGGCGTCGATGTGTCGCGGCCGGGGAAGGGCGACCGGCACGTCGGCGACGACGTGCGCCGGGCGCGGCGACAGGACCAGCACGCGGTCGGCCAGGAAGACGGCCTCCGGGATGCTGTGCGTGACGAGCAGGATCGTCGTGCCGGTGCGCTGCCACAGCTCGAGCAGCTCGAGGTTGAAGCGCTCGCGGGTCAGCGCGTCGAGCGCGCTGAACGGCTCGTCCAGCAGCAGCACCGACGGGTCGCGCGCGAGCGCCCGCGCGATCGCCAGCCCACGACCCGGCGCCGCGGCAGCGGCGGTGGTGGATGCCCTG
>CAYRMQ010000163.1:0-4336 GCA_964425305.1 uncultured Anaerolineaceae bacterium | reverse complement strand
GCCGCCTCAGGTGGGGTACTCCCCCTCGGCGCAGACACAGATGGTACACGACGCCCGGGCGCCACCTGCGCCGCCGGGATGGCCGGCCTGCCTCGCCTATACTCGGCCTCCCATGCCCGATCGGATCGTCGACCTGCGCTCGGACACCGTCACGCAGCCCACGCCGGAGATGCGCCGCGCGATGGCCGAGGCGGAGCTTGGCGACGACGTCTTCGGCGACGACCCGACGGTCGAGGCGCTGGAGGAGCGGGCCGCCGAGCTGACCGGCAAGGAGGCCGCCCTGTTCGTCGCCAGCGGGACGATGGGCAACCTCGTCTGCGAGATGGCACATGTCCCGCGCGGCGGCGAGATCATCGTGCCCGAGGGTTCGCACACCGTTTTCCACGAGGCGGCCAACTACGCCGTCGTCGTCGGCGCATCGATGCGCCAGGTGGCGTGGGACGCCGACGGGCGGATGGCGCTCGACGACATCCGTGCCGCTTTCCGTAGCTCGGACGACGTCCACGAGCCGCTCACCGCGCTGGTCATCGTCGAGAACACCCACGCCGACTCGATGGCCCAGCCGCTGCCCGCCGACTACGTGCGCGCCGTCGCCGACGTCGCCCACGCCGGTCGGGTGCCGCTGCACGTCGACGGCGCGCGCATCTTCAACGCGGTCGTCGCGCTCGGCACGCCGGTGAAGGAGCTGCTGGCCGGCGCCGATTCGGCCACCTTCTGCCTGTCCAAGGGCCTCGCCTGCCCGGCCGGCTCTGTCGTCGTCGGTGGCCGCGACTTCATCTGGCGGGCGCGGCGCGCACGCAAGCTGCTCGGCGGCGGCATGCGCCAGGTCGGCGTGCTGGCTGCGCCGGGCCTGATCGCGCTGCGCGACGGCCCGGCGGGCATGATCGAGCGGCTGGCCGAGGACCACGCCAACGCACGCCGGCTGGCCGAGGGCCTGGCCGGGCTGGCGGGCGTCGTCGGCCTCGATCCGCGGCAAGCGCGGACGAACTTCGTGCTGTTCCGCCTCGCGCGTCGCGACGCGGTCGAGCCGTTCGTCGAGGCGCTGCGGCGGCAGGGTGTGCTGATGCTCGACTACACCGATCACCAGGTGCGCGCCGTCACCCATTACGGTATCGACGCCGACGACATCGACTACGCCCTCGCCGCCGCACGGCGAGCGCTGGCCGAGGTCAACCTGGCGCCGTCGGTCAGCGCGGTCCCGGCCTGAGCCGCGCCGTGCTCGACAACGCTCCCCTCGACGGCCGCTTCGAGACGCTCGTCGAACGGCGCTTCTGGTCGCTCATGCCGCGCCAGCCGGTGTGGGCGACGTTCCTCGGCCTGAGCGACTACGACCACCTCCTTGCCGACGGCACGCCCGAGGGGATCGAGCAGGACATCGCCGACAGCCGCCGCTTCCTGGCCGAGCTGGAGGAGATCGACCCGGCCAACCTGTCGCCGGCCAACCGCGTGGAGCGCGAGCTGGCGATGCTCGCCACGCGGCGGCAGATCTTCGACGACGACGTCCACCGCATCTGGGAGCGACGGGTATCGGCCGCCGACGAGCTGGGCGACGGCGTCTTCCTGCTGCTCGCCCGCGGCGCACGTCCGCTACCGGATCGGCTGGCTGCGATACGTTCGCGCCTGGAGGCCGCGCCGCGCCTGCTCGAGGAGCACAGGCCTCGCCTGCGAGCGCGGCCGATGCGCCTGTGGAACGAGCTCGAGCTGCAGTCGGCGGCGTCGCTGCCCGAGCTGTTCGGCGACGCGCTCGCGGCGGCGCGGGAACACCACGGCGACGGTGACGGCGAGGTGGTGCGGCTCGAGCGTGCCGTCGAGACCGCAGCCCAAGCGCTCGAGGCGTACTCGGGCTGGCTGCGCGAGCAGCTCGGCCGGGCTGACGACTCGTTCGCGCTCGGAAGTGAGCGCTACGACGAGCTGATCGGCCTGCGCGCCTTCGACGGGCTGTCGACCGACGACATCCTCGAGATCGGCCGGCAGCAGCTCGCCGACAACGCCCGAGCGCGGCGCGCGGTGGCGGCCGAGATCGACGCCGAGGCGAGCGAGCAGGAAGTCCTCGACCGGGTGAAGTCGGACCATCCGCCCGACTTCGCGGGGGCCCTCGACGGCTACCGGCGGGCGATGGCCGAGGCGCGCCGGTTCATCGTCGAGCACGACGTCGCCTCTCTGCCCGAGGGCGAGTCCCTGTCCGTCGTCGAGACGCCGCGCTACCTGCACAACGTGCTGCCTTTCGCGGCCTACTTCAGCCCGGCCAAGTTCGAGGCCGGCTCGTCCGGGCTGTACGTCGTGACGCCGTCGGTCGACGGCAACCCGGGCGCGATGCGCGAGCACAACTGGGCGTCGATCTACAACACCAGCATCCACGAGGCCTATCCCGGCCACCACCAGCAGCTGACCGCGGCCAACGCCCACCCGAGCCTGGTGCGGCTGCTCGTCGACGCGCCCGAGTTCGTCGAGGGCTGGGCGATGTACTGCGAGCAGATGATGCGTGAGGAGGGCTTCGACACCGCGCCCGAGCGGCGGCTGATGATGTACACCGACGCCATCTGGCGCGCCTGCCGGATCATCCTCGACATCCGCCTCCATCGCGGCGAGATCGGCATCGCCGAGGCGGTCGATTTCCTGGTCGAGAGGACCGGCTTCGAGCGACCGAACGCGGCCGCCGAGGTCAACCGCTACACCTACACGCCGACCTACCAATTGAGCTACCTGCTGGGCAAGGTGCTGCTCTTGCGGCTGCGCGCCGACGAGCAGGCGCGGCTCGGCGATAGCTTCTCGCTGAAGGCGTTCCACGACGCGCTGCTGCGCGAGGGCAGCCTGCCGGTCAGCTTCCAGCGGCGCCTGCTGCAGCAGGACGGCGGGACGGCGCCGGCGTGAGGCTGATCCCGAGCCTCGACCTGCAGGCCGGTCGCTCGCGGCTCGTCTTCTGGCCGGGCGCCGCGACGGGGACCGGCGCGCCGACCGACCGGCCCGAGCGCATCGCGCGCCACTTCGTCGAGCTGGGCGCGCCGCTGATCCACCTGGTCGACCTCGACGGGGCGCAGCGTGGAACGCCGGCCAACACGGACGCCATCCAGCGCGTCGCACGCGAGGTGGCCGTGCCGCTCCAGCTGGCGGGCGGCGTCGACGGGCCGGAGCAGGTCGAGCTGGCGTTTGCCTGCGGCGCAACGCGCGTCGTCGTGCCGCTGTGGGCGGTCATCGAGTCTGTCGACAACCTGCGCGCCTGCCTGCACGTGGCCGGCGACTGGCTGGCAGTCGGCATGGACGGTCGTCCCGAGCGGCTGGCCGACTACCCCTGGCGCGGCCGTCCGCGCTCGCTCGAGGAAGTCGTCGGCATGGTCGCCGGCGAGGGCGTGCGCCGGCTCGTGCTGTCGCACTGGGAAGTGGCGAGACTGGAGGGGCTGATGAGCGTTATGGCGGCGCACGACATGGCGGTGGAGCTCGCCGGCGGCGTGAGCGACGAGGCCGTGCTGGCCGACGTCGGGCGGCTGGGCGTCAGCGGCGTGATCGTCGGCGAGGCGCTGTTCAACGGATCGATCGACTATGCGGCGGTGACCAGCGCCCTCGCCTCGGCAGCGGCGGGAGGCGGCAGGTGAGCAGGGGCAAGCGGCGGCGCGTCGTCGCGCGACCGGCGGCGGGTCACTGCGAGCCGGCAGGCAGCAGCCGGGCGCGGCGCGCGCGCGAGCGGCGGCAGCCCGGCCGTCGCTCGTGGCTGCCCATCGCCGGCGGCGTGGTGGCGATCGTGCTGGCCGCCGCCGTGCTCGCCGTCGGGCTGGGCTGGCTACCGCTCGGCGCCGCCGATCCGGCGCCGCCCGTCGGCCCGCCGGCGGCCACGCCCCTGGCCAACGCGCCGGCCGAGCCGGCCGGCGACGGGACGCGCGTGACGATCGAGACCGAGCTGGGCAACATCGTGATGGAGGTCTATACCGAGTCGTCGCCGGTCGCGGCAAGCAACTTCATCGCGCTCGCCGACTCGGGCTTCTACGAGGGCGTCGTCTTCCACCGCATCGTGCCGGGTTTCGTCATCCAGGGCGGCGACCCGGAAGGAACGGGTCGCGGCGGTCCGGGCTACACCATCCGCGACGAGCCGGTGGTCGGCGAGTACGTCCGGGGGACCGTCGCGATGGCGCGGACGCAGGCGCCGAACTCGCAGGGGTCGCAGTTCTTCATCGTCCTCGACGACGGCGTGCGCTTCCAGCTCGACAAGGCGGGCGGGTACGCCATCTTCGGGCGAGTCGTCGAGGGGATGGAGGTGGCCGATCAGATCGCCGCCGGCCCGGCCAGCCAGCAGCTGGCGCTGGAGCCGGTGGCGATGAGACGGGTGACCGTCGCGCGGCCTTAG
>CAYRMQ010000162.1:0-4337 GCA_964425305.1 uncultured Anaerolineaceae bacterium | reverse complement strand
ACGCGCGACCTGGGCATGCGCGCGACGCTGCTCTTCCCGACGCGCGAGATCGCCCAGCAGTTCTACCTGCCGCTGATCTACACCGCCTGCCGGACGTGCTACTCAGAGCTGGAGCCGCAGGACATCTTCGAGCGCGCCACGACCGGTCAGGTGGCGACCGAGAAGCAACAGGACCTGATCCGGCGCGTGATCGAATCCGGGCATGGTTCGACGATCGAGCACATCGTCTTCACCTTCGCCATCAGCGGCGTGACCAGGACGCTATCGCACCAGCTGGTGCGCCATCGGGCGGGCCTCGCCTTCGACCAGCAGTCGCAGCGCTACCTGAACTACAAGCGCCCGTCGTACATGGTCCCTGGTAGCGTCGCCGACGCGCCGCCCGAGATTCGCGAACGCTTCACCGCCGAGATGGACGAGTCGCTCGCCTTCTACGGCGAGATGCTCGAGGCCGGCATCCCCGGTGAGGACGCCCGTTTCGTGATGCCCAACGCGACGCGCACCAACCTGATCATGACGGCCAACCTGCGGGCGCTGATCCACATGTCGGGGCTGCGCCTGTGCACGATGGCGCAGTGGGAGATCCGGCGCCTCTTCCAGCTGATCCGCCACGAGGTCTTCCAGGTGAGCCCGTTCCTCGGCTCGTTCCTGGCGCCCAAGTGCGTGCCGCTGGGCTACTGCGACGAGGACCGCAACCGCGACGAGCACTGCCCCATCCGGCCGCACAAGGACAACGTGCTGGCGGCGTGGGCCGAGAAGAAGGCCGCCGCCAAGGCAGCCGGTCGCGAGCTGCCGACGCTCTAGCCTGAGCCTGCGTCGGCGACGAGGCGGACGAACCGCCGGATCAGGCGGATGAACTGCGGCCCGGCGGCATCGGCCGCGGCGAGCACTTCCTCGTGCGACAGCGGCTCGCCGGTGACGCCCGCGCCGGGATTGGTCACGAGCGAGACTCCGACCAGCTCGAGCCGCGCCCAGCGCGCGGCGATCGCCTCCATCACCGTCGACATGCCGACCGCGTCGGCGCCGAGCGTACGCAGCATGTCGATCTCGGCCGGCGTCTCGTAGCTCGGCCCGGTCAGCCCGATATAGACGCCCTCCTCGACGGGGATCTGCTCCTCGGTTGCCGCCCGCCGCATCAGCGTGCGCAGCTCGTTGTTCCAGGCGTTGACCATGTCGGGAAAGCGCTCGCCCAGCCCATCGTCGTTCGGTCCGATCAGCGGCGTCTGGCCGGTCAGGTTGATGTGGTCCTCGATGAGCATGAGGGTGCCTGCGCCGAAGCGCGTGTTGACGCCGCCGGCAGCGTTCGTGATCAGGATGCGCGGCGCGCCGAGGCGGCCCATCAGCAGCACCGGCTCGACGACGAGGCGCGGGCCGTGGCCCTCGTACATGTGCAGCCGGCCCTGCAGGCAGACGACTGGCAGGCCCTCCAGCCGGCCCAGCAGCAGCCGCCCGGCATGGCCGGGCGCGCTCGCCGGCGGCCAGCCGGGCAGCTCGGCGAAGGGGATGGCCGTGGCCTCCTCGATCTCATCGGCGAGCGCGCCGAGGCCCGAGCCGAGGACGATGCCGAGTGCGGGGCGAAGGTCGCTGCGGCGGCGGACGGCCGCCTCGAGAAGGTCCAGGCGCGCCGAGAAGGGCGTGTCAGAGGGTTGGTGCATCGGCGCACGATAGCGGACAAACGAACGCCCGGAGAAGCCTGCCTAGATCTCCTACACCTTGATGTGATCTCGGTATCTGAGTTCCAGCGGCCCCTCCGGGCACAAACCAAGTTAAGGCCGCCGGCGCGTCAGGTCAACGCGCTTATCCACGGACTTCGACAGACTTCTCCGGCGCCGTCCACCAATCCACCAACACTGTGGACAACTCGTGGATAAGTTCCCGGCCGACACACATCAAAAAGGCCCCGCCCGGTCCTGGGCGGGGCCTTCGTGTTGCCGGGTCGCCGGCGCGCGGCTGTCCGCTAGGCGGCCGCCCGCGGCGCCTTGGTGACGACCGTATTGGCGTACTGGTCGTGGAGCCCCTGACGCGTCGGGCTCTGCGCGGTCGTGATCAGCAGCACGATGTACCAGATGAGGGCCGCGATGCTGATCAGCAGGCCAAGGATGGTGTAGCTGAAGAAGCTGAGCGCCATCGGCGCACCGAGGAGCGCCCAGCGCGTGATCGCCTGGTTCTGGCCGATGACGCCGCCGCTCGAGGCGTCGACGACGCGCAGGTTGAGCAGGCGCATGCCGAGCGTCGAGCCGTTCATCCGCGTCCAGGTATAGATGAAATAGGCGGCCGTCGCGGCGAGCATGATCAGCGTCACGACCAGCGAGCTGAGCAGCGACGGCACGACGACGTCGGGCAGCAGGACGCCGCCGAAACCGAAGCGCTCCCCCAGGATGGGATGAATGATCGCGCCGACGATGAAGCCGACGATGGCCACGCCGATGGCGTCGATGATGATCGCGACCACCCGGTACGGGATGTCCGACAGGGTCGTCCCGGCCGGGCCGGGCGCGGTCGTCGTCGAGGTCAGCGTCGAGACCCACTCGGGGCTGCCGCTACCCGGCTGCTGGCCGCCGGCCGGCGGCGGCGGTCCGGGCTGCTGAGGCTGCGACTGCCAGCTCTGCTGCGGCGGCGGGGCTGCCGCTCCCTGCGGCGGCGGGGCTGCCGCTCCCTGCGGCGGCGGCGCGCCGCCGTGCTCGGGTGGCACGGGCGAGTCGCCCTCCGGTGTCTGGGGCGGCGGCGCGGTGTCACGCGGTTCTTGGGTCACTCTCGTCCCTCCTCGTCCGTCATCTGACGTTTGGTCGCTCAGGATAACTCGCCGCGTACGCACGGGCGCACCGATCTGACGTTGCCCCCGCCGCGGCCAGGTTAGCCACCGAGGGCCAGCTTCGTCCGCCCACCGCGCGCGAGCCAGCCGACGACGATGCTGACGACCGCCAGGCCGGCATGCAGCACGTGGTCGGCGATGTTGACTTCCACGTCGAACAGCCCGAAGAGGTTCGGGCTGGCGATCGTGAGCATCATCAGGCCGATGAAGGCGGCTCCGAGCACGATCAGGCCGCTGGCCAGGCCGACGCCCGACAGGCCGAAGGCGACGAACAGCGCTATCCCGCCGGCCACGACGAGCAGGATGCTGTGCGCCGCGCCGGTATGGAAGACGGGCGCGGCCCCGTCGGGCCGGCCGACGATGGGGTTGTCGACGAAGCCGGATAGTCCGGCGACGACGAGCAGCAGCCCGAGCAACGCCCCGTACCAGCGGGCAAGCTCGAGATTGGTCATGCCTCCTCCTCAGAGCCGGCGCCCGTGCTGGCGCGGATCGTCTCGACGACCGTCGCGTCGGCGAGCGTCGTCGTGTCGCCCAGCGTGCGCCCCTCGCCGATGTCGCGCAGCAGCCGGCGCATGATCTTCCCCGAGCGCGTCTTGGGCAGGTCCGGCGTGAAGAGCAGGAACTTCGGCCGCGCGATGGGACCGATGACCTTGGCCACATGCTCGCGCAGCTCGTGGCCCAGCTCGTCCGACGGCTCGTGTCCACCGCGCAGGATGACGAAGGCGAAGATCGCCTGGCCGGTAATCGGGTCGTTGCGGCCGACGACCGCCGCCTCGGCGACCGAGGGGTGGTCGACCAGCGCCGACTCGACCTCGATGGTGCTGATGCGATGGCCCGACACGTTCATCACGTCGTCGACGCGCCCGAGCAGCCAGAAGTAGCCCTCCTCGTCGCGCTTGGCGCCGTCGCCGGCGAAGTACATACCCGGGAAGCGGCTCCAGTAGGTCTGCCGGTAGCGCTCCGCATCACCGTAGATGCCCCTCAGCATCGCCGGCCAGGGGCGCGTCAGGACGAGGTAGCCGCCACCGCCGAGGGGCACCGAGTTGCCGTCGGCGTCGACGACGTCGGCACCGACGCCGGGGAAGGGGAAGGTGGCGCTGCCCGGCTTGGTGGTGGTCACGCCGGGCAGCGGCGTGATCATGATCATGCCCGTCTCGGTCTGCCACCAGGTGTCGACGACCGGCGTGCGGCCGCCGCCGATGTGCTGCTGGTACCACAGCCAGGCCTCGGGATTGATCGGCTCGCCCACCGAACCGAGCAGCCGCAGCGACGACAGGTCGCGCTTGGCCGGCCAGTCGGGGCCCTGCTTCATGAACGCGCGGATGGCCGTAGGGGCCGTGTACAGGATGGTGACCTTGTAGTCCTCGACGATCTGCCACCAGCGGTCCCACGCCGGCGTGTCGGGCGCGCCCTCGTAGAGGATGCTGGTGCTGGCGTTGGCCAGCGGGCCGTAGACGATGTACGAGTGGCCGGTGACCCAGCCGATGTCGGCAGCGCACCAGTAGACGTCCTGCGGCTTGACATCGAA
>CAYRMQ010000161.1:0-4399 GCA_964425305.1 uncultured Anaerolineaceae bacterium | reverse complement strand
CGAGGAGATCGAGCGCCAGGCAGGCGACGATCTCCAGTTGCTCAGCGAGGCGCTGGAACATCGCCATGCAGCGAAGCTGCCCAGCGCCGAGCTCGCGCTTCGCCTGGTTTCGTCGGCCCAGCGACGGCTCGTGCGTGGCCAGACGCTCAGGCTGCTTGCCGCAGTAGGCGACGAGCTCGAGCCAGGGTCCGAGCGCCAACTGGCGCTGGACGAGGCGCTGGGGGAGCTGGCGGCGCTCGCCGAGCAGCCCGCGCTCTCACGTGAGCGCTGGCGGCGGGTCAGCGAGTGGACGAGCGATGACGTCGCGCGCCAGCGGGCGCAGCTGGCGATGGCCAAGGCCGCCTACCGCCTGGGCGAGGGCCGGGCCGCACGAGGCCACCTCGCCGCTGGGCGTGCCGCCGCGCCGCCCGAGCCGGCCATGGCGATCGAGTTCGATGCCCTCGACGCGCTCGTGCAGCTCTGGCTCGAGCACTCGACAAGCGGCGGTAGCGCGACCGCAGCCCGCGCGCTGGCGGCGGCCAGGCAACTGGAACGAGAAGCGGGCGGGCTTAGCGGGATGGCACGCCAAGCACTGCGCGCCTTGCTCGAGGCCCTGCGCGCAGCCAGCGACGCCGCGCTGCAGCAGGATCGCCACGCCGATCTGCTGCGCCTTTACACGCAGATCGTCGATGTCGCACGCAGCCTCGGAGATGACGAGGCCTATGTCGTGGCCATGGTCGAGGCTGGCCGCTACAGCTTCTGGCACGGCGAGATGAAGGATGGCGAGCGCTGGTTCCGCGAGGCCTGGCTAGCCGCGCATCGCCTTGTCCTGCCGGCCACGCTGATCAACGCCGGCAGCTGGCTGGGCCGCACACTGCACCTGCTCGGCCGGCTGCAGGAGGCCAAACAGATCCTGCTCGAGGCCGTCGAGATCGAGGCGCGCGCTACCCCGTATGAGTCCGCCGGCAGACCGACCGCCCGGCCGTCGTGGGGCTCACCAATGCACACGCTTCATGCCCTGGAGCTCTCGCTTGGCGAGCCAGGTAAGGCGCTCGAGGCGCTTCGCCGCGATGCCCAAGGTGAGAGCGATCCGCACTACCGCATGGGGCTCCATCAGACCATTGCCGAGTGGCGGGCCCGCTTCGATGGTCCGGCCGCCGCCGACGATGTGCGCTCGTCGCTGGCCGCCGCCCAGGCGGACCTGGACAGCGTGAGATGTCCTCGCTGCGGCAACGAGCTGGCCATCGTCTCAGCCGAGGTGCTGGCTCGCGTCGACAGGACAGCGGAGGCTGCCAGCAGGCTGTCTGAGTGGGAGGGCCGGGAACAGCACAACGGCGATGACCTGCAGCTCGTCTGGCGAACGCGCGCAGTGGCTTCCATTGCGGCCGCGCGCGGCGACCGTCCGACGGCAGAAGCGAACCTTCGTCGGCTGATCGCGCTTTCCGAGAGGATCGGCCGGATGGACCATGCGCTCTGGGCACGCCTCGATCTGGGCAAGGTGCTCGCCCCGCTGGATCGCCGCCTGGCAGTGGACGAGCTCACGCAGGCGGCCATCGTCGCTCATGCGATGGGCGCGATGAGCCAGTACCGCCTGGCGGTCAGACGCCTGCGCGGGCTGGGCGTGCGAGCCTGGCGGCGCGAGCGGAGGCAACCAGACTCATCTGGCGATGAGGACGCGCTACGGATGCTTTCGGCACGCGAGGCCGAGGTCGCCCGCCTGGTCGCCGAGGGCGAGAGCAACCGAGAGATAGCCGAGTCGCTGCTGATCTCGAGCAAGACCGTGGAGAGGCACATGACCAACATCCTGGCCAAGCTCGGGCTACGTAACCGGACAGCTCTCGCCGCCTTCGTCCGCTCGGCCTCGCCGGTACGGGGTTTCCCCGATGATGGAGGCTCCCCTGCGCCCTAGCGTGCACCCATTGGCCACCGACGAGAGGTGCAGGAGGTCGAATGGGCATGCTGATGCTCGTTGCCGAGCGCGAGGCCGGCGAACCCGCTGTTGGTCCGTCGGTCGCGGAGCGCCTCGCCAACCTGGGCATCACGCGCGTCGCGCTGCTGCGTGACGGCGTGTCCGTTGGGGTCGTGCTGGAGGGCTGGGCATTCAGTGCCTCGTCTGCTGATGAGGCCGTGCGGGCTCTGTTCCCGGCCTCGCGCAGCGGCGTCAGGACCTTCCGCGAGGTCCAGTCGGTGGTCGTCTCGCCAGCGCAGATGCAAGGGAGGACCTCATGAACAATCGCATCAGCCGGTTGAGCCGAGCCGCTCTCGCCATGGCACTCGTGTCGGCTCTGATGCTGGCCGGCGCCATCCCTGCAGCCGCTCATGAGCACAGTGCTGCACGGGCGCACCAAGGAGAAGGGCAGGTGCTGGCCAACGGCCAGAATCACCCCCGCTTCGTGGCGGATGCCGACGGCAAGTTCCAGTCGTGCGAGTCATTCGGGCCCATCCCGGGCAGCTCCATCGGCCCTGCCTGGTACGGCCTCGAAACCGCCCACCACGGTCCGGACGCTGGCACGCCCGGCAAGGGCGATGGCTGCTACATGATCAAAGGCGGCCTGTCGCCGCTCAATCCAGACTCGGTCCGTAATCCGGCCATCAGGTAGCCGCAGCAGGATGGGACCGGGCACCCACCGGTCCCATCCTGAGCCTCTGTTCTGGGCGACGACCCGGGGCACGCTTGGCCGGCAAGGTTGGGAGGCGTCATGGCAGTTTTCGTTCTCATTGCTGGGATGTGGCATGGCGCCTGGTGCTGGCGTCGTGTTACATCGCTGCTCATGGCCGCCGGGGATGAGGTCTACACACCGACGCTGACGGGTGTCGGGGAACGTGCACACCTTCGCTCGTGCCATATCGACATAGAGACACACGTACAGGACATCGTCGGCGTTCTTGAGGCCGAGGATCTGCACGACGTCACGCTTGTCGGCCACAGCCTCGCCGGTGCCATCGCGCCAGCTGTCGCTTCGGCGATTCCAGAGCGCCTGGCGCACGTCGTCAACCTCGATGGCTTCGTTACCAGCGAGCGGCAGTCTTTCAGGGACGCATTGCCGGACATGTGGGCGAAGTTCCGGAGTGAAGCCGAGTCAGCGGGTGATCCGGCGTGGTCGCCGCCTCCGACCGACTGGGACTTCGGTCTCACCGGTACCGACCTGGCGTGGGCGCGATCAAAGCTGACGCCCCATCCTCTTCGCACCTGGCTGGACCCGCTGCCGATCGATGACAAGCGTTGGGCAGGCATACCGAGAACTTTCATCTCCTGCGCTTCAGGCCTGGCACCAACACAGATAGCAGAGGAGGAACGCAGATGGGTGGAGCGTGGCTGGGCCTACCGAGCGATCGATTCCGTGCATGACGCGATGATCGCAACGCCGGCTGTGCTTGCCAGCGCACTGCGTCCGGGCGAGGGGTAAGTCGACGCTGGTTCATCGGGCCCGGGCGGGCGCGGTGAGTCGGACGACTTACTTGCGATCATCCGGCCAGCTGCCCATGACCTGCCGGAGCGAGGCCAACTCGCCGACGTGGTAGCTGTTGTGGTTGCCGACCAGGCACAGCTCGCGGAAGACGGTGTGGCCGGGCGTGCCCTCCAGGAGTGTGAACAGATCGCGTTTGCCGTCCGTCGCGATCGCCTCCAATGCCTGAAGGTCGGCTCGGAAGCCTTCGATCGACGCTCGGAAGCCCTTTTCGTCGGTTTGGGCCTCGCGTGCCGGCCAGTAGCCCACCGGCCAGTCGGGTGAGACGTGGCGGGTGGGGTCCTCGATGTAGCGCAGGATGTCCCACTGGGTGATGCGCAGGTGCTCGACGATGTGCCACGGCGTGTAGCCGACGTTCGGCGGGCGGACATTCATCGCCCACTCCGGAAAGTCGACCACTGCGTCGTCGAAGCTCATGTGCGCCTGCGTCCCGCGCAGCAGCAGGACGAGCTGGCGCCGCTGCTCATCCACGGCGTGCCAGCGACCAGCCGCCGAAGAGGGCGAGCGCCGCGCCGAGGGCGATGGCGGCGAAGACGACGATGCTCGAGAAGAGGCCGTAGCGCCAGCTGAGCGAGAGCGCATCGCCGACGTGAGCAAGCGTGAACAGCAGCGCCCAGGCTGCGCCGGCCAGCGCGCTCAGTGCGAAGCCTACGCGCTCGTTGGCGCGCAGAGCGGCGAGGCCGACGAGCTGGCCGAGGACAATCGCGCCGACGATCGCCGCGCCACCGAGGAACTCGGCGAGTGGTGGCTCGCCGGCGAAGACGGCATCCTCATGAGTGTGACCGAGCGTGACCATGAGCAGCAGTACCGACAGCGCCGCGGCGGTGCCGGCCAGGCTCACGTCAGGCCGTTGGCCGCCAGCGCCGCCTCGCGTGAAGTCCGCCGTCGGCGCGCCTCATCGGGGACCTGGTCGCGGGCGTGGTAGCTGGAGCGGACGAGCGGCCCCGACTCGA
>CAYRMQ010000160.1:0-4568 GCA_964425305.1 uncultured Anaerolineaceae bacterium | reverse complement strand
TCGACGCGCTACAATCACATCCCCCGGCGCACCGGCGCGCCGGGGCAATCCCCAGGCTGAACTGTTGTCCACGATCGAAGTGGATCTCGCTGCACGGTCCGCACGGTCCGACGTCGGCCATCCGCCAGAAGTTGTGGTCGTCGCCCGCATCGACGTCACCCCATCTCGCCATGCGCTCCTCGGGCATGCCGATCTCGTCGCGCCAGATCGCCCATGCCTCGTCGTCATAGGTGTAGGTCGTCGCTCCCAGCCGCTCGAAGGGGATGCCGTAGACCTTCGTCAGCAGCTCGACCGCCCACTTGATCGCCTCGCGCTTGAAGTAGTCGCCGAAGCTCCAGTTGCCGAGCATCTCGAACAGCGTGTGGTGGCGCGTGGTCCGCCCGACCTCCTCGAAGTCGTTGTGCTTGCCCGACACGCGCAGCACGCGCTGGTAGTCGACGGCGCGCTTGTACGAGCGCGTCTCGGCGCCCGTCAGCACGTCCTTGAACTGGACCATGCCCGAGTTGGTGAAGAGCAGCGTCGGGTCGCCGGCGGGCACGAGCGACGCGCTGGGCACGACGGTGTGGCCTCGCTCGGCGAAGAAGTCGAGGAAGCGCTGGCGGATCTCGGCAGCCGGCATCCAGGGGATCGGCGCGCCGTCCTCTCGGAAGGTGCGTTCCGACATGAGGTAACTGTAGCGAACGCGACGGCTTGCCTCGGCCGTCGCCCGCATCGCCGGCACCGGCTGCGCGGCGCGCTCACGCGGAAGCGTGATGTCTGTGGTTGGCGGGTGCAGGCGGCGAGTGATCGTCTCGCGTCTGCTTGCATGCCCTCCAACCAACCGCCAGCCGCCGGCCCCGCCGGGCAAAGTTTGGTCGAGGCGTAAGATGGGCGAATGTCGGTCGACTCGGTTGGGCTGACCTGCCCACGCTGCGAGGCCGCGGTCCCGCCCGATGCGCGCTTCTGCATGAACTGCGGCCAGCCGCTGACGCCGGCGACGGAGGAGGACCAGAGCCGCCAGCTGCGCCTGTCCGCTGCCGCCCCGGCGCCGCTCGTCGACAAGATGCGCCGGGCCAAGCTGACCGGCGAGCGCAAGCCGGTGACGGCGCTGTTCGCCGACGTCGTCGGCTCGACGGCCCTCGCCGAGCGGATGGATCCCGAGGACTGGACGCAGCTTATCAACGAGGCCTTCCAACTGATGTCGCAGGCCATCTACCGCTACGAGGGCACCATCGCCCAGCTGCAGGGTGACGCCATGCTGGCCTTCTTCGGCGCGCCCGTCGCCCACGAGGACGATCCCGAGCGGGCCGTCCTGGCCGCACTCGACATGTTCACCGCTGTCGACGAGTTCGCGCGCCAGCTCAAAGCAAGCCAGGGCATCGACTTCCGGATCCGGGCCGGCATCAACACCGGGCCGGTCGTGGTCGGCAACGTCGGCACCGACCTGCGCTACGAGTACACGGCGGTCGGTGACGCGATGAACGTGGCCGCCCGCCTGCAGGCGGCGGCCGAGCCGGGCACGATCGTCATCACGGACCGGACCCGGCGGCTGCTCGGAGATGCCTTCGAGGTACGCGAGCTCGGCGACCTCAACGTGAGGGGCAAGTCTGAGCCGGTCCGCGCCTACTCCGTGACCGGCCTGCGCCAGGCTCCCGCGCACAAGCGGGGCCTGACTGCTGTCGGCCTCGGCAGCCCGATGGTCGGGCGCGCCGAGCAGCTGGCCACGCTCCAGTCGCTGCTCGAGCTCGTGCGCCTCGGACGGGGGCGCGTGGCGCTCGTACTCGGCGAGCCGGGCATCGGCAAAAGCAGGCTGCTGGCCGAGTTCCGGGGCTCGGTCGGCGAGCGCGACGAGCCGGCGCACTGGATCGAGGCGCACTGCATCTCGTACGGACAGAACCTGCCCTATCACCTGCTTGTCGACCTCGTCCGCGCCGCGCTCGGCCTTTCAGCGGCTGGCGCCGAGGAGGAGCGACGGCGCCAGCTGGACGTTCGGCTGGCGGAGATCATGGCTGCGGAAGGGGCCGACGTCGCGCCCTACCTGGCGCACCTGTCCGGCCTTCCCCTCCATCCCCACGAGGTCGACCGGGCGCGCATCGAGCCCGACGTGATGCAGCAGCGCTACGTCGCCGCGACGCACCGCCTGCTGCGCGCCCTGTCGGTCAACCGGCCCGTCGTGCTCGTCTGCGAGGACGTCCACTGGGCCGACCCGGCGTCGGTCGAGGTCGTGCGCAGCCTACTGCCAATTTCGACGCGGCTGCCGGTGCTCCAGATACTGGCCCTCCGTGTTGACCGTGACGCCCCCGGCTGGGCACTGGTCAACCAAGCCCGCGACACCCTCGGCGAAGCGCTGAGCGAGTTGATGCTGGAGCCGCTGACCGACGAGCAGAGCCGCAACCTCGTGGCCAATCTGCTGGTCATCGAGTCGTTGCCCGACAGGGTACGTGACCTGATCCTGACCCGGGCAGAGGGCAATCCCTTCTTCGTCGAGGAGGTAGTGCGCATGCTCATCGAGCGGGGGGTGATCCAGCGCAGGGACGGGCGCTGGCTGGCGAGCGATGAGATCGGCTCGATCGAGATACCGGAGACGCTCCACGGTCTGCTCCTCGCGCGCATCGACCAGCTGCCCGACTCGGCCAAGCGCACCCTGCGCGTCGCGTCGGTCATCGGCCGCCAGTTCCCGGTCCGCGTCCTCGAGAGGGTCCTCGCCGATGCATAGCCAGCCGGAGATCGTGCTGGCTAGCACGGACGAGCTCGGCACGCTCGAGGCGAAGGGGCTGATCCGCCTCGTCACGGCCCACCCCGAGCTGGAGTACCTCTTCCGTCACTGGCTGGTGCAGGACGCCGCCTACGGCTCGCTGCTCAAGCAGGAGCGGCGCCAGCTGCACAGGCAGGTGGGCGAGGCGCTCGAAGCCCTGTACCCGGAGCGGCGCGACGATCTCGCCGCGGTGCTGGCAATGCACTTCGAGCAGGCCGGCGACACCGACCGAGCGCTCGACTACCTCGTCGCCGCCGGCGGCTACGCACTGGAGCGTAACGCGCTGCGCGAGGCCTTCTCGGCCTTCCAGCGCGCCGCCTCGCTGCTGCCCGGGCCAATGCCCGACGAGGATGAGCGGATACGCCGCCGGCGGGTGGAGATCGAGATCGGTAAGGCCAAGGCCGGGCTGAGCTTCGTCCCGGAAGACGAGCTCGTGCCGCAACTCGAAAGCGTCCTGCCCGATGCGGAGCGGCTGGGCGATCCGGCGCTCATAGCGCCGATCCATCTCGTCCTGGCACTCTCGCGCCTGCTGGCCGGCGCTTCGCCCACCCAGCCGGACGTGCAGCGCTCGCTCGAGCGTGTAGCCGAGATCGGCGCCCAGATCGGCGATCAGTCTCTGCGCGCAATGCCCCTCGCGCTGAGTGGGCTGACGCAGGTCATCGCCGGCCCGATCCGTGAAGGGGTCAACGCGTTAGAGGAGGCGGTGCCGCTCCTCGAGCAGCGCCACGACCTGATCGGCGCGTCCTTCGCACGCGGCGCGCTGGGCATAGGCTACGCCGAGCTGGGGGAGTTCGAGAAGGCCGAAGAGGCAGTGCGCTACGCGCAGGACCTGGCCAAGAGCGGCGACCTGATCGCCCAGCTGGATGCGCTGATCGACGAGTCGATCGTGCGCGCGATGAAAGGCGAGTTGGACGAGGCCGCGCCACTGGCGCTTGAGTGCGTCAATCGCGCCGAGGAGATGGGGGCGGCCGCCTGCGTCATGCCCGGGGCGTGGGTGCTCGGCGACATATACAGCCGTCTCGGTAGGTATGAGGAGGCGCGGCGCGTGCTCGAGCGCGGCCGCGATATCGCACACGTAGTCGATCGCCGACTGTGGCGCCCGACGCTGCAGGCCTGGCTGGGCTCGACGGGCGCGGCACTTGGCGAGAAGACGGCCCAGGCGGAAGACTGGCAGGACGCGCTGGCGACGGTGCGCGCGATGGGCAACCGCGTTGGTGAGGCGAGCATCCACTGGAAGCGTGCGGAGGCCCTCGTCAGCGAGGGGGACCCGGCGGCCGCGCTCGACGACTTCGCCGCGGCAGCGGGAATCTTCGACGAGCAGGAGGCGCGCCCGAACCTGGCCCGCGTGCTGCGCGGCTGGGGCGAGGCGCTGCGGACGACTGGCCAGCAGCAGGAGGGCGACGACAAGCTGCGTCGAGCGCTGGAACTGTTCGAGGCGATGCGGATCGAGAAGGAGGCCGCCGCCGTCCGCCTGGCGCTCGCCGCGAGCGGCCCGTTGCAGATGTCCTAGGAGCGCGCGCGGCGGCCGCGGCCTTCGACGCTGCGGCGCAGGCGATCGGCGCCGCGGGCGAGACCCTCGCCCGCCGCGCGCACCGTCCGCCGTGCCCGATCGACGGCGGCGGCCGGGCCGCGGACCATCTCCTCGGCCGCCTCGACCGTCGCACGCAGCGAGAGCACCGTCGCCTCACCCTCGTCGAGCAGCGCGTCGACCCGCTCGAGGCGCGACTCAGCCTCCGTGCTCAGGCGGGCCAGGTTGGCGCTCGTCGCGCGCAGGTCCTCCAGCGTCGGGGCCAGCAGCTCCTGTACCTGCCGCAGGCTCTCGTCGGCCGTCTGT
>CAYRMQ010000159.1:0-4662 GCA_964425305.1 uncultured Anaerolineaceae bacterium | reverse complement strand
GGAGCATGTACAGCTTGCCGCGCTCGATGGTGAACTCGAGATCCTGCATGTCGCGGTAGTGGCGCTCGAGCCGGCCGGCGATCTCCTCGAACTGGCGGTATAGCTCGGGCATCCGTTCGCGCATGTCCGAGATGTGCAGCGGCGTGCGAATGCCGGCCACCACGTCCTCGCCCTGGGCGTTGGTCAAGTACTCGCCGAAGAGCAGCCTCTGGCCGGTGTTCGGGTCGCGCGTGAACGCTACGCCGGTGCCCGAGTCGTCGCCCATGTTGCCGAAGACCATCGTCACGACGTTGACGGCAGTGCCCAGGTCGTGGGGGATCTTGTTGAACTCGCGGTAGTCGCGCGCGCGCTTGCCGAACCACGACGCGAAGACCGCCTTGATGGCCAGGTCGAGCTGCTCGTAGGGGTCCTCCGGAAACGCGCGGCCGGTCTCCTCGCGGACTATGTCGCGGAAGCGAGCGGCGATCGCCTTCATCGCCTCGGCGTCGAGCTCGGTGTCCTCTTTCGCGCCGCGCTTCTCCTTGGCCTCCTCCCATGCTTCGTCGAAGCGGTGACCGTCGACGCCCATCACGATCCGCCCGAACATCTGGATGAAGCGGCGGTAGGCGTCCCAGCCGAATCGCTCGTTGCCGGTCAGCCGGATCAGCCCCTGTAGCGTCGCCTCGTTGAGCCCGAGGTTGAGGACGGTGTCCATCATGCCCGGCATCGAGAACTTGGCCCCCGAGCGGACGCTGACCAGCAGCGGGTTTGCCGCGTCGCCGAAGCCCTTGCCCGTGTCCTCTTCCACTTGCCGGACCGCCTCGAGCACGTCGTCCCACAGCCCGTCGGGCAGCTTCTCGCCGGCGGCGAAGTAGTCGTTGCACGCCTCGGTCGTGATCGTGAAGCCGGGCGGGACGGGGAGCCCGGCGTTGGTCATCTCGGCCAGCCCGGCACCCTTGCCACCGAGCAGTTCGCGCATCGACTTGTCGCCTTCGGCGCGGCCGCCGCCGAAGGAGTAGATGTAGCGCTTGGCTGCCTGGTGGGCGCGGTCGACGGTGGGGGCAGCGGTGTCGGTCATGGGAGTCCTCGGCTGGGCTGGGGGCGCCGCCGGTCAGCGGGCGCGGCTCTGCTCCTGCAGAAGGCCGATTGTAGCGGCGCGCCGCTTCACGAGCGCCGATGAGCGCCGCCGTAGCGTGTCCAGTGTTAGCGCACGCTCAACGGACTTCGCCAACGCCGTGCAATGACCGATCTGACCGACCACCCCGATCAATCACGCTCGGGCCGCCGCTCTGTCGGGCACGATGGCACCCTCCATCCGGTCCAGAAGCGGCCGTTGTCGACGCGGCTGTGCGCGGCATAGCACGTGCAGTGCTATCGCCCTGCACAACGCAGCCATCAGCGGGGAGGGCCGGCGCGCACCCGCCTCAGCAACTCGTCGCGCTCGCCGAACGTCGGCGACAGGCTCTCCAGCCACCATGTCACGCCGGCCGATTCGTAGGACCGGGCATCGACCGCGCCAGGTCCGCGTGTCACGCCGGTAAGGACGACGGCGAAGCCCTCCCCCAGGCGCGCGCCGGCGCGCTTCAGCCGGCCGACGGTCTGCTCCACGTCCGCCACCGACTTGATCATCTGGCCATCCTCGCCGACGCCGCTCGCGGCCCAGCCGTCCCAGCGCGCCGCGCGGCGCATCGCGCCGTCGCTCTCGCCGCCGATCCAGATCGGGGGCCGCGGCGGCTGGACGGGAAGCGGCTGGAGCTCGACGCCCTCGACCCGGTAGTGCTGGCCGCGGTGGTCAACCTTCTCGCCCGACCAGAGCCGAGTCACGACCTCGAGTGCCTCGTCCGTTCGGGCGGCCCGCACAGCGGCCGAATCGTCCTCCCCGAACGCGCTGAACTCCTGTTCCACGCCGCCGAGGCCCGCGCCAAGGACGAGCCTCCCGTCGGACAGCATGTCGAGGCAGGCCAGCTGCCAGGCGAGGACGTGCGGGCGGTGACGCGCGAGGGGCGTAACGAAGGGCAGCAGGCGGATATGACTGGTCGCCTGGGCCACTGCGCTGAGCGTCACCAGCGGGTCGGCCGAGGGCACGCCCCACGTGAAGGCAAGGTGGTCCCAGACGGCAACGAGCTCGAAGCCAGCCTCCTCGGCGGCGACGGCAAGCTCGACGACCCGCCGCGGATCGGCATACGGCCCGAGCGTCACGATCTCGACCCCGAAGCGCACTCGGCTACCGACGCAGTAGCAGGTTGACGATGACGGTGAGGATGATCGAGATGACGATCATCGTCGCCAGCGGGATGAAGATCGTACCGCGCTCGCCACCGATGCGGATGTCGCCGGGCAGCTCTCCCAGCGGGATGCGGATACCGAGCACGGCCAGCAGCCCGACGGCCGCGATCAGCAGTCCGACGACAAGGAGGATCTTGCCAACCTCGGGAGACATACCGTTCGGAATCGTATCGCCGCTACGGCCAAGCATGAGATGGCCCGGGCCTTGGCCCGGGCCATTCCCACAGCCTCCGCGGCGCGGAGAACTACGAGCTCGCTACTTGCCCGATCCGGAGCCCTGCTCCTTGAAGACGTACAGGCCGCCGTTACGATCGGAGCCGTAGATCCAGGGTGAGTTCGGCTCCTTCCCGACTCCCCAGAAGTCGTGCGGATGGCCGCCGTTCGACGCCAGGAACTCGGGTGAGTTGTCGAAGTAGCGCGCTATCTCCTTGGGATTGTAGGGATCGGTCACGTCGACCACCAGCATCCCGTCGTAATACCAGGAGAGATACGCCTTCACCTGCTTGCCGGTGGTCTCCACGATCACGTTGTGCACCGAATAGGTGCCCAGCGGATCGCACTCGGGGATCGGCTCGGGCGAGGCGCTGCACACCGTGTCGAAAGTCGACGCGAGGACCGGGTTCTCGGGATCCGAGTAGTCCCAGATCCTGATACCGCTCCACGGCGTGTTGTTGGTGAGATTGTTGGCGATGACGATGGCGTCGGCACCTGCTGCGGCGGCGTTGAAGTTCTTCTCGCGGAACGTGCACGCGCCACGCCGGACGACGGCGATTCCGCCCTCGGCGATCGCCCCTGCGTTGAGGATCGTGTCGCCGTTGCAGGCGCGACCGATCCAGATGATGTTCCCGCTGATGGGGCCTGTGTCGGCGAACCTCGGCTGGTCACCGGCCAGCTCGCTCGCCGGGTACACATTGCCAGCCAGTGGGCCCGAAGTAACCTCGAGCGTGTCCGCGTCGACCGTGCCGGCATTCCCTGTCTGGCTGCCCTCGAGATCGTCACCGGTGGCCGTGGCCACGGCCGTCCCTGGCAGCGGTGCAGGCGGGTCGCCCGATCCGAAGGTGAAATTGGGCGGCTGAACGGTGACCCAGGCGGCGAAGTCCTCCTCGCCTTCAACCACGATCTTGCCGTCCTCGCTCGGCCACACTGAGTGGCTGTTCACCTCACCGTCAAGGGAACCGTTCTCTGGGTCGAGCGCGACGGAGATCAACTCTGGGTTCGCCGGGTCGCTGATGTCCATTAGGACGAGCCCAGCGTCCCACGAGGCAAGGTACGCCTGAGTCCCGTCGGCGGTGATCGTCATGTCGTGCAGGTACTTGTTCTGCGAGAAACCGAAACCGGTCCGCATCCAGCCGAAGATGACGTCGAGTATGGTGTCGATGTCGGTCTCGGCGTGCGGGTCGGCGCTGCAGAACGTCCCCTCACACAGGAATTCGGCGCCCCAGGCGCTGACAAATTGCGGGTTCGCCGGGTCGGTCAGCTCGTATATCTGGAAGCTGCCGAACTCCGCGTGAGTCTGCAGGGCCACGAAGTCCCGCGGCCCCTGCGTGAACAGGAACAGATTGTGAACACCCACGTTGACCACGCCGAATGTCTCGCGCAGCACCTGATTCGCGTCGTGCACCCGCACTGTCGAGAGGTGCACCGGATTTCGCGGGTCATCCACGTTGTAGACCTCGAAGCCGCCCATGCCACCGGGTGCGCACGTCTCATTCGAATGGACGAGGATGTCCCCGGAGTTCAGCGTGGCGACCTTAACGTCGTTGGAGCGGCTACCAGTCTCCGACTCGATGATGCCGACGAATTGCGGCTTGCTCTTGTTCTTGACGTTCCAGACCCAGACCCCGGCGCCCTCCTCGCCGCCGCATGGGCTGTTGAAGGTGCCGGTGTAGGCGAACCCGTTGTGAGCCCAGACGTCGGTCGTCGCGTTGGCGTGGAGCCGCTCGCCTCGACCCTTGAGCGCCAGGTTCTTGATGACCTTGGCGCTGGGGCCTTCGCTTATTACGTTGGTCCGGATCGAGTCGAGCTCGGCCAGCGCTTCAGATGGGTCGTTCATGCCGAGCTCGTGGTCTGGATCCTGCGCACTCACCGCGGGAGCGAGCGACAGGGCAAGCGTCACTGACGCGACGAGGGGCAGCAGGCGTCGCTGTCGATGCATGGATCTCCCTCTCCGTACGGTCGCCGGCAACCCCGGCCGGTCCCCCCGATGGCGTCACTTGCCGGAGGGCGGCGGAGAGCGGCACGAGAGGGCGCGGACCCTGACCGTCGCCGAAGCGACGGGGCAAGGCGCGACCATCCTGATCGGCACGCTCATGCAGCAGTCGGGCACGATGCGGCGTACCCTCCCTCCCCCGATGTCCGGCGCATTCTGGGAGCCGGATGCCTCGGAGACTACCCTCG
>CAYRMQ010000158.1:0-4783 GCA_964425305.1 uncultured Anaerolineaceae bacterium | reverse complement strand
TGAAAGTGACACCTATGTCGCGACTCAGGTGTCGCACATGTCGCGACTCAAGACACCCCATCGAGGCGGTCTGGCTCAATGACGATCCCGTCAGCGGTTGGCTTGTCATAGACCGCGAGCCTATCGTCACCACACCCGACCACCCCTTCTTCGCAGTCGGTCGCGGTTGGGTAGAGGCTGGCCAGCTCGCAATCGGCGACCTCGTTCCCTCAGCTTCGGGCGAGGTGGGTGTGGTTACCGCCATGACCTGGAGCCGCGGCCGCGATCAGCTGTATGATCTGACAGTAGCCGAAGCGCATACCTTCTACGTCGGTGAAGGCGCTTGGCTGGTACACAACTGTACCAAGCCTGTTCATGGTAATTCCTACGCAAGCACCAAGCCCACTTCTCTCTACCGAGCATTTAGCAGATCCACTGGAACGTTTCTAAAGTGGGGTATCTCGTCAAACCTGAAGAAGCGTTATCCTTCTACGTCCGACATCTTTGCCATCGAAGTCAGGACAGGTTCTCGCGCTGCCATGGCCGCGCTCGAGCGCAGGCTCGTAAGAAGATTTGGCGGTCCGTTGAATCGAGAGCCTTGGTCGAGGTCACGATGAGGTGATTGATCTAGGATTAATTGGTAGAGGCCGCGAGATCAGTCGTCGTGCCATCACGCGCGACTACCTAGTGCTCCGAAACGCACTGGCGACAGGCAGTGCCGTGCAGGTCGAGGTCGTGTATATCGTGCCGGGCAGCTTGGGCAGAGCAGACTTCCGTGGTTTTCAGCTCGCTACGAGGCGGGGTGCAGGCGGTCGAGTGATTGTTTACGTCGACGTTCCCGATGAAATCGCCCACTCCGAGTCGCCGATGGGCGGGCTCGTTGACCTGGCGCGATCAGCCATCGAATACCTTCGCGTCGGCGGCAGCAAACGCACTCGTGCGTCCATAGACATCCGCTCTTGTATCGAAGAACTCGACAGGGTTGCGCATGCTCTTCTCGGACGACCTTCCAGGGGGATGGCGAAGATACAGGCGCGTCACGACGCGCCCGAGGACGAATTCGACGAGGTTGCCGCCGTCATCGTCCTGCCCGTGTCCGATCAAGCGGACCTGGATGCCGCCTTCGATCTGGAGGCCATCATCAGTAAGCAGCTCGAAGAGGAACGGGCAGGCTATGTCGACGGCAATCAAGTCGGGACCAGCAAGTTCGAGATCTTTGTTAATGGGCGCCAGGATGGCACTCTCGAGGCCACCATCGAGAGCGTTCTAAGGCGGCACTGGCGTGGGTCTGGAGCCACCCTGCACGTCCAGGACAACACGGGCGCGATTCACACTGTAGAACTGTGACGTCCTAACGGCGAGACAGTCGTGTCCGGCGGGTGCTGCGAAGGCACGGGCATAGCCGGCGACCAGCGCCAGACGCCTGATGCGGCGGTTGAGGCACGCCGCCTGCGGCCGAGAAGCAGACGCCGCTGGCCGCCGTCACATCGAGGTCAGCCGACCGGGCGAGCTGGTCGGCTTCGACTGCTTCGACGTCGGCCGCCTGTCGCGGCACCCGAGGACGGGTCTGGCAGTAAGTATCGCCATCCCCAGCCATAACCCCTGTCGGTAGTTACACGCCTTGGCGGTCGGCGGCGCGGCCGTTGGCAGACCAGCGAGTCCGTTTGAATAGGCCCTCACTACTCCAGGCCGGACTGTCCCGTCGTCAATGCGAGCGTCGTGCCTCCTCAGGTTGCCTTCTCGTTCTGCGTACGAAATGCCGACACAAACGCGGCCTTCGGTACGACGGTCCCGAGTGGATCTGGCGAATGGATGTTCGCTACCTCGAAGCGCGGTCGCAGCGGAGCAGCCATCTCGATCCTCAGTCGACGCCGTATAGGCTCTGGCTCTCCGAGTAGGCGCCGTCCGTCGGCGGAGTGGCGCAGCTGGATGAAGTCTTTGGCTACCATCATCACCTCGCCCGGGTGCCTGATCCCTGTTTCGACCAACCACTGCCGGAACTGCGCTAAATCGACGAGTTCGGCGGTCGTCGGCTCAACCCCCACCTCAGCGCACCATGCCAGCAGACGGCCGAGCGCCGACCGGCGAACGGTCATGCGCCGAGGAGACTGCCTTGCCACAGCGTCGATCAGCCGTTCCAGCGGCGTTCCGGTTGCTGCCGAAAGGAGAGCTGTCTGGAAGCCGAGGCCAGCCGAGCGTGCGGCGTACTCAACATCGACTTCGCGCATGATCGCTCGTAGGGAGCAGCGAGCCTTGCATGGCAACTGGGGGTCGCCGCTGCGGAGTGTGCCAAGGTAGTCCTCGAGGTGCGTGCGGCCGAGATCTGTGGGCTCGAGCCCGCGCTCGCGACACCAAGCGGCGAATCGGCGTCCGTGCCGACGCCGTTCACGACGGCCCTGATCCGACATTCCTTGGGTAGCCCTGGAGATCGCAGCCTCCCAGCTGTCCTCGCCGTGGTTCATGGCCAACTCATAGGCCGGACGGGAGAGCTGGCAAGAGGGTTGGTCGGCGATCGGCTGGAAATTTCTCGGAACATCTCGCCGACCCTCTTGACCAAAGCGGAGTTCCGTACTTGCTCCGGCTCGGGTCTTCGCCGCAGTGGCGAGGAGAACGATCGGAGAGCGGAGCATGGAACTTCCTGAGCCGGGTCGACTGGCTGGTCTTCAGCCGCGACACAGCCCCGACGTGATCGCCGAGATGCCGCTGGAGGAGGCAATTGACGTCCTCCGCAACCGGATGGCGGTCGTCGGGCTGGCGTCGAGGACGGCCGATGAGTACGAGGACGAGGCACGGGGCTTCGCGCGCTGGTGTTCACAGACGTTCGAGAGGCCGGCGCTTCTGGCCGACCTGACGACTGTCAATGCCGATCAGTACGTCCTGGCGCTCTGCGAGCGCGCCCGCGCGCGTGCCAGGCCGTGGAGTGTCGGCACGCGCGATCATCATGTGCGCCAGCTCCGGGCGGTTGGCGGCCACGTTGCAGATGCGCTCAACCTGCCCGGCAACCCGTTGGCCCGCCTTTCCGTGCGGAAGGCGCGCGGGGAGCGCGTGTGGCGCGGCGGCGACGGACTCCTCGACGAGGAGATCATGGCCGTCGTTCGATCGCTCGACCCGACATGTCCCACGCATATCGTCACGCTCGCCATCATTGCCCTGGGCTACGAGGACGGGCCGCGCACGAGCGAGATCACAGAGCTCACGGTCGACGACGTCTTGATCGCCCGTTCTGGCGGGCAGGAGCTCGGTCCTGTAATTCAGGTCGCTCAGCCGGCGAAGGGGAGCCCGGAGCGGATCCTGCCTCTGGGAGTTCGATGCGAGGAGGTTATCCGTCGCGTGGTCGGCAATCGCCGAAGCGGTCCGCTGTTCCAGTCGCCATCGGGCCGGCCGCTCACGCCCAGGGAAGTCCAGCGCAAGCTGCGGGCGGCGGGCCGCAAAGCACGCGTCGCGCTGTCGGTTCAGCGCCTGAGGCGAAGCGCGGCGAGTTGGCAGGCCGCGTACGGCGCCACAAGTGCCCATCTCGACACCGTCTTCGGATGGGCGCCCGACCCGCGCGACGTGAAGTCGGCCCACTACGTCCGGCCGAACATTGTGCAGCTGATCCACGCTCACCAGTCCCGGCTGTCGCCGCTGGATCGGCTCGAGCTGCGCGTCGGCCCCTTCCTGCCCTGAAGACCTCGGAGCCGGCCGTTCTCGCGCCAGCGGTCGAGCGGCGACGCGCCCGCGTGGATATCGCCGAGATCGACGTCCGTCAGGCGCGCGTAGATCCTGACCATCTCGAGACTTCGGTGGCCGAGGATCTTCTGCAGTGCGAGCTCGCCGCCGCCGTTGCGCAGGAACTCGATGGCGAACGTGTGCCGCAGGGTATGGGGGCTGACGCGCACGCCCTGTATCCGCAGTGACCGTCCGGCGCGGCGCATCAGCTCGCCCAGCCGGTGCGGCGTCAGCGGCGTACCAGAATGCACGAGGAGCAGAGGGTCGTCGGGCCGCCTGACCGGGCGGGAGCGGTGGCGGGAGACGTAGCGCGTGATTTCCGCGGCGGTGGCGCTCCCGTAGGGCACGAGACGCTCGTGGCCGCCCTTGCCGACGACCCGCAGAAAGCTCTGCCGGACGTCCTCGATGCACAGTCCGCACAGCTCGCCGGCACGCACGCCAGTGTCTGCCATGATCGCGACGCATACGCGAAGCAGCGGATCGCCGGCGTTCATGAGCGCCGCGACCTGGGCGGCCGAGAAGGGCACTATCAGCGGTTCGGGGACCCGTGGCAGGCGGACGGTGGCCAGAGGATCGCGGCCGGCGTAGCCCTCGCGCTCGATCCAGCGGCTGAACACCTTGAGGGCACGGACGGCCGACCTGACGCTGGCCGGTCGCCGGCGGCGCCCGAGATGCTCGCACCACGTCCGAACGGTGTCGGGATCGAGCTGTGCGAGGACCTGCTCGTGAGCTTCGGCCGGCAGCGTCGAGCGGAAGCTGCGGATCGCCCACTCGTACTGCTCGAGCGTCTTGGGCGACAGAGCGCGGGCGCGGCAGTCGACCAGGAAGCTGGCGACGACCTGGTCGAGCGGTCGGCGACGCGGGTGTTGTCGCCTCGGGCCAGCGTGTGTGTCATGCGCAACGAACTGAAGATCAAGGGATGGATGCACGCTCGCGGGGCGTGCGCTCAAGGGAGACATCTGCGCGTTTCCTCTCCTCTGATCCGCAGCAGGAGGAGGAAGGGCAGGGGGAGCGAGGTCGATCAGACGGTCGGGTGCGACCGGCTGGTCGTGCTCGGAGATGCCTGATCAGGCGAGAGAGCTGGCTGGCGAGGAAG
>CAYRMQ010000157.1:0-4840 GCA_964425305.1 uncultured Anaerolineaceae bacterium | reverse complement strand
CTTCGGCCACCCCGAGGTCTACATCCAGTTCCTGCCGGCGACCGGTGTGGTGTCGATGATCCTGCCCGCCTTCACGCGCCGACCGATCGTCGCCTACAGCCTGATCGTGGTCGCCATCCTGTCGACGGCGCTGTTCAGCCTCGGGCTGTGGGTCCACCACATGTTCGCCACCGGCCTGCCGTGGCTGGGGCTGACCATCTTCTCGGCGTCGAGCATGATGATCACGATCCCCTCCGGCATCCAGGTCTTCGCCTGGCTGGCGACGTTGCTCGCCGCCGTCCGCCTCCAGCTCAACACGGCGATGCTCTTCGTGATCGGCTTCCTGCTGACGTTCACGTTTGGCGGGCTGACCGGCGTGATGGTCGCGTCGGTGCCCTTCGACCTGCAGGTCCACGACACCTACTTCGTGACGGCGCATTTTCACTACGTGCTCGTCGGCGGCGTCGTCTTCCCGATCTTCGCCGGCATCTACTACTGGTTCCCGAAGGTCGTCGGGCGCGTGCTCGACGAGCGCCTCGGCAAGCTCGCCTTCTGGCTGACGTTCATCGGCTTCAACGCGACTTTCCTGCTCCAGCACAGCCTCGGCCTGCTGGGCATGCGCCGGCGCGTCTACACCTACGAGGCGGGGCTCGGCTGGGACTGGATGAACCTGGTCTCGACGGTCGGCGCCTTTGTCTTCGCCGCCGGCTTCCTGGTCATCGCCTACTCGATGTTCCGTGCCTGGCGCAGCGGGCCGCCGGCAGGCCCCAACCCCTGGCGCGCGGGCACGCTCGAGTGGGCCACCGACTCGCCGCCGCCCAGCTACAACTTCCGGCACATCCCGACCGTCGCCGATCGCGAGCCGCTGTGGGACGAGGCGGCCGAGCCGCGGCCGGCTGGCGACGTGGGCGCGGGCGAACCGGTGACTGCTTCGTCGACCAGCGAGGGGCCGGCCGACGAGCCGCTCAGCCGCGAGACGCTGGCGACGTCGCTGCTCGACACGCGGCCGGTACACAACGCGATCCTGCCCGGCTCGACCCTCGCACCGCTGTGGCTGGCGCTGGCGCTCGCCGTCGCCGGCTTCGGGATCGTCATCGACGCCTACCCCCTGGTCGCGCTGGGCGCGGTCGCCGTGCCGCCGCTGGTCGGCTGGTGGTTGTGGCCTCGCGCCGACGACCTGCGGCCGGTCGCACCGGGCCGCACGCTGCCCCAGTCCGGCCTGCCCCACCGCGTCAGCGGGCCGATGTCGACGGCGTGGTGGGGTCTCGTCCTCGGCCTCGGGATGGTCGGACTGATCGTCCTCAACCTCGTCTTCTCGTACCTCTACCTGGGGGTCCTCGCGCCGGCCTGGCCGCCGCCGGCTGCCGACCCCGGTCCGGCGCTGCTGCCGCTGGCGGGCGTCGGGCTGGTCGTCGGCGCGGCGGTCGCCGCCTGGCTGGGCATGCGCGGCATCCGTCTCGATCGCTCGCCGGTTGCGAGCGCGGGCCTGGCAGTCGCCGCCCTCTGTGGGGCGCTGGCGGCCGCCGTCGTCGTGCTGCATGCCGTCGAGCACGGCGGCGACCCTCGGGCGAGCTCGTATGAAGCGATGAATGCCGTCCTCGCCGGGGCGCAGGCGCTGCTGGCGCTGGTTGCCGCCGGCGTGGCCGCTGCCGTCGCCGTTCAGGTGGCGCGCGGGCTGGCCAGTCGGGAGCGGCTGATGGCCGTCCACCACGCAGCGCTTATCTGGACGTTCGTCGCCGCGGCGTGGCTCGTCGTCTTCGCCTTCACTCACCTGCTGCCGCTCTGAGCGAGCCGCCGATGAACGTCAGCGAGCGCACGCGCGACACGCTGGCGCTCATCTTCGCCGTCACCGGCGGGGCGTGGGCGTGGACGCTCCAGCTGTGGCTGTCGTGGGTCCTCGGCGAGCCGGCGTGCTTCATCGCCGACGGTGAGCCGGGCCTGGCCGGGCTGGGCGGTGCGGCGCTGTGGGTCGTCGTCGGCGTCGGCACCGCCGCGCTCGCGCTTGCCGCATTGGTGGCATCGTTGCGGATGTGGCGGAACAGCGGCGGCGAGACGCTGGTCGAGGAGCCGTCGCGCGGCGGCCCGCGGCGCTTCCTGCTCTACGTTGGCGTGGTGCTCAACACGCTGATGTTGCTGACGATCGTGATGGGCGTGACCTCGCCGCTGTGGCTGGCGCCATGCCGCTGACCGCCGGCCGGCGTAGCCATCGGCTGCGCCCCCTCACATTCCTGCTGGCGCCTGTGGCGATCGCGCTTGCGCTCGCCGGCTGTGGCGCCGAATCACCGGCTCGCACGGAGGTACCAACGATGAGCCTCGAGCTGACCAGCCCCGCCTTCTCCGCCGGGGCAGACATACCCGCACGCCACACCTGCGACGGCGAGAACGTGCCCGTTCCGCTGTCGTGGTCGGTCGTGCCCGACGAGACGGCCGAGCTCGCGCTGGTCATGGACGATCCCGACGCGCGTGGCTTCGTCCACTGGGTCGTCGTGGGCATCCCGCCGACGGCCGATGGGCTGACCGAGGCCGGCCTGCCGGGCGGCGCGCGCGAGGGCCGCCACGACTTCGGCGGGGTTGGTTACAGCGGGCCGTGCCCGCCGTCGGGCACGCACCGTTACGTGGTCACGCTGTACGCGCTGTCGCGGCCGCTCAATGTGTCCGCGACGCCTACCGCCGACGAGGTACGCCGGGCGGCCGCTGACGCGACGCTGGCCGAGGCACGGCTAGAGGGCAACTACAGCCGCTGAGGACTCGCCGTCGGCCGCTGAGAAGCCGCCGTCGAACCGCCCGCTGAGAAGCCGCCGTCGATTTGGGCGCGCGGGTGTTTGTTGCAGCGTGCGCAACGGAGCGCCGATCGCTTGCACCCACTGCAACGAACCGCCGCGGGGACACGGCGCCCACAGTCGAGGGCGGCTGATCCGTTCAGCCGGTGCAACGTACCTCCGTTGGGCAGCCCGACCTGGGCCGACGTGGCCGGCCACGCGGCTGGATGTGCACCAGCTGACACAGCCAACCGCCTGCCGGACCGACGCGCCGGGGGGCGTGATCGTTGGTTGCGCCCGGTGCAATGGCGCGGCGATTCCATGCACTGCGTGCAAAGCTTCGGCGGGGCACGCCTGTACCCGGCGTCGTGGCCCGCGTTCAGGCACGGGCGACCGGCGGCAGCTCCTCCTCGATGTCGACGGGCGCGGCGGCCGGCTCGCCGGCGGGAATGACTATCCGGGCGGCGACCGACATGGCCAGCGCCAGCACGGCCAGCGCCGTGAAGCTGAAGCGCAGGTCGGAGGCGCCGGCGATCAGGCCGACCGTCGGCGGCCCGACGACGAACCCGAGATAGGCGAGCACCGTCAGCGTCGACATCGCCGCGCCGCGCGACGCCGGCCCTGCCAGCCGGCCGGCTCGGCTGAACAGCGCCGGCGCGGCGAGCGAGACTCCTGATCCGGCGATGACCAGCCCGGCGAGCGCCGGCTCGGCGGCCGGCGACCACGCCGCCAGCCCGATGCCGCCGGCGGCGATGAAGCCCGAGCCGAGCAGCAACTGGCGCTCGGAGTAGCGCCGGCCGAGCACCTGGCCGAGCGATCGGCCGACGAACATGGAGCCGGCGAAGAGGCCCGGACCGGCCGCGCCGACTGCCGGCGGGGCGCCGAGCGATCGCTCGAGATGCAGCGCGCTCCACGACATCAGCGCGTCCTCGATCAGGAAAGCCGCCGCACACAGCACGCCCAGGATCGCCACCGTCCGGCGCAGCCCGACCGGGCTCGGGCGTGGGTCGGCGTGGCGCGGGGCGACCGTCCGGCCGCGACCGCGGGCGAGGGCGGGCAGGGCAACGGCGAGGAAGGCCGCGCCCACCACACCGAGCACCGGCACTGGCCCGACCTCCAGCTCGCGCAGCAGGCCCGCGCTGAGGCTGGCCAGCAGCATCGCCAGCGAGAACAGCGCGTGGGCGAGGTACATCAACCGGCGCCCGCTGGCCGCCTCGATGTCGCTGATCTGCGAGTTCATGGCCACGTCGAGGGCGCCCGAGCTGGCGCCGACGAGCGCCATCGCCATGCCCAGGAAGACGGCGTTCGGCGCAAGCGCGGGCAGGACCGCGGCAAGGCCGAAGAGCAGCAGCGTCACGCCGACCAGGCCGCTGCCGAAGCGCGGCCACAGCCGGCCCGTCAGCAGCATCGCCGGCAGCGCGCCGACGCCGGCCCACAGCAGCGCCGCGCCGAGCTGCGGTGGAGTCGCCGCCGTGCGCAGCTGGATCTCGGGCACGTAGCCTGCCCACGCGCCCCAGAAGAGGCCCATCAGCAGGAACGCGGCGAGCGGGATGGCCGCCGGCCGGTAGTTTGCGATGCCGGACAACCCGGTCACATGCGGAAGACGCCGAAGCGGGTCTCCGCGATGGACGCGTTGAGGGCGGCGCTGATGGCGATGGCGAGGACGTCGCGCGTCTGGGCCGGATCGATGACGCCGTCGTCCCACAGCCGGGCGGTCGAGTAGTAGGGGTGGCCCTCGCGCTCGTACTTCTCGAGGATCGGTGCCTCGAAGGCTGCCCGCTCGTCGTCGGACGCCCAGCTGCCGCCGGGGAGGGAGGTCTCGCGCACCGTCGACAGCACGCGCGCCGCCTGCTGGCCGCCCATCACGCTGATACGCGCGCTCGGCCACATCCACAGCCCGCGGCTGCCGTACGCGCGGCCGGCCATGGCGTAGTTGCCGGCACCGAACGACCCGCCGACGATGACCGTGAACTTGGGCACCTCGGCGCAGGCGACGGCTGTCACCAGCTTGGCGCCGTCCTTGCTGATGCCACGCGCCTCGTACTCGCGGCCGACCATGAAGCCGGTGATGTTCTGCAGGAAGACGAGCGGGATCCGGCGCT
>CAYRMQ010000156.1:0-4924 GCA_964425305.1 uncultured Anaerolineaceae bacterium | reverse complement strand
TACCCGACGAGCCCGAGAACTGAGTTGCAAGCCTCCGGCAGATAGTTCGCCTAAGCCCGGATCCACCGACCCGTAGCGGCATCGAACGTGCAGGAGTAGCGAATCAGGTGCCCATCTGAACTGGGAAGATGGCGTTTGAGAAGACCCATCAGCACCAGCAGAGGAGCACCTGATAGATGCGATCATCGCACACCCCCGACCGCCTGGTCACGACGTTCGACGACGACCGCTTGGTGGCCGACGCCGGTCTGGTCGTGCCGGCCACACTGGCCCACCGCCTGGGCTTGCGCGAACTGGTCGACGAGCATCTCGATCTGGGTGATGTGCCCGGCCGGGCCAACGCCGGCGAGAAGTTCCTGACGCTGGTCATGTCGGCCCTCGCCGGTGGCGACTGCATCGACGACGCCAACACGCTCAGGGCGGGCGGCACCGGCCGCGTGCTCGGCTTCACGCTGAAGGCCGCTTCCACGCTGGGCACCTTCCTGCGCAGCTTTCGCTGGGGCCACGTGCGCCAGCTCGACCGCGTCAGCCGCGAGCTGCTGGCGCGCGCTTGGGCGGCCGGCGCCGGACCGGGCGCTGCGCCGCTGACGATCGATCTCGATTCGACGATCTGCGAGACCTACGGGCTCAAGAAGCAGGGCGCCGGCGGCTTCACCTACTCAGGTGTGCGCGGCTACCACCCACTGTTGGCCATCGCCGCCGGCACCGGCGAGGTGCTGATGGCCCGCCTGCGCCGAGGCGGCGCCAAGTCCGGTCAGAGCGCGGGCCACTTCCTGACCGAGACGATCGGCCGCCTGCGCTACGCCGGCGCCGCAGGTCAGCTGACCGTCCGCGCCGATGCGGGCTTCTATAGCCGCGATGTGATCGAGGCCTGCCGCCGCCTGGGCGTCCGCTTCTCGATCACCGTCCGCTCGAGCCCCGCCCTGCGCCGCGCGATCGAGGCCATCGCCGACGAGGCATGGCAGCCGATCCCCTACTGGCTCGAAGGCGGTGCCGACGTGGCCGAGACGACCTACACCCCCTTCGCTTGGGCAGGCCAGGCGCAGCCGGTGCGGCTGATCGTCCGCCGCGTGCGACCGACGCCGGGCAGCCAGCTGGCGCTCTTTGCGCTCTACGACCACCACGCCTTCATCACCGATCGCGACGGCGACATGCTCGAACTCGAGGCCGACCACCGGCGCCACGCCGAGGTCGAGAACGCGGTGCGCGACCTGAAGTACGGCGTCGGGCTCAATCACCTGCCCTCGGGCCGCTTCGCCGCCAACGGCGCCTGGCTGGCCGTGCAGGTGATGGCCCACAACCTGGCCCGCTGGACGGCGCGCCTCGGGCTGAAGGCGGTCGGCTGCGTGACGACCAAGACGCTGCGCCGGCGGCTGCTCAGCCTCGTCGGCCGGCTGACCCGCTCGGCGCGCCGGGTGATCCTGCACCTGCCCGCCCGCTGGCCGTGGCAGACCGACTGGAGTGCCGCCCTCGGCCGCCTGCGCTTGATCCCGCTGCGCGCCTGAGCCCGCGCTGACCCGCCGGCCACTCTGGGGCCTGGCGTCAGCATGCCCACGAGCACATCCGACGGCCATTCGGTGCACCATCCCCGGGCTCAATCCGTCTTCGTCCGCGCCTCGACGACCGAATCGGTCCTCGGGTCGCTTTCCACGGCGTCAGATCGCGCCATCAGCCGGAACTTCGGTGGATCCGGGCTAAGACAGTCGGGCCGGTAATGGCGGGGCCGAGCGGCGGTCAACGGCGCGCTGCGCTGGCTCGCCGACTCGTGACGCTGGAGCGAGCCCGGGATTAAGTCCACGCGGCCCTGCCGCCTGGCTGGTGAGTCGGGACGCGCCGGTCGATCGCGTCGAACAGCAGCAGCGGGCGCTCTACGCCTGCGACCCGTTCGAGCGCCCGGTCGTCGGCGTCAGGAAGGGCAAGTGGAAAGATGTCGCGCCGCCGAAGTAGCGAAGCCGCCGCTACCGCAGTCTTGCGGACAAGAAAGGAGGGCCGGCCGCTTGTCAACCGACCCTCGTACTGTTCAATCGACCCAAGCGGAGGGTCGCTCAAAATCGGCGGGCGTCCGGTATTCGGCTCCAGCGCTTCACGGTTGGCCGTGCTCACACCCGGTGAAGAACGGAGGAGCCGCGATGCTGACGGCGGGGCTGTTCTCCGTGCTCATGCAAGCGCTCGGTAGCCCGTGGGCGTGCGAGGGCGGCAGCCTGAACGGGCCGAACATTGGCGGCGCATCCTGAGCAGGTTCGGGGACGGTGAAGCCCCCAATCCACTGGGTACGCACGATCTCGCCCGTCTTTGGATTAGTGACCGTAAGCTCGTGCGCTGCTGCCGCAGACGGCAGCGCAGCAAGCAGAGCGAGGCTGAACAAGAGCGCGAGGGCCGAGATCCTAGTCCGCATTCGTACCTCCCTTTTTCTTCGGATCGCTGTTGTGCAGCCGACAATAAGTCTGTTAGCGAAGCGCGACAACCAGGGTTTGCCGACAGCAACTGTCGCTCCCACGAGCCTGGGGCTCAGGTTAGAGCGGCACTATGAGTACATCGTGGCCCCTGGCACGCCAAGGCGCGGTCCCGGCTTTGCCTTTGAGATCAGGTCGTCCCGGCTGCTGAGGAGCTGACAGCGGAAGTCTCGGCCGCGGTGTGGGACGCCTCGGCCGCCCAATTCACGCGGTCTCGGCTTCCTCGCACAGGGCCTTGAAGTTCTCCGACGAATGGCGGACATCGCGCTGCAGCGCGTGCTCGACGAAGAGCCGGTTGGCGAACTGACCAAGAAAGCCACCCGGGAGCTCGTAATCAAGCTCGACCTTCACGTCGGTCGCGCCATCGCTCGGTATCAGCCTGATCCGATTCATCGCTCGTCCCCCGCCGGGCGCCTTGCCCGTCAGCTCAAGCAGGCGGTTCGGTTCGGCTTGCGTCACCTCCCACTCCGCCTCCAGCGGACGCCCGGCGAGCTTGTTGATGGCGGTGTATCGGGCACCCACCTGGTCGAGCCGCCCGGTGACATCCCTTACCTCGACGATGTTGGTCTGCCACTCTGGTAGCCGGTTGGCGTCGGTCGCCACCGCCCAGACTCGATCGGGTGGAGCGTCGATGCGAACCTCGTGGCGCAGCTCGGGCATTGTCGAACTCCCTTCTGACTTGCGGCGACGCGCGACGTGTCGATGCGACCTCGTCAAATGCGGCTGTGCCCCCCCACTATGAGCCGCTCGTGCGCGGACGACGGAGCGTGATCGAATCGGGCACTCTGGGGCAGCTCACATCACGTAAGGTGGACTCCAGCGGCTGACGAGGGAGAGATCGAGTCGTGGGCCGTATCGCAGAAGGGGTCGTCAGTTTGGCTCGCAACGGTCTGCCGTGGGGGCGCATGCTCCTCGCCGTCGTTCTGCTCCTAACCGCAGCGCCAAGCGCGGCGGCCGCCGACACCGTCCTCGTCGGCGCCGGCGACATCGCATCCTGCAGCTATGCCAGGGACAGTGCCACCGCTCAGCTGGTACAGAGCATCGCTGGCACCGTCTTCACAACCGGCGACAACGTCTACCCCGACGGCACGCGGGCCCAGTTCGCCGACTGCTACGACCCGACGTGGGGCGCCTTTAAACATCGGACGCGCCCCACCCCTGGCAACCACGACTACCACACCTACAAGGCGCGCGCCTACCGCGACTACTTCGGTGTCCGCAAGTGGTACGCCTACAACGCCGGCTCATGGCGCATCTACGCCCTCAACAGCGAGGTCAAGACGGGTCGCTGGTCGAAGCAGTTCGCCTGGCTGAAGGCCGATCTGGCAGCCAACCCGCGGAAGTGCGTCGCCGCCTACTGGCATCGACCGCTGTTCAGCAGCGGCTATCACGGCAACTCGACGAAGATGCGGCGCATCACGCGGCTGCTGTACAACAAAGGTGCGGAGCTCGTCATCGCCGGCCACGATCACAACTACGAGCGCTTCGCGCCGATGAAATGGGATGGCACGCTCGATCGGCAGCGCGGCATCCGACACTTCGTCGTGGGCACCGGCGGCGCTGCGCTACGCAAGTTCGGCACTATCAAGCCGAACAGTCAGGTCCGCGACAACACGAGCTACGGTGTCCTGAAGCTGACCCTGTCCGCCTCCGGCTACTCGTGGCAGTTCCTGTCCGCCATCGGCACCTTCACGGATGCCGGGAGCGGCGCATGCCACTGATCGATTCGCGAAGTATCGAACACTATGAGTGGATAGTCGAGCCAGCGCCGGCTATCTCCTGTGCAGCTGTCCCCGTGACGCCTAGCAGGTCACGTGCAAGACAGCGTTCACCTCGTTCGGCTCAAGATCAGCGATCAGGCGGCAGGCCCCCTCAGTGGGCAGCGCGACGATCTCGATGTTTCGCCGCGCGGCCAGTTCGTAGACCTCCGCCATGATCGGCAGGCGGCCGTCCGCCCCCGTGCCAACGATCAGGCGGGAGCCGCCCCACGGGATCGGCTCCTCCGCCGACAGCGGAGTATGGCCGAACCGATCGCGGTAGGGCTTCGAGGGTCTTTTGCGGCGCCGGCGGACATGGCCGCCTTCGATAACGACATCGGCGTCGTATCGCTTCCCCTCGAGCTCGATTTCTCCGAAGCGCAGCAGTCGCGCCTTCATCGCGTTCCTCGTCGCCACCCTGCGTAATCGACTGCGCCGCCTCGCTACCGTCGCCCCTTTCGGAAGCGACGCTTCCGGCAAGGACCATGCTAGTCAGCTCGTCAACGCAGCAGGTCGTGGTTCAGGGGCCGCGCAACGATCGCGAGCCCGGAACCAAGAGTGTGTCGGAGCAGCCGACGCGGGGATCGAGTGACCGACCCGGCCTAGCGGATGGCCGAGCGGTTCCCCGCGTGCTCCGCGAGCGCGTGAGTGCAGTCTCATCCGGGGCCTTTGCGTTTCTTCGTTCGAACAGCGGGGGTGATCCGCGCGCTGCCG
>CAYRMQ010000155.1:0-4975 GCA_964425305.1 uncultured Anaerolineaceae bacterium | reverse complement strand
TCCGACAGCGACGCCAGCGCCGGTAGGAACGAGAAGAGCAGTGCCGGGGTGAACAGCAGCAGAACGAGCCGGACGGCTCGTCGATGTGATCGCCTGCGCCGACCTCTCCCATCCTCGGCCCGTCGCGGCGCACTCCGAACCGCCGTCTCGCGACTCGCATGGAACGTCGAAGACATGAACGACCCCCTCGCTGTTCGGTAACCACAACTGCTGCGGCTGGGGCGGAGCCGACGTGGCTGCTCGGCCGCCGGTGGACCCTACGGCACGGCTGCGTGCGGACGTGACCGCCTATAGGTCCCGGCAGGTGCAGGCCTAGTGGCCGAACAGCCGGAGGTCAGCAAAAGCCCGCAGACGGCACTGTTTCGGTACGGAGCGCTCAGCCACAGGTACCGACGTACTGGCGGCATCGCCATGGCGGTCGGGCGAGGATGGCCCGCCGCGTGCCTCAGGGGCCCCCGATCGGGGCTGTCCAGCGCCCCAAAATTGCTCGAGCGCAACACAAACTGCGTCTGCTGAGCTCATTACGCAGATCGGCGTATAGCCACTGGCCGCAGAGCAGGGACAATGGTCCCTGTCCGACTGGGACTTAAGTAGCACTCGTGTGGTGGACGAGTGCGGACCCAGCACCAAGCGACGAAGTACAGACGAGGTTCTACGAGCCCGATACGGAGACTGGACGATGCTGAGAATTGCGAGCATTGCGCTACTGGCGGCCCTCGCGGCGGTCACGGCCGTCGCTCCGGTGGCGGCCGAAGACGGCACGGTAGCTGTCACGAAGATCACCCTCGACCGGAAGGCCAGCCTGTCCAGCGAGGTTGCCGCTGACGTCCGGGTGACCGGCACGATCACCTGTGAGACGTTGGGGCCAGCCGATCTGACAACGACGACCGCCCGCCAGGGCGAGGCCGTCGGTCAGGACAACTGGGATCTCTACGAGTTCCCGTGCTCGACGAACGCACAGCCGTTCACTGTCGTCGTCGAATCGCTTACCTGCGATCCGGACTTTGCGCCCGAACAGTGCTTTACGCGCGGCATGCTGGAGGTCGAAGTCGTCGACGTCCACGGCAACGTTCTCGCGTCAGGGCAGGTATTTGCCAACGACCGCTCCGGTGCTCAGGGGAACGGTCAGCGCCCAGGCGGCCAGGGCCGTGGCGGGGGCGGAGCGGCGCAGCCAGTGATCGCGCTCGCCGAGGGTCCGGGGCTTCCTGTATCCGTCGCTGCTCCGCGTGTACGCTCGGTGGGCTACTCCCCGCTGCTCACGATCAGGCTCTAGCCGGCCTACGCAAATCAGCACCGCCGCGACCAGGGCAGATCGGGGCGCCCGCTACAAGGCGGTCGCCCCACGCAGATAGCCGGTCAGGGCGGCCGCTCAGGCCGGGTAGCGGTTCAAGACGGCTCCCTGTCGCGCGACGCTGGTAGAGTCGAGTGATGGACCAGCCCGACAGGACGACACCGCAGAGCCTGAGGCGGCAATGACCGAGGCTCGCCAGACGACAGACGAGCAGGCGACCGACCCCCAGGCGACTGACCTCCAGGCGACCGACCCCCAGACGACCGAGTCCCAGACGACCGACGAGCAGGCGCCCGACACGCAAACGAGCGGCGAACAGCCGACGGGCGAGGAGTCGACCGGCGAGGCATCGACGCAAACCCGGCCGGTAACCGAGCCTTCCCAGGCCGCTGTGACCCCCGCCGCGATGAACGTCGGCCAGGCTGCGGGACCGCGGGAGACGGCTGCGCAGCCGCGCGTGCCACCACCGCCGAGGCCGCGGACGAAGCTGGTCTGCACGATCGGGCCGGCCACGGCCGAGCGCATCCGCGAGCTGGTCGACGTCGGCATGGACGTCGCGCGCATCAACTTCAGCCACGGCACGGCCGACGAGCACAAGCGCGCCGTCGACGCCGTTCGCGCCTCGGCGCACAGCGCGCGGCGCAGCGTCGCCGTCATGGTCGACCTGCCCGGTGCCAAGATCAGGCTGGGCGAGCTGGCCGGCGGCCACGTGGAGCTGGAGGTCGGGCGCACGTTCGTGCTCCGTCGGCCGTCGGGCGAAGGCAGGCCGGGCGACGCCGAAACGGCCGAGGTCAGCCATCCCACGCTGTCGGGCGACCTCCGCCCGGGTGATCGGATCCTGCTGGCCGACGGGTCGGCCGAGCTGACGGTCACCGACATCGCTGGCTCGGACATCCGCACCGAGGTCCTCCGCGGCGGCACGATCCGCTCCCGTTCGGGCGTCAACGTGCCGACCGAGAGGCTGACCGGTCCGGTGCTGACCGACGCCGACCGAGAGGCGATCCCGCGCGCACTCCAGCTGAAGGCCGACCTCATCGCCCAGTCGTTCGTGCGCAGCGGCGCCGACGTGCGCGAGCTGCGCGACCACCTCCGCGAGGCGGGCGGGCCGGCAGCGGCCGCGATCCCGATCGTGGCCAAGATCGAGACGCGCGCCGCGGTCGACGCCTTCGACGAGATCGTGCAGGAGGCCGACGGCGTGATGGTCGCCCGCGGGGACCTCGGCGTGGATCTGCCCTTCGAGGACGTGCCGCTGGTCCAGAAGATGCTGCTGCGCCGGTCGCGCCACCATGGGCGCTTCACGATCGTTGCCACCCAGATGCTCGAGTCGATGACCGGCGCCGCGCGGCCGACGCGGGCCGAGGCGAGCGACGTCGCCAACGCCGTCCTGGACGGGACCGACGCGGTGATGCTGTCCGCCGAGACAGCAATCGGGGAGTACCCCATCGAGGCGGCCCGCGCCGCACTCAGCATCTGCTTCGCCACGGAACGTGACGTGCCGGGGACGCTGAGCATCCCCTACGCCCGACTGCCCGACAACCACCCGGAGGCGGTCGTCCACGCCGCCGTCGAGCTCAGCCTGCGCTACCCCAAGGCATCGGCGATCTGGTGCTTCACGCGCAGCGGTCGGACGGCCGAGCTGCTGTCGTCGCTGCGCCCGCGGTTGCCGATAGTCGCCTTCACCACGACGCCGACAGTCGCCCGCCGGCTGGCCTCGCGCAACGCCGTCGTGCCGGTGGTGCTGCCGACCGCCCGGACGGGCGAGCCGCTGATCAGGCGGATGGAGGCGGCGGCGCGTTCACAGGGCGTCTACCGCTCGGCCGGCGGTCACGGGGCAGCGGGCGGTCACGGCTCGACCGTGTTGCTGATCACCACCTCCGGCGAGCCCGGCGGGATCAACCGGCTCGAGGTCTACGAGGTCGGCTGAGCTGGCGGCAGGGCTCTCGCCTGTGCCTGTTCTGTGCCGGCCTGCACAACGCCGGTGGAGCCTCTGCCGGAATAGACATCAGTGGGGTTGACATTGCCGCGCTGACGGGTGGAAGGTAGGGCCGCGGCCCAGAGGGGGGCCCCAGACCGTGCCAGGGGCCGCGAGGGAGGGGAAGACCGTGTACGCGCGTGGCAGGCGGACCACAGTCATGGTGGTCCTATTTGTGTTGCTCGCCCACCTGGCTACAGCCGCTCCGTTGGCGGCAAGGTCTCCGGGCGGTGGGGCAACCCAGGTCGGCCCGACCAGAATCCTCGACAAAGTCCGAGCCATACGGACGAAGGGCGAGCATGAGCCGGTTTCCAGGAAGACTCCACAGCCTGCGCCGCGGGTAGGCACAGCCGTCGACGTGGGCGGCGATGGCACGAGTTCCGAGTCGCTTCAGCTCAGCACAGCCGATGACTCGCGCAGCCTGGAGCAGCTCAGCGATCCGCTCGTCCAGTGGAACGGCCAGGGCGGGGCCAACCCGAACGACACCACCGGCGACGTAGGTCCCGACCACTTCGTCCAGGCCATCAACTCGCAGGTCACCGTCTACGACAAGCAGGGAACGGCGATCGAGACGAACCTTCTCGGCCAGTATTGGAACAACGGTGACACCACCACGGACGCCTGCGAGGGGAACGCCGGCGACCCGATCGTCCTCTACGACAACCTGGTCGACCGCTGGATGATTGCGCAGTTCAGCCGCTTCAGTCCATTCCAAAACTTCATGTGTCTGGCCGTCTCGCAGACCGCTGATCCGCGCATTGGGCAGGGTTACTACGCCTATACATTCGACATGGGCGAGTTCCCCGACTACCCGAAGCTCGGCGCCTGGACGGACGGGTACTACTTCAGTGCCAACGGTTCGCCGGGTGCGATGGTGGCCGTATTCGACCGGTCGAGCATGCTCAACGGCCAGCCCGCCGGTGCGATCCAGTTCGCCAACGTGCCCGATCTCCCGAACAACAACTTTCAGACGCTGATGCCGTCGGACATCGATGGCAGCACCCCGCCGCCGGCCGGCAGTCCCGGCTACTTCTACCGGCCCGTCGATGCTGAAGGCATGGGTGGCGGCGGGGTGGACCGAGTAGAGCTGTACGAAGCCAGCATCAATTGGGGCAACCCTGCCGCCTCGACCCTGACCGGTCCAATCAACATCCCGCTGCTTCCGTTCGACTCGACGCTCTGCGGCTTCCTGAGCTTCCAGTGCATTCCACAGCCCGGCAGCAGCGGCCTGCTCGACCCGATCAACGAGGTGGGCATGTTCCGCTTCCCGTACCGGAACTACGGAAGCCGGGAGGTCCTGGCCGGCAACTTCACGGTCGACGTGGACGGCAACGACAGTGCCGGCATCCGCTGGTTCATGCTGGAGCGCACCGGTGGTGCGTGGAGCGTCGCTGATCAGGGAACCTATGCCCCCCAGCCGACGGGCGCGCCTCAGTTCGTTCATCGTTTCGTGGGTAGCCTGGCCATGGATCGCTTCGGCAATCTGGCGCTGGGCCATACCCGCGTCAGCGGTGACCATCCGCCTGGATATACCGGTTTCGCCTCGGCTGTTTACACAGGCCGCAAGGCGAGCGACCCTGCCGGCCTCCTGCCCCAGCCCGAGATCGTGATTCAGCCGGGAACGGGTGCGCTCGGATCGAATGGCGCGGCCACGCGCTGGGGCGACTACTACACGATGGTCGTCGACCCGGTCGACGACTGCACGTTCTGGT
>CAYRMQ010000154.1:0-5283 GCA_964425305.1 uncultured Anaerolineaceae bacterium | reverse complement strand
CCCGCCTGGATGGCCGCGCCGATGGCGACGACCTCGTCGGGGTTGACGCCCTTGTGCGGCTCCTTGCCGTTGAACATCGACTTGACGGCGTCGACGACGGCCGGCATGCGCGTCTGGCCGCCGACGAGGATGATCTCGTCGACGTCGGCCGACTTGAGACCGGCATCCTTGAGCGCCGACTGGACCGGCGCCTTCGTCTTGTCGATCAGGTCGGCGACGAGGTCCTCCAGCTTGGCCCGCGTGAGGGTCATCACGAGGTGCTTCGGATTGCGCTCGGCGTCGATCGTGATGTACGGCAGGTTGATCTCCGTCGACGACGTCGAAGACAGCTCGATCTTGGCCTTCTCGGCCGCCTCCTTCAGGCGTTGAAGGGCCTGCTGGTCCTTCGACAGGTCGATGCCCTGGTCCTCCTTGAACTCGGACAGCATCCAGTCGATGACGCGCTGGTCGAAATCGTCACCACCGAGGTGTGTGTCGCCGTTGGTCGCCTTGACCTCGAAGACGCCGTCGCCCAGCTCGAGGATCGAGATATCGAACGTGCCCCCGCCGAGGTCATAGACGGCGATCTGCTCGTCCTTCTTCTTATCGAGCCCGTAGGCCAGCGCCGACGCGGTCGGCTCGTTGATGATGCGCTTGACGTCGAGGCCGGCAATGCGACCGGCGTCCTTCGTCGCCTGGCGCTGGGTGTCGTCGAAGTAGGCCGGCACGGTGATGACCGCCTCGGTGATCTTCTCGCCCAGGTAGGCCTCGGCGTCGGCCTTGAGCTTCTGGAGAATCATCGCGCTGATCTCGGGCGGCGTGTAGCTCTTGCCGTCGGACAGCGTGACGCGCACGCCATCGCTCTTGGGATCCTTCTCGACCTTGTAGGGCACCAGATCCTTCGAGCGCTGGACCTCGGGGTCGTCCCAGCGGCGACCCATGAAGCGCTTGATCGAGTAGACCGTGTTCTGCGGGTTGGTGATCGCCTGGCGCTTGGCGACCTGGCCGACCAGCCGCTCGCCCGTCTTGGTGAAGGCGACGACAGACGGAACGGTGCGGCCGCCCTCTGCGCTGGGAATGACCGTCGGCTCGCCGCCCTCCATGACGGCGACGACGGAGTTGGTCGTCCCCAGGTCGATACCGATGATCCTGCCCATGTTCAGTGATTACCTCCTGCCTCGCCGTTGCCGGCGGTGTTGTCGCTGTTGTCACGTTCGCTGGTCGGGCTCGTCGCGACGGCGACCATCGCCGGGCGCAGCACCCGGTCACGGATGCGGTAGCCGCGCTGGAGCTCGGCGGTGACGGTCCCCTCGGGTACCGTCGCCGTCTCCTCGCGCACGACGGCCTCGTGCTCATGCGGGTCGAACGGCCGGCCCTCGGCCTCGATCGGCGTGAGGCCCTCCGACTCGAGCAGCTGGCGCAGCTTGCGGTCGATGGCGACGATGCCCTCGACCCAGCCCTGGCCGCGCAGCTCGGCCGGCAGGTTGTCGATGGCGCGGTCGAAGTCGTCAACGATGGCCAGCAGCTTGGAGAGCAGCGCCTCGTTGGCCAGGCCGAGCGTCGCCAGGCGGTCCTGCTCGGTCCGCCGGCGGTAGTTGGCGAAGTCGGCGGCGCTGCGCTGCCAGGCGCTGCGTGCCTCCTCCGCCTCGCGCTCGGCCCGCTCGAGCTGCATGCGCAGCTCTTCGATCTGTTCGGCCATCCGCGCCGGCGAGGTGTCGAGCTCGGCGATGCGCTCCTCGGCGCGCGTGCGGCCCGGCGCCGCCGGCCGGCCGTCGCCGTCGGCAGCCTGCTCGCCGTCGAGCGGCTTCTTCGTTCGTTCGGTCATCTGTACAGTTGCTCCACGAGTTCGTTCATCAGCCCGCTGACGTAGCGCACGCTGCCGATGGCCTGCGGGTAGGCCATCCGCGTCGGTCCGAGCACGCCGACGACGCCCATCGCGCGGCCGGGCTGGCCGTACGGCGCGAGCACGAGCGACACGCTCTGCATCTCGCGCACATCGTTCTCGCTGCCGATCAGGACCTGCACGTCACCCTGGCCCCACACGCGGTGCAGGAGGCCGCCGAGGTAGTCGCGATCCTGCAGCGCGCCGAAGACGCGCCGGAGCGTCTGGCTCTCGGCGAACTCGGGCTGTTCCATGACGTAGAGAAGCCCATCCGAGAAGACGTCCTCCACGACGGCCGCGTCGAACTCGCGCATCAGGCGCTCGATGCGCTGGGCGGCGCGGACGGCCACGCGTGGCACGTCCGGATCAGAGCGCAGCGCGTCGATGCGGCCGGCGAGCTGGCGCGTCGATGACCCCGCCAGGCGGTCATTGAGCAGCTGCGCGATCTCGTCGAGGCGCGCCTGCTCGGACGGCTCGTCCAGCGGCAGCAGCTCCTGCTTGACCGATCCCTCGGCCAGTACGACGACCAGGCTGGCCGTCCGCTGGCTCGTCGCGACGAGATCCGCCCGGCGCAGGCGGCACGACCGTGGCTTGGCCGGCGTGGCCAGGCCAGCGGCGTGCGTCGCGCCGGCGAGGGTGGCGGCGGCCAGGCGGAACCACTGCTCGCTGGCGAACTCCACCTGGCCGAACTGGTGGCGGATCATCAGCTGCTCGACCGGCGCGAGGTTGAACGACGGCGCGAGTGACTCGACATACAGGCGATAGCCTGCATCGGTCGGCACGCGCCCGGCGCTGGTGTGCGGGTGCGTCAGATAACCCGCGGCTTCAAGCTCGGCCATCACGTTGCGGACGGTGGCCGAGCTGACGCCCAGATCGAAGCGTTCGACCAGCGACTGGCTGCCGACCGGCGCCGCGGTGGCGACGTATTCCTCGATGATGGCGCGCAGGATTGCCTGCGCTCGGGGCTCCAGCGGGCCGCCGGAGCGACCCCTGCGGCGCGCCATGGTCATTCGTCTCGTAACTCGACTTCCCCTGTTCTTGCGGGACTGTTAGCACTCTCGGTCTTTGAGTGCTAACGGCTACGCCGGCATCGTAGCAGCGGCCGCGAGGGGGTGTCAACGCGAGCGGAGCCTCGGCGCGCCGCCTGATGGGGCTATGCCGCCTCGTGGGCCGCGTCCGGCAGCAGCCGCCAGGACAGCTCCGAGGCGAGCATACGGCCACGCGTCGACAGCCTCACGCCACCCTCTACAGTCGGCTCCAGCAGCCCGGCCGACCGACCCCACGCCAGCGCTCGCGCGAACGCCGGCTCGCCGGCCAGCGCAGGGCTCAGGCCGGCATGCGTTCGGAGGGCGAGGATCGCGCGCTCGGCCGTCGCCGTCTGCCGATCCACGACGTCGGAGCCGCCGGGTGGCATGCCGGCGCGGGAGGGGTCGGCCGGCAGCAGGGCGGCCAGGTAGCCGTCGAGGCGGGCCGCGTTCCAGCGTCGCCTGCGCTCGCCGTCGAAGGCGTGCGCGCCCGGACCGACCGCGTCGCAGGGCAGCCACCGCCAGTAGGCCAGATTGTGGCGGCTGTGGCGGCCGGGGCGCGACCAGTTGGACAGCTCGTACCAGGCCAGGCCGGCACGCGCGAACGCCTCGTCGGCGACTTCGTAGCAGGCGGCCGCGACGTCCTGGTCCTGCCTCGCCTGCGCGCGCTCGCGCCAGAGCCGGGCACCCGCGCGCAGGGGCAGGTGGTCGCCGGTCGAGCCGGTCAGGCCCTCGGCATCGGGGTCGTCCAGCGTCAGCGCGTACGCCGACACGTGCTCGGGCTCGAGGGCGAGCGTCGCGGCCAGCGTCGCGTGCCAGCCGCCGACCGACTGGCCGGGGACGTCGTAGAGCAGGTCGAGGCTGACGTTGGCGAAGCCGGCCCGCCGCGCCTGCTGTACCGTCGCTGCCACGTCGGCCGCCGTGTGGCGCCGGCCGAGCAGCCGCAGCTCGCCGTCGTCCATGCTCTGCGCGCCGATGCTCAGCCGGTTCACGCCGGCGGCGCGGAAGCCGGCCAGGTCGCCGTGCTCGCGCAGGCCGGGGTTGGACTCGAGCGTGATCTCGGCGCCGGCGGCGATGCCGTAACCCGCCTCGGTGGCGGCCAGGATGCGCGCCACCTGGGCAGCGCCGAGCAGCGACGGCGTGCCGCCGCCGATGTAGACGCTGCCCAGCGGCGGCCACGTCCCGAACGACCGGCGGGCGGCGGTCGCGCGCAGGCCTATCTCGACGACGAGCGCGCCGACGAAGGTCTCCAGCCGGTCACCGTCACGCGCGACCCGGCCGGCGTAGACGACGAAGTCGCAATAAGGACAGACGCTGAAACAGAAGGGGACGTGGATGTAGAGCGCGAGCGGCGGCTGCGGGCCGGCGGCTGCGGTCATCCGGCGCCCTCAGCCGCTCAGCGCGGCGATCCGAAGCCCGGCCCCCGGTCGCTGACGATCTCCCAGCCCTCGGGCGTCAGCTCGTCGGCGTCGGGCAGCGGCTCTTCCTCGGCCGGCGAGCGCAGCCGGCCGGCGTGGCCGCTGGCGACGAAGAGCGCCAGCCGAGTGACGGCATGGCCCAGGAAGGCCGCGCCGATGCCGCCCGTCTGCATCGTCAGCCAGCCGCCGAGGAACCCGACGGCGAGCGACAGCAGCAGCAAGCCGAGCGGCCGGTCGCGGGCGGCCATTCGCGTCACGACCGCGTAGAGCACCGCCTGGCCGGCGATCGCCAGGTCGACCGGCACCTCGGCCGCGACGAAAAGCCCGAGCACGATGCCGCGGAAGGCGGCCTCGTCGATGAAGGCCGTGCTGACCGAGTTGAGCACGCCCTGTGGGTAGCGCCGCGGCGGCGGCAGGTGCAGCTCGCCGTAGCGCCAGTACACGTAGCCGAAGGCGACGAGCGTGCCCAGCGCGCCAACGGCCAGGCCGGCCAGGATCGCCTGTCCCGGGTCCGTGCCCATCTGCAGGTGGAGCACCGAGATCGGCAGCGGATGCAGGCGGTAGACGAGGAAGACGAGGCCGAAGCCGAAGGCGTACCACGATAGCCGGCGCAGCCAGACGCCGACGCTGCCGGGAGTCTCGTCGTCGTCGTGCTCGGCGGCGCCGAAGCGGCGCGTGTCGAGGCGCAGCAGGAGCAGCAGCCCGACGAAGGCATACAGGATCAGCGTGCGCAGCGTCTCTTCCACTGCTCGTCGGCCCTAGCCGGTCTCGTCGCCGCCGCGCAAGACCGCCAGGAAGGCTTCCTGCGGGATCTCGACGTTGCCGACGCGCTTCATCCGCGCCTTGCCCTCCTTCTGCTTCTCGAGCAGCTTGCGCTTGCGGGTGACGTCTCCACCGTAGCACTTGGCGAGCACGTTCTTGCGGACGGCCTTGACCGTCTCCCGGGCGATGATCCGGCTTCCGATCGACGCCTGGATCG
>CAYRMQ010000153.1:0-5379 GCA_964425305.1 uncultured Anaerolineaceae bacterium | reverse complement strand
CCCGAGCGAGGAGCCCAGCCCGAGCCCGAGCGAGGAGCCCAGCCCGAGCCCGAGCCCGAGCGAGGAGCCCAGCCCGAGCCCGAGCGAGGAGCCCAGCCCGAGCCCTGAGCCGAGCCCGAGCGCGTGACACCGATGGACGCTTCCTCGTCGCGGATACCAGCGAGACTTGCCCGGGGTCAGGCGCTGGCCGAGTTCGCCCTTGTCATCCCGATCCTTGTTCTCCTGATCCTGGCGGTCATCGAGGGAGGGCGCTTCGTCTTCTATCTCCACTCACTGGAGCACGCTGCGCGCGAGGGGGCCCGGTACGCCATCGTCCACGGCGAGAACGCGTTCGACAAGTGTCCCAGCGGACCGCTGCCGCCTGGATCCAACGCCAACAACTGCGATCCAGACGGCGACAACGTCAGGGATGTGGTCGCCGAGGCCTCGTTCGGCCTCAGTGGCGCCGGCGGTCTCACCTATGGCTGGCCGGACGACCCACGCTTCCCGCTCTACTACGTCCAGGCGCCATCACCCGGGAATCCTGATGGGACACCTGGCTACAACACCACCGGCAACACGGTCACGGTCCGGCTCAGATATGTCTATCCGCCGCTCGTCCCGATCGACTTCATACCGCCGATAACCATCAGCGTGGAGACCTCTCTTGTCATCAACAACTAGAAGCCCATCCCAGTCCGGCCAGGCGATCGTCGTCTTCACGTTCTCACTGACCGTCCTGCTGCTTGTCGCCGCACTCGCGTTCGACGCCGGCATGACGATGCTCGAGCGAAGAGTCCACCAGGACGTCGCGGATGCTGCGGCGCTTGCCGGGGTTCGCTACCTGCCAGAGAAGTCGACGGCGCGGGAGCGGGCGCTCGAACTCGCCACGGCAAGCCTGTCATCGAGACCGTCGGCAACGGTCCAGGTCAACACCACGTCGACCATCATCGAGGTCGTCATCTCGCAGCGCCTCGACTCGATCTTCGCCGCTGCAGTCGGCTATGAGTTCTGGGACGTGCGGGCGAGGGCGGTCGCGATCAAGACGGACGACCAGTACCCATTCGCGGCAATGGTCGCTCTCAGCAAGGACGCCTGCCCGGCCGTACTGATCTCGGGGACGGGGGTCGTGAGCTCCTATGGCGACATCCAGGTCAACTCGTCGTGCCCGGACCAGGCAATGAAGATATCCGGCCAGGGCAATCTGCAGCTCGCCCACGATGGCCTCGGCTGTTACGTCGTCGGGGGCTTCCAGATTTCCGGCAAGGCCGAGGGGTCGTACTGCGATCCACCGCAGCAGGGATTTCCGATCAACTATCCGATCAATGCGATGCCGAGCAACGAGGTCTGGCCCAATCCTCCCACCCAGGTTTCGGGCAGCAGCATGGCGATCCCAAACGGCTGCCCGGGGTCGGCCGCACCGGCAACCGATGAGCAACCTGCCACCTGCCAGTTCCAGTCGAGCTACAAGGGAACGTCCTGGCGTCTGTACCCCGGCTATTACCCGGGCGGCATCAAGCTGCAGGGCGGCACTTTCTACTTTGAGCCCGGTATCTATCATCTCGCCGGCGGCGGTCTCCAAGCGGCAGGCTCAGACGTAATCGTGCTCACAGTCGGGCCCGGCGGCTTCACCCTTGGTGGCGGCATACTGATGTTCAACACGACGCACGAAAACTTCGCCAATGGGGCAATCCAGCTTGGCGGCAGTGGCGCGACGTTCAACTTGCATCCTCTCGGCGGCCTGAACGAGGACTGTGACGCCAATGAGGAACTCGACCCCTGGGAGCGCTACCTCATCTTCCAGGACCCCGCCGTAACCAATGAGATCGTCATCAACGGCGGCTCGAATGACATGAGCGCGCGCGGCCTGATCTTCGCACCGACGGCCAATGTCAAGGTCAATGGCGGCACCGGGACGCTGACGATCGACGGGATAGTCGCCGACACCTTCCAGATCAACGGCAACGGCGGCAACATCAATGTCGTCAACGACGCCTGCGGGCTGCCGAAGTTCACAGCCTACGGCCTGATCGAGTAGCCGCCCCTCCCTGGCTGCCACTGGTAACCGGTTGCCACCTTGAGGTACCTGACGCCGTCCGCTGCCGTGGTCCGATGCCGTGTCGGACACAGCGGAAGGAGTCTGTAGGGGGACGCCATGCGTAAGCTCCTAACTCACCGCCACCGCCGTCGCCACGCTGCTGTTGGCATCGGCGGTCCCAGCTCTTGTGCGCACCAGGAGCGGGGGTGCGCCGTCGCCGGCAACCTGGCCCACGCATCCGGCTCGGCCTGGGTGACCATGGCCTACAACCTGGGCCGCTAGGCCTAGTACGGACGAGGGCGGTTCGCCCCAGCGGACCGCCCAAAACCGCACCGCTCCGCCCGGCGGGTTGGCCACCACGGTCCACGACAAGCCGCAGATCGTAGGGCCTGACACGAGGGGAACGCCGGAGCAGAGTCAGACAAGCCGTGGAATCCGTGGGGAGGGACCATCGAGTGACGTCACTCGTCCGGCGCATCGCGACGCTTCTGCTGATCGCCTTCTTGGCCGCCGCCCTCGTGCCTGCACCGGTCGCTGCCGGGCAGGGCCCGAACAAGGCCGAGGCGCGCCTGCTCTCGCTGATCAGCAACGCTCGCAAGGATCTCGGACGCGTTCCGCTGCGCTGGGATCGCCGCCTGGCCGACGTCGCCCAATACCGCTCCGACGACATGGCCGAGAACAACTACTTCGCCCACCCGTCGAGCACGGAGATGGCCAAGCTGCTCGAGAACGAAGGCATCGTCTGGTACCGCTGGGGCGAGACGATCGCGTGGAACAAGGAGTCGACCGCGCTCGCGTCGGCCGATAGGACGTTCAAGCAGTGGCGGAACTCGGAGACGCACTGGAAGCTGCTGACGGACGTCGACTTCAACTACATGGCGATCGGCGTCGCGCGCGGCTCCGACGGCCGCTACATCTGGACGGCGATCATGCTCAAGGGCCCCGATCGGACGAAGCCGAAGGCCTGGATGGTCGACGCCAAGAAGGGCAGCGCCAGCGACGGCAAGCGGACGGTGACGGTCAGCTGGGCCGGTCGCGACGTCAAGCTGTCCGTCCTGACCTCGGGGCTGTGCGCCTTCCGGCTCCAGCGCAAGGTCGGCAAGAACGCTTGGAAGATGGCCACCGACTGGACGACGGCCACCAGCCGCAAGTTCAAGCTGACGGTCGGCAAGACGTACAAGTTCAGGGTCCGCGCGCGCGACTGCGCCGGCAACAAGAGCACCTGGTCGGTAGCCATCACCGTCAAGCCGTAGCGTCGGGCCGTCAGTTTCCCAGGACGAGCGGCTCGAGCGCGTCGGCGAGCGTCTCCTCGACGAGTGACCGCGTCTGCTCAAGCGTCGCGTCAGTCGACAGGTGGCGGACCGGCACGCGGCCCTCGAGCGCGGCGGCGAGGCGGTCGGTCAGGCCCTCCCCCTGGGCGAGGATGCGCTGTTCCACGTCACGCTGATCGAGGCCGCGCTCGCGCAGCCGCGCCTGCTGTGTCGACGGCAGGCACTCGATCAGCCACACCTCGTCACACCGCTCGGCCAGCCCGCCCTCGACCAGCTTGATCGCCTCGATGACGGCGAAAGGCGCGCGCTCCTCCTCGGCCACAGCCAGGCGCGCCTCGACGAGGCGGCGCACCTCGGGATGGACGATGGCCTCGAGATCGGCCAGCGCGGCGGCATCGTTGAACACGACGTCGGCGATTGCCGCCCTGTCGAGCGTCCCGTCCGCGGCGAAGACGCGACCGCCGAACCTGCGCCTGATGGCGGGCAGTGTGTCGGCTCCCGCGGACGTCGCCTCGCGGGCCAGCAGGTCGGCGTCGATGACCGTGCCGCCCAGCTCGGCCAGCATCCGGGCGACCGTCGACTTGCCGCAGCCGATGGGGCCGGTCAGCCCGATGAGCAACGGCCGAGCGCCCTGCGGCTGGCTCACCGCGGCGCCTGCTCCTCGAGGACGAGCCAGGCGTCCTCTGCCTGGGCGAGCGCCTCGTCGACGTCGGCCAGCTCGCTGGTGACGCGGCGCAGCTCCACGAAATTGGACTGGACCTTCTGGTCGCCGAGGGCCAGCTCGAGCTGGCTCTTGCGCAGGCCCAGCCGCGTCAGGTCGTCCTCGATCGTCTGCTTGCGCCGGCGGTAGGCGTCCTTCGACAGCCGGGGTGGCCGCGTCGGCCTCGCCGACCCGCTCGACGCCCGAGGCGGAGGTGCGGTGGCCTCCGCCGGCCTCGAAGGCGCAGTCGGTCGGCCGTGCAGCCGGCGCGACTGGATTTCCAGCTCGCGGGCGACAGTCCAGCCGTCGGTGACGGCCGCGCGCCAGTCGCGGTAACCGCCCTCGAACGGCGCCACCAGGCCCGGCTGGCCGCCCTCTCCCGCCTCGACAACCCACAGCCGCGAGCAGACCGTCTCGAGCAGGCGCCGGTCGTGCGAGACGATGAGCAGTGTCACCGGCGCGTCGCGCAGGAAGGCCTCGAGCGCCTCGCGGGCCGGGATGTCGAGGTGGTTGGTGGGCTCGTCGAGCAGCAGCAGGTTGGCCGGCGTCACGCCCAGCAGCGCCAGCTCGAGCCGCGAGCGCTCGCCGCCGGACAGCTCGGTGACGGGTTTGTGGACGTCGTCGCCGCGGAAGAGGAAGCGGGCGAGGTATGAGCGGGCGGCGGTGTTGTCGGCGCGTGAGACGGCGAGCAGCGTGTCGAGCACGGTGGCGCCGGGCAGCGACGCGCGGCGGACCTGCGCCAGGTAGGCGGGCTGGACCTGCCGGCCGAGATCGAAGAAGCCCTCCAGCGGCGGCAGCTCACCGGCGATCGTGCGCAGCAGCGTCGTCTTGCCCGCACCGTTGGGACCGACCACGCCGATGCGATCGCCGCGAGTCGCCTCCAGCCGCGGCACGCGCACGACGGGCTGGCCGGCGAAGCCACACACCACGTCCTCGAGCAGCACGACGGTCTCGGCCGAGCGCAGCGGCCCGCCGCCGCGGAGCGCATCGGCGGGCAGCGCCAGCCGGTGCTGCGCCCGCGGCACGGCCACCCGCTCGCGCTCGAGCGCCTCCAGCCGCCGCTCGTGCTCGTGCATCTTGGTGTATTTGCGGTGGCTGCGGTAGCGCTGGATCAGCTCCTTCTCGCGCTCGATCTGGGCCTGCTGGGTGTCGGCCTCGCTGCGCAGGCGCGCGTCGCGCTCCTCGCGCTGGAGCAGGTAGTGCGAGTAGTTGCCGCGGAAGGCCGCGAGCCGCCGCTCGCGCAGCTCCCAGACGCGCACCACCACGGCGTCGAGGAAAGCGCGGTCGTGCGACGCCACGACCAGCGCCCCACGGCGCGCCGCCAGTGTAGTCTCGAGCCACTCGATCGCGGCCACGTCGAGGTGGTTCGTCGGCTCGTCGAGCAGCAGCAG
>CAYRMQ010000152.1:0-5429 GCA_964425305.1 uncultured Anaerolineaceae bacterium | reverse complement strand
GGATCTGGCCGATGTTCATCCGGCTCGGCACGCCGAGCGGGTTGAGGACGATGTCGACCGGCGTCCCGTCGGGCATGAACGGCATGTCCTCCATGGGCAGGATCTTGGCGATCACGCCCTTGTTGCCGTGCCGTCCGGCCATCTTGTCGCCGACCGCGATCTTGCGCTTCTGCGCCACGCTGACCCGCACGAGGCGGTTGACGCCGGGGAGCAGCTCGTCGCCGTTGTCGCGGCTGAACTGCCGGACGTCGACCACGATCCCCCGCTCGCCGTGCGGCAGGCGCAGGCTCGAGTCGCGGACCTCGCGCGCCTTCTCGCCGAAGATCGCGCGCAGCAGGCGCTCCTCGGCGGTCAGCTCGGTCTCGCCCTTGGGCGTGATCTTGCCGACGAGGATGTCGCCGGGCTTGACCTCGGCGCCCTCGTAGATGATCCCGTCCTCGTCGAGGTTCCGCAGGGACTCCTCGCCGACGTTCGGAATGTCGCGCGTGATCTCCTCGGGGCCGAGCTTCGTGTCGCGGGCCTCGATCTCGTGCTTCTCGATGTGGATGGAGGTGAACAGGTCATCCTTGACGAGGCGCTCGCTGATGACGATGGCATCCTCGTAGTTGCCGCCCTCCCACGGGAGGAACGCGACGAGGATGTTCTGGCCCAGGGCCATCTCCCCATCGTCGGTGCTCGACCCGTCGGCCAGGACCTGGCCCGCCGTCACGCGGTCGCCGACGTCGACGACCGGACGCTGGTTGATGCAGGTGCCCTGGTTCGAGCGCAGGAACTTCTTGAGCCGATACGTGTCGCGCTCGTCGCCCTCGTCCCGCTCGAGCTGGATGTAATCGGCGGTGACGCTCACCACCGTGCCGCCGGCCCTGGCCACCAGCACGCCCTGCGAGTCGAGCGCCGCGCGGAACTCCACGCCCGTGCCGACCACCGGCGCCTCCGGCTGGAGGAGCGGCACCGACTGGCGCATCATGTTCGAGCCCATCAGGGCGCGGTTCGCGTCGTCGTGCTCGAGGAACGGGATCATCGCCGTCGCGACGCTCACGATCTGCTTCGGGCTGACGTCCATGTAGTCGATGACGTCCACCGACTCCTCGAGGAACTTGTCCTTGTAGCGAACGAGGACCTTCTCCTCGGCGAAGCGGAAGGTCTCGTCCAGGACGGCGTTGGCCTGGGCGATGTGGAACTTCTCCTCCTCGGTGGCATCGAGGTAGACGATCTCATCGGTCACGATCGGGCGGATCCGCACCTGCGCGACCTTGGCCTCCTTGATCTGACCCCACAGCTTCTCGTCGATCTCGGCGCCGGCCTTGGCGACCGGCTTGCCGCCATCGGTCAGCGCGAGATCGTCGGCCAGGATCTGGCCGATCGCGTCGTCCTTCCGGTCGCGGTGCCCGACGTATCGGCGCACCTTGCGGTACGGCGTCTCGATGAAGCCGTGGCGATTGATCTGGCCGTACGTCGCCAGGGAGCCGATGAGGCCGATGTTCGGCCCCTCCGGCGTCTCGATCGGGCACATCCGGCCGTAGTGGGACGGGTGCACGTCGCGGACGTCGAAGCCTGCCCGTTCGCGGGACAGGCCGCCGGGGCCGAGGGCCGACAGGCGGCGCTTGTTCGTCAGCTCCGCCAGCGGGTTCGTCTGGTCCATGAACTGGCTCAGCTGGCTGCCGCCGAAGAACTCCTTCATCGCCGCGACGACCGGCCGGATGTTGATCAGCGCGTTGGGCGTCGCCTTGTCAGTCTCCTGGATCGACATCCGCTCGCGCACGACGCGCTCCATGCGCAGCAGGCCGACGCGGAAGGCGTTCTGGATCAGCTCGCCGTTGGCGCGGATGCGGCGGTTGCCGAGGTGGTCGATGTCGTCGGCCGTGCCGAGACCCTGGTTGAGCTCGATCAGGTGCCCGACGATGGCGGCGATGTCCTGCCTGCTGATCGTCCGCTCGGTGGGCAGGCTGATGCCCATCCGCTCGGCGACCGGGCCGAGCTTCTTGTTCAGCTTGTAGCGGCCGACGCGGCCGAGGTCGTAGCGGCGGAAGTTGAAGAAGAGGCTCTCGACCAGCTTCTCGGCGTTGTCGCCGGTGGGCGGATCGCCCGGACGCAGCTTCTTGTAGACCTCGATCAGCGCCTCCTGGCGCGTGCTCGTCGAGTCCTTCTCGAGCGTCGAGGCGATGTAGGCGGTGTCGCCGGTGTCGATCGGCGCGAAGAGCGCGCTCATCTCGTCGTTCGACTCGTAGCCGACGGCGCGCAGCAGCTTGGTCGCCTCGAGCTTGCGCTTGCGGTCGACCTTGACGTAGAGCTGGCCGCGGGCGGCCGTCTCGAACTCGAGCCAGGCGCCACGGTTGGGGATGACCTTCGCGCTGAACAGCTCACGGCCGGTGGCCGGATCGGGCACGGCGGTGTAATAGACGCCCGGCGAGCGCACCAGCTGGCTGACGACGACGCGCTCGGCGCCGTTGATGATGAACGTGCCCTGATCGGTCATGAACGGGAAGTCGCCCATGTAGACGCGCTGGCGCTGGATCTCGCCGGTCTCCTTGATCAGCAGCTCGACCCACACGTAGAGCGGCTTGGAGAAGGTCAAGTCGCGCGTCCGGCACTCGAGCTCGCTGTACTTGGGATCCTCGAACTCGTAGTCCTTGAAGCGCAGCTCCATCACGCGGCCGGTGAAGTCCTGGATCGGGCTGATCTCATCCAACAGCTCGCGCAGACCGTTCTCCAGGAACCAGTTGAACGATTCCAGCTGGAGCTCGATCAGATTGGGGATGGGCAGGACTTCCGGGATCCTGGCGTACCGCTTGCGGTCGGTGGCAACCAGCGCTGGACGCCGGGAAGGCTCGGTGACAGACAGCATGAAGCCTCCTAGCGAGACGGAGAGACGGATACGAAGACGCCGGCGGACAGGGTCATCCGCCGGAGGAAATCTGGACAGGTTGGGACCGCGCTCACCAAACGAGGATAGTACCGAGCCGTGGGCAGGCTGTCAAACGCCCGATGGTACGGCCGACGATCGGACCGGCAGCCGGCTGGCGGGGTCGGGCGCAGTCAGGCGCCGGCCAGCGCGCCGCGCTGCGGGGCGGTAGTTTAGCGGCAACTTGGTGAGCGCGACTGACGGCCTGCAGAGCGGGGGTACGCCATGGCGAGTGGATACGGAACGGGGCGCAACCTGATCTCCTGTCACAGCGCCAACTTCGTCGCGCGCGAGCTCGACTACCGGATGCCGGGCGGCTGGGCCGAGGGCGACGCCGCGACGGTCGCCGCCTTCCGCCCGCTGGAGACGTTCGAGGCCAACTTCGACGGCCTGCTCGAAGAGATCGCCGGCCTCGGCTTCTCGGCGCTCGACCTGTGGGACGCGCACCTTCACTTCAAGTGGGCCAGCCCGCTCCACCTCGCGCTGGCCCGCCGCGCTCTCGCCCAGCGCGGCATGAGCGTCGTCAGCCTGGGCGGCTGGCTGGGCCGGCGGCCCGACCAGTTCGAGGCCGTCTGCATCCTGGCCCGCGCGCTGGGCGTGCCGGTGCTGGCCGGCGGCGCCGACCTGCTGACGGAGGCCCGCCCGGCGATGGTCGCGCTGCTCGAGGAGTATGACCTGCGCTTCGCCTACGAGAACCATCCCGAGAAGAGCCCGGCCGAGACGCTGGCGCTGATCGGCGACGAAGGCGAGCGGATCGGGACGTGTGTCGACACCGGCTGGTACGCGACGCAGGGCTACGATGCGGCGCTGGCGATCCGCCAGCTCGGGCGACGCGTGATGCACGTCCACCTGAAGGACGTGCTGCCCGGGCCGGCGCACGAGGGGTGCCGCTACGGCCGGGGGGCGGTGCCCGTGCGCGAGTGCGTGGCGGCGCTGGCCGAGATCGGCTACGGCGGGGCGATCAGCGTCGAACTCGAGCCGCCCGTCCGGCCCGAGGACTGGGGTGACCGCGACCGGTTCGACGCCCGCCCCGATATCTCCGCCAACCGCCAGATGCTGGAGGGCTGGCTGGCCGAGGATGGCCAGCGCGTCGAGGCTCGCGCTTGAGCGGCGGGCTCGGCGTCGCAATCGTCGGCTGCGGCGACGTCTCGCGACTCTACGCCGAGGACCTGCCGACCTACGACGAGCTGCGGCTGGTCGGCATGTGCGACCTGCTACCGCAGCGCGCGCGGCAGAGCGCAGAGCGCTACGGAGTCGATGCCTACGCCGACATCGACGAGCTGCTCGCCGACGAGCGCGTCGACATCGTCGTCAACCTGACCGTGGCGGCGGCCCACGTCGACGTCACGGCCGCCGCGCTGCGCGCCGGCAAGCACGTCTTCTCCGAGAAGCCGCTCGCCCTCGAGCCCGCCGCCGCGCGCGACCTGGTGGCGCTCGCCGCCGCCTGCAAACGGCGCCTGGCATGCGCCCCGATCGTGCCCCTCGGCGAGCTGGCCGGTGGCGCCCGGGCGGTGCTCGCCGACGGCCGCCTGGGCCAGGTCCGGCTGGCCTACGCCGACGTCAACTGGGGGCGCGTCGAGACGTGGCACGAGCGTCCGCAGCACTTCTTCGGCGTGGGGCCGATCTTCGACGTCGGGGTCTACCCGCTGACCCTGCTGGTGTCGTTCTTCGGCGCCGCCCGCCGCGTCAGCGCGGCCGGCCGCCGGCTGTGGCCGGAGCGGCAGACCAGGACGGGCGTGCCGTTCACCATCGAGCGGCCGGACTTCGTCGTCGCGCTCGTCGAGTTCGCCGACGGTCCGCTGGCTCGGCTGACGGCCAACTGGTATGTCTCGTCGCGCGATCGCCAGCGCGGCGTCTCGCTGCATGGCGACCGTGGCAGCCTGTGGATCTCGAACTGGTTCCAATTCGACGGGACGCTCGAGTTCGCCGAGTTCGAGAAGGACTTCGAACCCATTCCGCTGCCGCGCAGGCCCGAGCGGCCGATGCGCTGGGGCTTGGGCGTCGCCGACGTGGCGCGGTCGATCGCGACCGGCCGGCCGCACGGCGCCAGCGCCGAGCGGGCGGCACACGTCGTCGAGATCGCCGCCGCCATCCAGCACTCGGTAGAGGCCGGCCAGCCGATGGAGCTTGGGCCGATCGCTCCGGACGGCCTGCGCCACCCGCCGTCCGCCTGACGGGGGAGAGCAGAAGGCGCACCCGGCCGGGTGCGCCTTCGTCGAAACGGTCTATCGCGCCGCGATCGCCGGCGGTGCGAGCTGCCTCGCCCGCCCGAGCAACGGGCTACTTGATCTCGACCTTCGCGCCCTGCTCCTCGAGGGCGGCCTTGATCTTGTCGGCCTCGTCGCGGGCGACGCCCTCCTTGATCGGCTTGGGCGCCGCGTCGACCAGGTCCTTGGCCTCCTTCAGTCCGAGCCCGGTCAGCTCGCGGACGACCTTGATGACCGGGATCTTGTTGGGCCCGACCTCGGTCAGCACGGCGCTGAACTCGCTCTGCTCCTCTGCCGCAGCAGCGGCAGTGGCCGGCGCA
>CAYRMQ010000151.1:0-5487 GCA_964425305.1 uncultured Anaerolineaceae bacterium | reverse complement strand
AAGTTCGCGTCGCGCCGCTTGGCGCCGACATTGCCCGGGTTGATGCGGTACTTGGCGAGGGCGCGCGCCATGTCCGGGTACTCGACCAGCAGCTGGTGGCCGTTGTAGTGGAAGTCGCCGATCAGCGGCACGCCGACGCCCAGGTCGTCGAGCTTGCGCCGGATGAGCGGCACCGCCTGCGCCGCCCGATCGTTGTTGACGGTGATGCGTACCAGCTCGGAGCCGGCGTGGGCCAGGGCGGCGACCTGCAGGGCGGTCGCGTCGGCGTCGGCCGTATCGGTGTTCGTCATCGACTGGACGACGATCGGATGACGAGACCCGATCTTCACGCCGCCGACGTCGACCGACACGGTCTGCCGGCGGCCGGGCAGGTGAGGCTCGCCCTCGACGGCGCCGACGTCGCGTCGGCCCTCCTGGATGGCGGGCTGGGCGGGCGCGGCCTGGCCAGGCACAGGCTCAGGCTCGGACGTCACGTGCCCCCGAGGGGCCTGGTTATGTCGAACCAGGTGATCCATACGATCAACATGATCAGCAGCACGAAGCCGGTCAAGTAGACCAGCCGCTCGGCAGCCTCGCTGATGCGGTTGTTGCTGACGGCCTGGATGATCGAGACCGCCACGCGGCCACCGTCGAGCGGCGGGAAGGGCAGCGCGTTGATGACCGCCAGGTTGGCCGACAGCAGCGCGACGAGGAAGACCATGAAGATCGGCGCCTCGCCGCGGACGACGCCGATCGCGCGCGCGATGCCGACCGGCCCCGACACCTGCGGGTCGGTCAGGTTGGTGATGAAGTCACGCAGCGCGCGCAGAATGAGCGTCGAGGCGTCGAGCGTGCGCTGCCCACCGACGGCGACCGCGCTGAGCGGGTCCCGCTGGATCGCGTCGCCGACGACGAAGGAGTGCGGCACGAAGCCGAGCGCACCCCGGCCGGCGGCGATCTCGTCGGCGCTGCGCGTAGTCGCCCGGATCTCCTCGACCGTGCCGTCGCCGCGCTCGACGAGCAGCGTCACCGTCGTCGAGGGGTGGTCGCGCAGATAACCGATGATCGCCGTCGGGCCGTCGGGCAGGTCGAACCATGGGAAGCGCTGGCCGTCGATGGCCAGGATGCGGTCGCCGCTGTCGTCGTAGATCGGCGTGCCGTTGGGCAGCGTGTCGATCTGCCGCCCGCCCTGCAGCCCGGCCTGGGCCGCCGGCGACCCCGGCTGGACCTCCGCCACGCGCACCGTCCCGCTCGGGTCGGCCAGGCCGGCAATCAGCGCGAAGAGGATGAAGGCGAGCAGGAAGTTCATCGCCACGCCGGCGAGCAGGATGATCAGCCGCGTGCCGAGGCTCTGGCGCACGAAGCTGCGCGGGTCGTCCGACTCGCCATCCTCCCCTTCCAGGCGGACGAAGCCGCCGAGCGGCAGCCAGTTGAGCGTGTAGAGCGTCTCGCCGTCGTGGCCGAGGACCTTCGCCCGCGGCGGGAAGCCGATGCCGAACTCGTGGACGGTCACCTTCGCCCGGCGGGCCATGACGAAGTGGCCGACCTCATGGATGACGACGAGCACGACGAGGATGGCCAGCAGCAGCAGCACGTCGATGAGGCCGTTGGCCAGGTTGACCAGGAAGTCGATCATGGCGCCACCGACGTGCGGCCGGCACGCGCGGTCGCGGCCCACTCGCGGACGGCGGCGTCGAGCTCGATCACCTCGTCGAGCGACGGCTCGGCCGCTCCTTCGCCGAAGCGCGCGACGGCGCCGGCGCAGACGGCGGCGATGCCGGGGAAGTCGAGCGTGCCGTCCAGGAAGCGACCGATGGCGACCTCGTCGGCGGCGATCAGGGCGGCGCCGGCCCGCGATCCGCGGCGGCCGGCCTGGCGCGCCAGCCCGAGCGCGGGAAAGCGCGCCTCGTCGGGGCTGCCGAACTCGAGCGTGCCCATCTGGGCCGGCGCCAGGCGCGGCGCAGGCGAGGGCAGGTGGCGCGGGTAGGTCAGGGCGTACTGGATCGGTATGCGCATGTCGGGGAGACCAAGCTGTGCCTTCAGCGAGCCGTCGGCGAACTCGACCAGCGAGTGGACGATGCTCTGGGGATGGATCACGACGTCGATGCGGTCGTAATCGACATCGTACAGCCAGTGGGCCTCGATGACCTCCAGGCCCTTGTTCATCAGCGTCGCCGAGTCGATGGTGATCTTGGCGCCCATGCTCCACGTCGGGTGCGCCAGCGCATCGCGCGCCGTCGCTTGCGCCAGGCGCTCGACGGGCCAATCGCGGAACGGGCCGCCCGAGGCGGTCAGGATCAGGCGCGCCAGGTCGGTGCGCGCTTCGCCGGCGAGGCATTGCCAGATCGCAGAGTGCTCCGAGTCGATCGGGCGCAGCCAGGCCAGCGCCGCGGCGGCACCTTCGCCACGGGCCAGGCCGCGTGCCAGCGGCATGACGAGGTGCCCGCCCGCGACGAGCGTCTCCTTGTTGGCCGTCGCGACGACCTTGCCATGCTCGAGCGCGGCGACCACCGGCCGCAGGCTGACGATGCCGCCGGTGCCGACGAGGACGAGATCGACGCCGTCGTCGGCGGCGATCTCCTCCAGCCCGCGCTCGCCACCGACCAGCCGGCTGCCGGCAGGCAGCTCGAGGGCGCCGGCGGCCCTCTCGTCGGCCAGCGCGGCCATCCGCGGGGAGTGGCGGGCGACCTGCTCGGCGAGGGTGCGCGCGTCCCGACCGGCGGCCAGCGCCACGACGGCGAAGCGGTCGGCGTGCCGTTCGAGGACGTCGAGCGCCTGCCGGCCGATCGAGCCGGTCGAGCCGAGCAGCGCGACGCGGGTGCGCTCAGACAAGGCCGAGGAAGGCGAGGTAGACCCACGCCGCGGGCGCGGCCGTCACGAATGAATCGACGCGATCGAGCATGCCGCCGTGGCCCGGTATCAGCTGGCCCGAGTCCTTCACACCGGCCGCCCGCTTGAGCATCGACTCGGCCAGGTCACCGATGGGCGCGACGAAGGCGATCAGCACGCCCAGCCCGGCCCCCTCGCCGGGACGGCCGATGAGGATTCCGAGCAACGCGCACGCGACAATCGCTCCGACGCTGCCGCCCAGCGCGCCCGACCAGGTCTTGTGCGGTGAGATGTGGGCGAAGAAATGGCCCGTCCCGCGCCACCGGCCGACGGCATACGCGGCGCTGTCGTAGGCCCAGACGCCGAGCACCAGCACGAGCAGCCACGCGCGGCCGCCGTCCAGGACATCGACGAGCGGACCGCTGGCGGCCGCCGGACCGGCCGTCTCGGGGATGCGCAGCAGGAAGGCCAGCAGGCCGGCGTAGAGCGCACCCATGACCGTGCCTGTCCAGCACAGCAGCGCCTGGCGCATGTCGCGCCGGGCGATAGCGACCGCGGCCGACGCGACGACGACGAGCACGAACCAGGCGGGCAGCGCCCAGGCCGTGTAGGTCGGCGCCGTGAAAGCCTCGGCCACCGCGACCAGCGCCAGCCCGCCGACGACGACGGTCTGGACCGGGAAGCCGGCGCGGCGGAGCAGATCGGCCACCTCGGCGGCGGCGAGCAGGGTGACCAGCGCGATCGTCGCCGCCAGCACCGGCCCGCCGGCCCACATGACGACGAACAGGATCGGGATGAGGATCGCCGCCGTGGCGAGGCGGACGGCGAGCACCTGTCAGGCGGTCAGCGGCCGAAGCGGCGTGACCGGCGCGCGAACTCGGCCAGCGCCGCGTCGAAGGCAGGCGGATCGAAGTCGGGCCACAGGCGGTCGCAGAAGTACAGCTCCGCGTAGGCCGCCTGCCAGATGAGGAAGTTGCTGATGCGCTGGTCGCCGCCGGTGCGGATGAGCAGGTCTAGCTCGGGCAGGCCGGCGGTATAGAGCCGCGCCGCGAGCGCCTCCTCGTCGATCTGCTCGGGGCCCAGCCCGTCGGTGGCCGCGCGCCGGGCGGCGTCGACGATCTCGGACCGGCCGGAGTAGTTGAATGCGACGTTGAGGGCCATCGTCGTGCCCCGGCTGGTCGCCGCCAGCGCCTCCTCGATGGAGCTGCGCGTCCGCTCGGGGAGCTCGTCGAGGCGGCCGAGGATCGCCACCCTGATGCCCTGCCGGACCAGCTCGGGCGTCTCGTCACGGATGGCCGACTCGAGCAGCGCGAAGAGCGTCTCGACCTCCTCGCTGGCGCGCTGCCAGTTCTCGCGCGAGAAGGCGTAGATGGAGAGCGCCTTGATGCCGCGTTCGGCGGCGCGCTCGACGATGGGCCGGATGGCGGCGACGCCGGCGGCATGGCCCTCCGCCTCGGGCACGCCGCGCAGGCGCGCCCAGCGCCGGTTGCCGTCCATGACTATCGCGACGTGCCGCGGCAGCAGCTCGTCCTGGCCAGCTTCGGCGACGTCCCCGCCGGCGCCGGTTCTTGCGGCGGTGCTGGCCACGTCGAGAGAGGTCACGCGACCTCCATTATCTCCTGCTCCTTGTGCCGGCCGACGCGGTCGACCTCGAGCGTCCAGCGGTCGGTCACCTTCTGCAGCGCGTCCAGCTCGCGGCGCGCGTCGTCAGCGCCGATCTCGCCTTCGCGCTCGGCGCGCTTGATCTCGTCGGCCGCGTCACGGCGATGGTTGCGGATCTCGACGCGCGCTTCCTCCATGCGCTTGTGGACGAGCCGGACGAGGTCTCTGCGACGCTCCTCGGTGAGCGGCGGGATCGTCAGGCGCACGACCGTCCCGTCGACGTTCGGCGTCAACCCGACGTCGCTCCGCAGGATCGCCTTCTCGATGGCGCCCAGCGCGCTGCGGTCCCACGGCTGGATGACGATCATGTGCGCCTCTGGGACGCTGATGCTGGCCAGCTGGTTGAGCGGCGTGGACGTGCCGTAGTACTCGACGCCGATGCGCTCGACCAGGGCGGTCGAGGCACGGCCGGTGCGGATGGCCCCCAGGTCGCGCTCGAGTGCGTCGAGAGCGCGGCTCATGCGCGCGTCGGCGTCGCGACGAAGGTCCTCCGTCATCGCTCCTCCCTTCCATCGATCAGCGTGCCGACCGGCTCACCGAGCGCGGCGGCCCTGATGTGGCCGGGCTCGTTGATGTCGAAAACGACGATGGGCAGGTCGTTCTCCATGCACAGAGTGACGGCGGTCGCGTCGATCACCTGCAGCCGGTCGTCGAGCATCTGGTCGTAGGACAGGCGCTCGTGGCGCCTGGCCTGCGGGTTGGTCAGCGGGTCGTCGTCGTAAACTCCGTCCACCTTCGTCCCCTTGAGCAGCACCTCGGCGCCGATCTCGACGGCGCGCAGCGCCGCCGCCGTGTCGGTCGTGAAGTAGGGGTTGCCGGTGCCGGCGGCGAAGATCACCACACGGCCCTTCTCGAGGTGGCGCATCGCGCGGCGGCGGATGTACGGCTCGGCGACCTCGTTCATGGCGATGGCCGACAGCACGCGCGTCGGCACCCCCGCCTTCTCCAGCGCGTCCTGCAGGGCAAGCGCGTTCATGACCGTCGCCAGCATACCGATGTAGTCGGCGCTGGCGCGCT
>CAYRMQ010000150.1:0-5540 GCA_964425305.1 uncultured Anaerolineaceae bacterium | reverse complement strand
GATCGCGGCCACGTCGAGGTGGTTCGTCGGCTCGTCGAGCAGCAGCAGGTCGGGATCCGCAACGAGCAGCCGGGCCAGCGCCGCCCGCGTCTGCTGGCCGCCGGACAGCCGCGTCGGCGGCCGTCGCGAGTCCGCCTCGTCGAAGCCGAGACCGGACAGTGCGGCCTCGACGCGCAGGTCGAGCTCGTACCCGCCGAGCGTCTCGAACTCGTCGCGCAGCCTAGCGTACTCCGCCGACTGGACGGCTTCCGCGCCGGCCGACTCGAGCGCGCGCAGTCGGCCCTCCATCTCCTCCAGCCGGCGCGCCCCGGCGCGGACCGCCGCATGGAGGCTGGACTGCGCGACGAACTCGGCATCGAGGTTCGCCTCCTGCGCCAGCAGCGCAACCGACAGGCCGCGCTTACGATGGACCGCCCCTGCGTCGGGCTCGTCGCGCCCGGCACAGATGCGCAGCAGCGTCGTCTTGCCTGAGCCGTTGGCGCCGACCAGCCCGATCCTCTCGCCAGCGGCGATGGCGGCGCTGACCGAGTCGAGGATGACGAAGTCGCCGACCTCGCGGCGAACCTCGTCCAGACGCAGGATGGCCACGCTCGAACGCCCTCAGCGAGCCGCGCGCAGGATCTCGCGCACGGCCTGTTGGCGCTGGGCGGCGGGCAGGCGCTGGCACCACGAGCAGAAGTGGGTGCTGCGCGCGTTGAGCACGATCCGACGGGTTGGGCGGCCGCAGCGCGGGCACGGCTTGCCGGTCCGCCCGTACACGTTGAGGAAGTTCTGCATCTCGCCCGTGCCGTTCGGGGCGCGGTAGTCGTCGACCGAGCTGCCGCGCCGCTCGATGGCCTCGCTGAGCACGTCGCGCAACGAGTGGTACAGCCGCCGCTCCTGGTCAGCGTTGAGCGACGCCGCGCTGCGCAGCGGGTGCACGCGCGCGCGCCAGAGCGCCTCGTCGGCATAGATGTTGCCGACGCCGGCGAGAAAGGACTGGTCCATCAGCAGCGTCTTCATGCGCCCCATGCGCCGGCGGAGCATGCGCCGGAAGTCGCGCAGGCTGAACGACGGGTCGAGCGGCTCCGGGCCGTGATCGGCGAACAGGTCGCGCGCCTCGTCGGCGCCCAGGATCGTGCCCGCCTCGTCGCGCCGGTACAGACCCAGCCGGCCGAACTTGCGCGTGTCGCGCATGCGCAGCTCGCGCCCGTCGTCAAGCCCGAAGACGGCGTGGACGTGCTTGTCCCGCGGGGCGGCGCGCGGCACGACGTCGAGAACGCCGGTCATCTTGACCTGGATGGCCAGGACGGCGTCGCCGCGGCCGGCGTCGTGCTCTGTCGAGCTGAGAGACAGGACCAGCCACTTGGCGCGCCGGTCGACGGCGAGGATCTCGCGGCCGGCGACCTGGCGGACGAACTCGTCGGGCGCGGGGTGCTTGATCTGATTGGGCCAGTCGTACCAGGCGCTGGTGATGCGCCGGCCCACGAGCAGCGGACGCAGCTCGCGGGCGATCGTCTCGACTTCGGGCAGCTCAGGCATGGCAGCCCGAATCATGAGCCACGCGGGCCGGCCGGGCACGCTCGTCGGGAGCGAGTCTCGCCGCGGCGACTCACGCTGGGACGACGCGCGGCCTCAGTCCACGGCTACTCGCACAGGCGGAGATGGGACAGGGCTGGAATATTGGCTCCCGGTCCTGAGAGCTACTTCGTGCCGCAGCCGCAGCAGTGCTGGTCGCAGCAACAGTTCTCACACCGCTCAGGATGCATGACGTCCCTCCTTTCCGAGAGTGATCAGTGGTCGAGGTGGTTTGCCGGCCTCCAGCTCGCCCGCCAAGTGGGCGAGCCTGTCGTCGAGATAGTGCAACTCATCGGCGCGGCGGGCGATCTCCGCTCGCTTGTCGGCGACTGCGCCGCGCAACTCGTCCGAGACCTGATCGCACCGGTCTTCACTGCACAGGTCGGCCAGTTCGGCGGCCTGGTCGAGCGGCAGGTCCAGCGAGCGCAATCCGATCAACAGCCGCAGACGCGACAGGTCGTGCTCGCCGTACTCCCGATAGCCGTTGGCTGTCCTCGCGCCGGCGGGGACGAACCCGCTGCGCTCGTAGAACCGAATCGCGTCAGGTGTCGTGCCGAGGCGCTTGGCCAGCTCTCCGATGCGCATGCTTGGAAGCCTAGACCCTAGAGCAACTCTAATGTCAAGTAGCCCTGTTGCTGCCGTTGGTCGGATCTCAACTGCCCATCGCCCGCCTGACCGGCCAGGAGCCTGCTTCTCCCTATCGGGCGGGCCATGAGCGACCACCGTCATCGGACCGGTATAAGTCCGTCGTCTGCGTGACGGCAGCGATCGTCCGACCGTCATCTGAAACCGCCGCCGCCAGGACGGTGCCGGCATCCAGAACCTGCTGCCAGCTCCGGCCGCCGTCCTCGGACCGATAGAGGCCGCGCGGTCCGCCCACGAGGAGCACCTCGCCAGTCGGCGTTGCTGCCAGGGCGGTCACCGGCGCCAGCGGTGGGTCAGAGAGCTTTGTCCATGTCCGCCCGCCGTCGTCGCTTCTGACCGTCCCGCTGAACGGATGGATCCCCAGCAGGCTGTCGCGCCCGTTGGCCAGGACGGCCGTCAGATGCAGCACGTGATCGTCGTTGACTTTCTGCCAATGCCGCCCGTTGTCGGTCGATTCGTAGACGCCACCTTCCGCCAGATACGCCCACATTCGAGCGGGATCGGCGAGGCCGCGCGCGAAGGCGTGAATGTCGAGGTTGGGCAAATCTGCCGGGATGTCGCTCCAGGTACGTCCACCGTCAGTGCTCTCCTGAAAGACGTAGTGGCCGGCGATGACGACCGATGGACCGTGGGCGCGAAGGCTCATGGCGTCGGCGCGCGCCGCCAGCGGCGACCAACTCCGCCCGCCATCGAGGGACTCGAGGACGCCGTCATGATGGCCGAAGAGCAGGTGGTCAGTACCGTCCACGAAGCTAAGCGAGTGGACATCGCGCGTACCCAATTGCGCCCAGGCGACAGGCTCGCCCGGGGCGGAGGGCCACAGGAGGGCGGCGGTGACGATCGTCCCACCGGCGAGCAGCAGGACGGCAGCCACAAGCCCGACCTGGGGTCCGCCTGTTCTCTTGGCCGAGGTTCCCTCGGCGGAGCGCTTCATCGCCCTACCGGCGCCTCCACGGAGACAGGAGCGTTGACGTCGTAGTAGGCGTTGACCATGTAGTGACCGGGCACTCCCATCACCAGGCGGCGGATGAGCTGGTCATCGCGCCCGACCCAGATCTCATAACCGACTCGGGATTCCGGATCGTAGCCGGCGAGGACGGTCACTGGCCGCCCTCCATGGCTGGCGCTGCCGGCGACCGTCACGCCCAGCACCCGGTCGAGGAAGCTGTAGTCGGGCCAATCGAACGGGAAGGCCAGTTCCTGGACCTGCCAGTCACTACCGGGCAGGCGCGAGAAACGCTGCCGCCCGATGGAAACCATCTCGCGTCCGCCGAGGATCTCCAGACGTTCGCGATCAGGCGCGACGAGATCGTGGTGCACGAATAGCATCAGCGATAACCCGTCCGTGAGCACGTCGATCATGCGGGCGGACCTCATCCGCCGCTCCGTCTCGGAGATCGCCCTCTCCCACAGGGCGCGGGCCTCGGAGTCGTGAGGGAGGACGTGGCCAGCCCGCACCTCGAAGCTGAACTCCGCCTCTCGTGGAGAAGCCGTGACCGATGCCGTCCAGAGACCGTCGCGGGTCAGGACGAGGCCCTCCGCCGCCAGATCTGCGCCGTCGCGTTCGAGCGGCAGCCGCCGTTCGCTATCGCCGGGTCCGGCGAGCACGAGGGCGCTCGCGGGGGCCAGGTTGGATGGCCCGCGCACTCGAAACTCATGCCTATTGGACGACCGCCTGACGATCAGCAGCTCCCAACCCTGTTGGTCTCCCGCGATCGTCTGCCTTCTGTCGGATAGATCAGCCATGACCGTTGGGGCCAGGAAGATGTCAGTCGGGGGTCGCGCGGGCGGCGTCGTGGCCAGAACGACCGCTGCGCCGACCACGACGACGCCAACCGCGGCCTCCGTCCTCACCACTGCCACCGCTCTCCGTCGCAGCTCGCCGGTCTCCCTCCGCAGCGCGGGCGCGATCACGAAGCGGTTGACGGCAGCCAGACCGATCACGCCCACGACGAAGACGTGCTTGCCCAGAAGCATCAGTCCGTAGTCGGTGTCGAGCACTGCCTGTGGCGAGGCGAGGTACAGCACAGCCTGGTACAGGCCGGTCACTGCGACGACCAGGAACGCGCGCAGGGCGAAGCGCGAGAAGCGCGGGTGCCATTCTCCGATCTGCTCGGGCTTCGGGCCCGCCACGCCCGCCGCCACCAGCCCGCCGATCCACGCCGCGACGGCAAGGGAATGGATGGCGGCCACCAAAATGTTCACCTGGCGAGCGAGCTCGAAGGCGTGGGGAAATGCCGCGTACAGGCCCGGCTGCTCGATGGCCAGCTCGATTGCAGCCCATACGAAGCCGACCCACAGCAGGATGCCAACGCCGGCCGCATGGCTCTGTGCCGCCAGCAGCCAGGCCAGCCCGAAGCCCGCCAGCAGGGCGACCAGCCACAACGCGCGCGAGCGGCGTTCGGGCGTTTCGGCGGCGACAAGCGCGGCGACGAAGGCGATGCTGGCCAGCCCCAGGCCGGCAACGAGAGCAGCGTCGATCCACGACAACGGGCCTGAGCTCGCCACGCGAACGCTGGCCGCGACGAGCGCGCTGACGAGCAGGCCGGCGAAGAGCGCGGCCGCGCCAGCCGCCGCGATGTATGTCATCCGCAGCGAGGCCAGGCCAAACCAGCGACTCTGGACCGCAGCGCCGACGAGCAAGACGAGTCCGACCAACGTCAGGTAGCGCGCCAGTAGGCCTGCACCTCCGCCACCGTCACCGCCCAGCTCTGCGGCTGTGATTGACGGGCGGCCCGCCGGTTCCTCTACGCCGAACACGAACTCTCGGCTCGCCGGGTGCTCATCCTCAGCGGACACGACGCTCCAAACGACGGTGTACGGCCCAGGTCTCAGCTCCCGCTCGACGGCAACGGTCACCGTCGTCGCCAGCTCCGGATCAACCTCGGGTGGCGCCAGCTCCAGCTCAGTGCCACGGCGGTCGAATAGACGAACCGAAACGGAGCCGGGATCCGGTCGCTCGCTGAGGACGAGGCGGATCTCGGCCGGCGGTTCAGTCAGCTCCTCACCGTCGGATGGCGACGATGCCACCAGCTCGGCGTGCGCCCTTACGGGGCCGGGCATTGCGAGCAGGACGGCCGCGACGACCGCCGCCAGCACGGCCCTCAGGCTCCGCCTCGTCAGCAGGGACCAGGCTGATGCCGGCGCATCCGTGAAGCGGCGCCCCGAGCAGGCGTTGGAGTCGATCATGTCTACTATGCTCATCGTAGTAGATGTCGCTCTCTCCAGGGCGCGGCAGAGCTGGAGCGCTAAACTACATGGTGCGTCGTAGTTGAGGCTATACATGGGTAACTGGAAGCTCGCCCGCTGGCAGGAACCGCAGACGCTGACGCGCGAGG
>CAYRMQ010000149.1:0-5703 GCA_964425305.1 uncultured Anaerolineaceae bacterium | reverse complement strand
AACATCCTCAACGGCGGCAAGCACGCGCTCGACTCGACCGACTTCCAGGAGTTCATGGTCATGCCCGTCGGCGCGCCGACGTACTCGGAGGCGCTGCGTGCCGGTGCCGAGGTCTTCCATGCGCTGCGTGCCGAGCTGCACGATCGCGGGCTGGCCACGGGGCAGGGCGACGAGGGTGGCTTCGCGCCGTCGCTGCCCTCGAACGAGGCTGCCGTCGAGGCCGTGCTGAAGGCGATCGAGCGGGCCGGCTACAGGGCCGGCGAGGAGGTCGCGCTGGCCCTCGACCCGGCAGTCAGTGAGCTGGTCGACCTCGACACGCCGGCCGACTCGAACGGCGAGCTGACCTACCGCCTCGAGCGTGAGGGCCGGACGCTGAAGACCGGCGAGCTGATCGACTTCTGGGCCGACTGGATCGAGCGCTACCCGATCATCTCACTGGAGGATGGCCTGGCCGAGGACGACTGGGCCGGCTGGGCGGCGCTGACCGAGAGGCTGGGCGAGCGCTGCCAGCTCGTCGGCGACGACCTGCTGGTGACGAACCCCGACCGAGTGGCGCGGGCGATCGACGAGGAGGCGGCGAACGCGGTCCTCGTCAAGCTCAACCAGATCGGCACGCTGACCGAGACGCTGGCCACGATCGACCTGGCGCGCAGCCACGGCTGGGGCGCCGTTATCAGCCACCGCAGCGGCGAGACGGAGGACACGACCATCGCTGATCTGGCCGTCGCGACCGGCGTCGGTCAGATCAAGAGCGGCGCGCCGTCGCGCTCCGAGCGGGTGGCCAAGTACAACCGGTTACTGCGTATCGAGGCGGAGCTGGGCGCGTCGGCGCGCTACCCCGGTCTGGCCGCCATCGCCACGTCCCGGTGAGCGAGCAATCGGCGGGGCGGGGGACCGGTTCCGCGCGCCTGGTCGACCAGGGCGCCGTCTTCGCCGGCTGGGTCGGGCTCGGCGTCGCCTTCGTAGTCGTCGTCGCCTTCGCGCTGATCATCCCCTTCCAGCCGCTGGTGTTCCTGCTCGCGCCTCTCTGCGGCCTGCTCATCGGCTGGTACGCCAACGCGCGCTCCGAGCGACGCCGCCCGCGAAGGCGGGCGCTGCTCAACGCGGCGTGGGCCGGGGTCGTCACGGGCCTGGCGCTCGCCGTGCTCTATGTCGCCATCCGGCTGCTGTTCATCTACGCCGACACCGGCGCGCTGCCCGACGGGACCAGCCTCGATTGCCGGATCGGACCCGAGTGCACATACGCCCGTCACGTGGCCGAAGGGCGCGGGCCCGAGCTGGCCGCGCAGGGCATCACCGATGCGGCGAGCTTCGAGGCGGCGGCGCTGCGCGAGCACGCCTGGGCCGGTGCAGCGCTGCTCGTCGTCACCCTCGGCGGGGCGATCGTTGCGGGTGCCTTTCAGGCCGGCCGCGAGCGTGCGTCTGCCCGAGCAGGAGAGGACGCGGCGGAGGTCAACAGCACGGCCTGAACGTGCCGCGGGCCCGCGGCGCAGCGGCCTGGGCGCCGCGCAATCTCAACTTCGAAGACAGACCTGCCCGCTCCAGCGGACGGGTCGTGCGGTTTGGGGCGCTAGCTCTTCTTCGTCGTCCGGCTGGCGCGCGGCTTGGCCTCACCCTCCGCCTTGCTGCTGGCGGAGGACCGCCGCGATGCCGTCGCCGACCTTCTGCGGGTCGTCTTCGCCGGCTGCGCCTCGGCGGCGCCACCCTCGTCGGCAGCCGCGGACGTGGTGGCCGGCTCGCGCGTGCTTCGCGCCAGGGCAGCCCGCGCCTTGCCGGCCGCGGTCTGGGCGCCCTTCGCCTTGCTTGCCTTCGACGCCGCGATGCGCGCCTTGGCCTGCTTGGCGGCGGCCGCCTTGCCGCCCGTGCGGCCGGTCTTGGCCGTGCTGACCAGCTCGACGCCCTCGAGCGCGGCGTCGACCTTGAGCATCAGCCGGCTCTTGCGGCGCGCGGCGGCGTTGCGGTGGATCGCGCCGGTCTTGGCCGCGCGGTCGAGCGCCGACGCCGCGCGCTGGACGGCGTCCTGGACCTCTTCCGGGCTGGCGCCGTTGGTCGTCGTCAGCAGTGCCTTAGCGACGAGCGTCTTGGCGGCCGAACGGCGCGGCTGGTTGATGGCGCGCCGCCGCTCCGCCTGACGGACGCGCTTGATGGCCGACGGCGTGCGCGCGCCAGTCCATCCCCGTGGTGAGTGTGCCAAGAGATACCTCGATGCGATGAATCGTTGCTGTCCGCGCCGCGGGGGCGCGACGGGCGATGGTAGCAGCAGTCGGCGGCGAGCGTCAGCGAGACGCGCCCAATGACCGACTACCCGGGCCCCCGGCGTTAGGAGGCCCCGGCTCCTTGCGAGCCGGGGCCGAGGTGCGGAGACGCCGCCCGTGGGAGATGACGGACGACGTGTCAGAGGAGGAAAAGGACCAGCGCCGCCGTGACGACTGCGCCCAGCGCAACGGCTGCGCGCCTGTTCGAGACGTGCCCGTGGACGCGCTGGGTGCGCGCCTTCTCGGCCCGGTGAGCCCGCGCGGCGCGCTCGTGCTGGCGCAGTTCCAGGCGCGCCAACCGGCCCTGCTGCTCGATACGGACCTGGTCGTAGGTCACGGTCGGGATCATCGTGGTGCTCCTTGGTTCGCTACGGACGCTCCTCGGTTTCAGACACCACCTATGGTCGCCGCCGATGGCCCACCTGACCATCAAGCAGCCGACGACGCGCCGGTCGATCGGGCTACGTTGGGACAGTCAGGCGCCCAACCGCCGGCATGTCATCTGCCGGACACGGCCGGTCGCGCCGCCCAGGCAGCTGAGCGCCCCGGCTTGCCACCGAGGCTCTCGTGCGTCACTGCCACGCTGTGACGCGGCGAAGTCAGCCTCTGCCAGCGGCTCTGCTCCTAGCCACCCACCTGGCGGGCGCTCGTCGCGGCCTGCCGCTGCCCATCCCCGATCGGGATGTGACGTGCCTTGTCCTCCTTTGCCTTCGGTATGGTGACGGCCAGCTCGCCGTTCTCGAAGGAAGCGCTGATGTTGTCGGCGTCGACGCCGCTGGGCAGGCTGATCGAGCGCGAGTAGCTGCCTCGCCGACGCTCGCGGATCAGCCAGCGACCGCCCTCCTGCTCCTCGCTGCGCTCCTCGCCGAACGTGCCGCGGACGACAAGTGTCCGGCCCTCGAGCGTGACGTCGACGCCCTCCGGCTTGATGCCCGGCATCTCGGCTTCGACGATGTAGGCGTCGTCGGTCTCGCGCATGTCGATCGATGGCGCAGATGGCATGCCGGCGAAGGGCTGCCACGGCTCGAAGGGGCGCCAGTCTTCGGCGAGGTAGTCCATCAGGCTGCGCAGCGGGCTCCTCGATTCGCGTCGCATGAGTGTCATGACGGTGTCTCCTTTGCTGGTCTGTCAAACGCGTTACGCGGCCAAGAGCATGGTCGTCCAGACCCGCTTGCGGAGGTCGCTCAGGCGGCCGCCCAACGTTTCGCACGTCTTGCATCGGCCGGCACAGAGCTTGCGCGGCGCTTGCCTCGGTAGGCCCTGACCAGGGCACCCGGTGGCAGGCCGAGTTGAACCGCTGTGACATCATCCTGCCGTGAGCAACTGTGCTGTCGGAGGTATGCGATGAGACGATCCAGATTAGTTGGTGTTTCTGCCGGCTTGGTTGCGGCGATGTTGTTGGCGCTGCCCGCCGCTGCGCAAGGTCCGACGTGTGCCGACTCCCCGCTGGGCATCGTCGTTCACGGTCAACACATCGTGCGTGACTACGTCACTGGTGGCGCCGTAGCCGGATGGCCGCCGGATGGCCATGCCCTGGGCGCCGCTGTTGCAGGCACGGGACCGGCAGTGCGCGGCGGCCCGGGCCCTGGCTTTCACTTCCCGAATGGATTCGCGCCAGGCGCTTCGTTCTGCCTCTCGCAGTCCAAGTCACCGGGGTTCCACCTGCCGTAAGCCTCGTTTGGCGGCTTAAGCAGCCGGGCCGCGCAACCAGCGCGGCCCGGCGTCCTAAATGCGCGAGCGGCCGGTACACTGCCCGCTCGTGACGATCCCCCAGTCGCGGCTGCGCAACTTCTCGATCATTGCCCACATCGACCACGGCAAGTCGACGCTGGCCGACCGCCTGCTCGAGCTGACGCACACCATCGATGCGCGCCAGATGACGAGCCAGGTGCTCGATTCGATGGATCTCGAGCGGGAGAAGGGCATCACCATCAAGGCGCGCGCCGTTCGCCTCGAGTACGACGCTCGCGACGGCCAGCGCTACGGCCTGAACCTGATCGACACGCCGGGCCACGTCGACTTCTCCTACGAGGTCAGCCGCAGCTTGCAGGCGTGCGAGGGTGCCGTCCTCGTCGTCGACGCGGCGCAGGGCATCGAGGCCCAGACCTTGGCCAACGTCCACCTCGCCCTGGCGCAGGATCTGGCGATCGTGCCCGTGATCAACAAGATCGACCTGCCCTCGGCGCAGCCCGAGCTCGTGATCGAGGAGCTGGAGAACGTCCTCGCCATCCCGCGCGAGGAGGTGATCCAGGTGTCGGCCAAGGAGGGCACCAACGTCGAGCAGGTGCTGGAGGCGATCGTCGAACGCATCCCGCCGCCGAAGGGCGATCCTGACGCGCCGCTCCAGGGGCTGATCTTCGACTCGCACTACGACCCGTACAAGGGCGTCGTCGCCTATGTCCGCCTGTCGCATGGGCGGCTGCGTCGCCACGACGAGGTGCGCTTGATGGGCTCGGGCGCGCAGAGCGAGATCCTCGAGCTCGGTGTCTTCCGGCCGCAGCTCGTGCCCATCGCCCAGCTGCAGGCCGGTGAGGTGGGCTATGTCGCGACCGGGCTCAAGAGCGTTCGTGACTGCCAGGTCGGTGACACGATGACCGCCGCCGCGCGGCCCGCGCAATCCGCGCTGGCCGGCTACAAGCCGGCCAAGCCGCTCGTCTTCGCCGGCATCTATCCCCTCCGCGGCGAGGACTATCCCGACCTGCGCGACGCCCTCGAGAAGCTGCACCTCAATGACGCGTCGATCAGCTTCGAGCCCGAGGCATCGGCCGCGCTCGGCTTTGGCTTCCGCTGCGGTTTCCTCGGCCTGCTGCACATGGAGATCGTGCAGGAGCGCCTCGAGCGCGAGTTCGACCTCGACCTGATCGCCTCGGCGCCGTCAGTCGAGTACGTCGTGACGCTATCCCACGGCCGGGGCGAGGTCGTCGTCGACAACCCGGCTCGCCTGCCGCCGATCGGTGACATCGAATCGATCGCCGAGCCGTGGGTCAGCCTGAGCGTCGTCGCGCCGGCGACCTACATCGGCGCGCTGATGGAGCTCGCCACCAATCGCCGCGGCACGTTCGGCACGATGGACTACCTCGACCCGACGCGCGTGCTGCTCACCTTCGAGCTGCCGCTGGCCGAGGTGATCGTCGACTTCTACGACCAGCTCAAGAGCCGCAGCCAGGGCTACGCCTCGATGGACTACGAGGAGATCGGCTACCGCGCGGGCGACCTGGTCCGCCTCGACGTGCTCGTCGCCGGCGAGCCGGTCGACGCGCTGTCGCTCATCGTCCACCGCTCGCGCGCCCAATCGGAGGGCCGGGCGCTGGTCGACCGGCTGAAGGAGCTGATCCCGCGCCAGATGTTCGAGGTACCGGTGCAGGCGGCCATCGGCTCGCACGTCGTCGCCCGCGAGACCATCCGCGCGCTGCGCAAAAACGTGCTCGCCAAGTGCTACGGTGGAGAC
>CAYRMQ010000148.1:0-5776 GCA_964425305.1 uncultured Anaerolineaceae bacterium | reverse complement strand
ACGGCGACGGCACGCAGGCGCTCTTCTGGGACGACCCGGCCGTCGTCACGATCTCTATCCACGAGACAGGGTTGTCGCTCTTTCCCGGCACGGGTTTCCCGGACGAGCGCGGCGGCAGCGAGGCCCACGGCACAGCCGTCAACGTGCCGCTCCAGCCGTACAGCGGCGACGTCTCGTGGCAACGCGCCGTCAAGGCGGTGGTGCCTGCCATCGCCGACGCCTTCCAGCCGACGTTCCTGGCGACGCAGCACGGCTGCGACAGCCACGCCCTCGACCCGCTGGCCCACCTGCGCCTGACGACCGCGTCTTACCTGTTCGCGACGCGCCTGCTCGACGAGCTGGCCCACCGCTATGCCGGCGGGCGCTGGCTGGCGACGGGCGGCGGCGGCTACGACGCCTACCGCGTGGTGCCCCGCTCGTGGGCGCTCGTCTGGCTCGCCCAGTCCCACCGGCAGCCGCCGGCCGAGACGGATCCGGCGTGGCGCGGGCGTTGGGCTGGGCCAGCCGAGCGCTACGGCCAGGCGCCACCGCCGCAGCTGTTCATCGACCCACCCGATCTCGTCGGGCCGGAGCCGGAGCAGATCGGCGAGGTCAACCGGCGGACGGTCGAGCGCTCGCTGGCGGCTGCCCTCGAGCACCTGCGCCACATCGGCTGAGATGGCAGTGGCCGGTGCCGTTGACCGCACCGGCCACCATGCCGCGCGTCGCCCTCGAAGAAGGCGTCCGTCGCGCCCGATGAAGGCCGCCCCGTCGACCCGCGGCCGGTCCTTCGTGCCCACGATCACGACCTCGACCGTGTGCGAGCCGGACTTGGCCCAGCTGCGGTTGAAGACGACCTTGCGCTTGACGATCTTCGACGAGCGCGTGTCGATCGTCGCTTCCAGCTTGCCATCGACGTAGATGTACGCCTGGCCTCGCTTCGCACGCGTCAGGCCGACGATGGCCAGCTCGCGGCCGGTGAAGCTGAAGGTCATGCGTGCGCCCTTCTGCTTGGAGAAGCGCACCTTGCCGTTGAGCGTCTTGTAGATCGACTTCGTCGTCCAGCTGCCCGAGGTATCGACGACCTTCGCCTCACCCTGGCGGATGGCCAGCGAGAAGTTCGGCGTCGAGACCCACTCGCTCCAGTTGCCGTCGCCGTCGCGCGAGCGAGCCGAGAAGCGGTACTTGGAGCCGGGGCTGAGCAGCACGATCGCCTTCGGCGTGGTGCCGCTCAGGTTGCTGGCCGGCCCGAGGGTCGGCGTCGCCCACGTCGAGCCGCCGTCGCTGCTCACGCGCAGCTGGTGCGCCGTGATGCCGCTGGCGGCGCTCGCCGTCCACGTAACCGCCAGGCGCACCCTGTCGGCGGGCTTGACCTTCGATGCCGGCTTGACCGTCACCGACGGCTCGGTGATCTGCGGCGCGGCGCTGGCGCCTGTCGAAGCGTCGATCAGCACCGCCCCCGACGTCGTCCTGGTGACGTTGCCCGCCTTGTCGCGGACCGATAGCACCCAGCGGAAGCAGTAGTCCGACTTGAGGCTCTGGACGACGTCCTCATGGCTGGTCAGCGGTGTGCCGATGTTGGACCAGCTGACGCCGTCGCAGGTGCCGGCCGTCTTGATCGTGGCGCGCTGGCGCTGGACGGTGCGGCCGTCGACGCCGCTGCCGACGTCGCCCTCGTTCCACGAGACGAGCACCTTGTTCGACGACTGCACGGTCGTGCCGTAGGCGGGCGAGTTGAAGTCGGCGGTCGGATAGGCGCCGTCGATCTTGACGTCGACCTTGCGGCTGCGCACGACGCCGCCGTCGGTCGCCCGGACGGTGACGCGGTGAGTGCCGCTCTCCGTGCCCGGTTGCACGTGCAGCGTCAGCGAGCCCTTCGAGCCGGTGATCGTGCCCGAGCCGGTCAGGCCGGCCGGCCCGTCGGCCAAGCTCAGCTCGATCGGCGCGGTATGGCCGGTGCCGCGCGAGATGTTGACGGCGACCTTGCTGCCGTTGCCCAGCCAGCCCGACGGGGCCGACGCCGACGACAGCTCGAACTCGGGCGGCGCAATGTGGCTGCCGACCCACAGCAGCGGATCGGGCCACTTGTCGGGATCGGTCGACGTCCGCCAGTCGTACAGGCCGACGTGCTGGAGGGCCATGCGCACCTGCACCGGCGTGGCCCGCGGATAGCGGACCATGTACAGCGCGGCTGCACCGGCGACGTGGGGAGTGGCCATCGATGTGCCGCTCATCCACGCGTAGCGGTTGCCGGGGTACGTCGACACGACGCACTTGCCCGGCGCGGTCATGTCGACGAGCTTGCCGAAGTTGCTGAAGTTGGCGAACGTGTCGTCGGCGTCCTTCGAGTAGAAGGAGCAGTAGTCGGCCTGGTTGGCCAGCCCGCCCGGCTTGCCGTCGTAGTCGACGATGGCCGAGACGGTGATGACCTCGGTGTAGGCCGCCGGCCGGTACCACTTGACGTTCTTCTGGTCGTTGCCGCCGGCGACGGCGTAGGTGACGCCGGCCGCGACCGACCGGCAGATCGCCTTGTGGACGGCGTCCTTGGCGGGCACGCCGCAATCGCGGTTGTCGGCGTTGGGCAGGCTGAAGCGGAGGCTCATGTTGGCCGCCTCGAAGAGCTGGCCGCTGGGCGCCGAGCTGTCCTTCTGGGCAGTCACCCAGTCGATGCCGCAGACGAGCCACGACAGGTAGCCGGTGCCCTCCTTGTTGAGCACCTTGACCGACCAGATGCGTGCGCCGGGCGCGACGCCGACGACGCCGAAACCGTTGTCGAGGGCGGCAGCGGTGCCGGCGACGTGCGTGCCGTGGCCATGCTGGTCGCCCCACGCGCTGCGGTTCGAAGTCGTGCAGTTGTAGCCACCGACGACGTTGAGGTCGGGGTGGCTGGCGTCGACGCCGGTGTCGAGAATGGCAATGTCGGCGTCAACCCGGTCGTCATTGCCGTCGATGTTGGCGATGGCGTTCTTGGTGGCACCGACGCGCACGACGCCGGCGGGCATGCGCACGGCCTGGCTGGTCGTCGTCTTGATGCCGGCCACGCCGCCGTCGGCCGCCAGCTCGAGGTCGAGCGAGACCTTTTGGTCGGGCGTGACGAAGGCGACGGCGGGGTCGTCCTGTACCCGACGCAGCTGGGCCGGCGTCAGGTTGGCGGCGAAGCCGCCGATGGCGCTGTCGAAGACGTTGCGCGGCTTGACCTTGAGCGCCGCCGTCAGGTCTGCGACACGGCTCGAGACCTTCTGGCGATCGATGCTGGGCGGGCCCGCGAAGGCCGGTCGCCCCTGGACGGATTGGGCCGCGGCTGACTGGCCCTTGCCCACCGCGTCGTCCTCGAAGACGACGATGTAGGGCGCCCCCACCGGTTCCGCGCCAGCCACCGGGCCGGCCTGTGCGACGACGGTGAGGAGGCTCAACAGCGCGCAGGCAAACGTAGCTGAACGGCGCAAGTCGGATCCCCTCCTCCCTGGTCCAGGTAACGCGGCCCACCCTATTGATCGCGCGCGCCGCGCAACACACCGCCTTGGTACCGGTCAGTGCCATGACCATGTAGGGGTTGAGCCGGCTCCGGGCCGGAGGTCTTGTCGGCTCCGGGGAGCGCCGCTGGCCAGTGGTGAGAGCGCGACATGGGAGCCGGGTACCGTGCGGTCGGCGGACGTATGACCCGGCTCGCGGGCTGGTGGCCGGGTAAGATCGCGGCCGGCGTCCGGCCATTCGTGGCCTGTGGCTCGGCCCCCTTCCGGCTCGGCCCCCTTCTGGCTCGGCCCCTTCCGGCTCGGCCCCTTCCGGCTCGGCAGTCAGTTCGCCTGCATAGGCCACTCGTGAAATGTGGGCCGAGGGGTTATGGGTGCTGCCGGCAGTAAGTTCAGTGCATAACGGGGGCGCGCAGGAGTCGACATGCCGACCACCGCTACCTCGCCTGGCCGCGGCGGCTTTGGGGCCCGGTCCCATGCGGATGGTGCTCTCGAGTTCTATGCCGCGAAGCGACTGCGGGGTGGAGGACATACCCGAGTCCCTGCTCGCGAGCACACGGCATGCAGCCCAATTGACTGGACGGCTCACCGGGAGCGTGGGCAGGAGCCGGCTCGCGCGTCATAGATCATTTGTTCGAAATCGGCGCCGGGCATATACTCGCCGGACCCGTGGAGAGAGAGCCGCTCGTCCCCGTGAAGAGAGAGCCGATGGCCGCCTTCCGGCCGGCGACCAGGGAGTGGTTCGAGTCGACGTTCGCCGCGCCGACCGAGGCCCAGGCGCGCGGCTGGCCGGAGATCGCCGCCGGCCGGCACGCGCTGGTCTGCGCGCCGACCGGTTCGGGCAAGACGCTGGCCGCGTTCCTGTGGTGCATCGACCGGTTGATGTCCGAGCCGCTGCCGGAGGAGCCCCAGCACCGCCTGCGGGTGCTCTACGTCTCGCCGCTCAAGGCGCTTGTCCACGACGTCGAGCGCAACCTGCGCGCGCCGCTGGCCGGCATCGCCCGCACCGCCGCCGCCCGCGCTGAAGTGGCGACCGGGATCCGGGTCGGCATGCGCACCGGCGATACGCCGGCCGAGGAACGGCGCGCCTTCGGCCGCCGCCCGCCGGACATCCTGGTGACGACGCCGGAGTCGCTCTACCTGCTGCTGACCTCGGCCGCGCGCGAGGCGTTGCGCAGCGTCGAGTGGGTCATCGTCGACGAGATCCACGCCCTTGCCGGCACCAAGCGCGGGGCGCACCTCGCGCTGTCGCTGGAGCGGCTCGAGGCGCTGACGGCGTGGCCGCCGCAGCGCATCGGGCTGTCGGCCACCCAGCGGCCGCTGGAGGTAGTCGCCGGTTACCTCGGCGGCCGCGGCGACGACGGCGGCCCGCGGCCGGTGACGATCGTCGACGCCGGCGTGCGCAAGCCGCTCGGACTGTCGGTAGTCGTGCCGGTCGACGACATGGCGGCGCTGGGCGAGGTCATGCCTCTGGCCGAGGCGCCGGGTGGGTCGGCTGCAGCGCCCGTTCAGCGCTCGTCGATCTGGCCGGCCATCCACCCGCGCATCGTCGAGCTGATCCGCGCCCATCGCAGCACGATCGTCTTCGTCAACAGCCGGCGCCTGGCCGAGCGGCTGGCGCAGCGCCTCAATGAGGTCGCCGGCGAGGAGCTCGTGCGCGCCCATCACGGCTCACTCGCGCGCGAGCAGCGGATCGTCGTCGAGGAGGCGCTGAAGGAGGGCCGCCTGCCGGCGCTCGTCGCGACCAGCTCGCTCGAGCTGGGCATCGACATGGGCGCCGTCGACCTAGTCGTCCAGGTCGAGTCGCCGGGCTCGGTCGCCGCCGGCCTGCAGCGCATCGGCCGGGCCGGGCACCAGGTCGGCGAGCCGTCTCGCGGCGTCATCTTCCCCAAGTACCGCGGCGACCTGCTCGAGTGCGCGGTCGTGACGCGAGCGATGCGCGACGGGGAGATCGAGCCGACGGTCATCCCGCGCAACCCGCTCGACGTGCTCGCCCAGCAGCTCGTCGCCGCGGCTGTCGAGCGGCGCTGGCCGGTCGACGAGCTGTACGCGCTGGTCCGCCGCTCCGAGAACTACGCCGATCTGGGCCGCGACACGTTCGAGGCGGTCCTCGGCATGCTCGCCGGCCAGTACCCGGCGGAGGACTTCGTCGAGCTGCGCCCGCGCATCATCTGGGACCGCGCCGCCGGCACCGTCGAGAGCCGCCGTGACGCGCGGACGGTGGCGGTCATCTCGGGCGGCACGATCCCCGACCGCGGCCTCTTCGGCGTTTACCTCGCCGAGGCCGACCATGGCCGGGGCGCTGGCCGGTCTCGGGCGCGCTCGGC
>CAYRMQ010000147.1:0-5790 GCA_964425305.1 uncultured Anaerolineaceae bacterium | reverse complement strand
GCAGCGTTCCGGGGGCCGGGCAGCGAACCGATGAGCCGCCCGCCGAGCTCGTGCTCGTCTTCTCCGAGCGGTTGGACGAGCTGGGCAGCAGCGCCGACGTGCTCGACGCGCAGGGGCGCGCGATCGTGCGCGCCGGCGGCACACCTGACCCGGCCAATCCGCGCGCGCTGATCGTGCCCCTGCCGGCGCTGGCCGACGGGCTCTATAGCGTCGCCTGGCGCTCGCTGTCGGCCGACGACGGCCACTCCAGCCAGGGGTTCTTCACCTTCGGGGTGGGCGATGTCGCCGTGTCCAGCGGCCACGAGCACCAGGCGGCAGGCGACGTCCACCCCGACCATGGCATCGGGCAGGCCATCCTCGAGACCTTCGCGCGCTGGATGGGCCAGCTCGGATCGATGCTTGCCGTCGGCCTCGTCGTCATCGCTGTCGCCGTCGTCCGGCCGCTGGACCGGCCCGCCGCGAGAACGCTCGCCAGGTGGGCTGCGGTGGCGCTCATCGGCGCCGCCGCCGGTGCGGTTGTGATGGTCGTCATCTCGGCTTCGTGGGCCGGCGTCCAGCCGCTGGCCTATGCCGCCGACACGCAGCCGGGCAGGCTGCTGCTGGCGCGCGCGTTGCTCGGATCATCGCTGGGTGGCGTCACGCTGGTCCTGGTCAGTCGGCGCTGGCCGGCGACGCTGGCACTTTCGCTCCTGGGCGGGGCGTTGCTGGTATGGCTGCTGGCCCTCTCCGGGCATGCCTCCGCCTTCGACTCGCCCGTGCCCGTGCTGGTGATTGCCGTCCACGTCGCGGCGGCGGGCTCGTGGCTGGCCGGCCTGCTCGTTCTCAGTTGGCTGGCGCTGGCCGACGGCGGCCGGCGACGAGAACTGCTGCGCACGGCGGTGCCGCGCTTCTCGGCCGTCGCGCTGGTCGTGGTCGGGCTGTTCGCGCTGACCGGCGGCTACGCCTGGTGGCTGATGAACAGGCAGATCGTCGACCTCGCCTCGCCGTATGGCTCGATCCTGGCGCTGAAGGTCGTCGTGGCGATGGCCGCCCTGGCGCTGGGTGGGGTCAACTACCTTGGCTGGCGGTGGGAGGGCCGGCTTGGCATACGCCGTCGCGTCGGGGTCGAGGCCACCCTCGCCCTGGCGGTTGTGGCGATCACAGCAGTCTTGGCCAGCGGCTCACCGGCCGGCCCGCTGCGGCCAACCCCGATCGCCGAGGCGCCGGCGACGACGCCGGTCAGACTGGAAGCCTCGCTGTCGCTGCTGCCCGCGCGACCCGGTCCCAACCGCGTCCATGTGACAGTTGCCGACGCGCACGCGCAGGCGCAGGCGAACCCGCACTCGCACGACCGTGCCGTCTCCCTCGAGCTGGTCCTGCAGAGGCTCGATCAACCGGGCCAGACGCGCGTCGAGCTCCAGCCGGCGCCGTCCGATCCGACGACATACACGACCGATGTCCTGACCCCGCCGCAGAGCCGCTGGGACGCGAGCGTCAGGCTGACGTCGGGCGGGCAGGAGCAGGCGCGCAGCCGCTTCGTGTTCGCCTTCGACGACACCGGCCTGAGCGCGGGTCGGGCGCTGCCGCCAATCGATCCCGCGACGATGATCGCGCTGCTGCTGGGCGGGCTGGCCATCGTCGCCGCAACATTCGCCCTCGCCGGCGGGGCGCCGCCCAGGACGCACGGGCCGACGGCACGCTATGCGCTGCTCGTCGGCGCGGTCGTCGCAGGCGCGCTGTCGCTGGCGGCGCTGATCGCCGGCCCGGGCGTATAGGGAGCGCCGATGGCTGTCCGCGGGGCCCAGGTTCAGGGAAGAGCACCGAGGTGCCCAAGCATCGCCACCAGCCTATTGTGTCCAATTCGTGGAGTAGAGCTGAGGTGAGGCGCCGGCTGCGGGCGATCAGCGCGAACCGGGAAGTCTGATCCGCTGAAGTAGCTCCTCGGCGTTGAGGGCAAGCCATCTCTCCCTGACGCCGTCGCGGAGCGGCAGCTCGTTAAGCTCGTGCAGCGCGCGCTCGAAGGACATCATCGGCCAGTCCGTCGCGAACAGGATCTGCTCGCGCAGGACGGTGTTGGCGAAGTGCCACAGCGTCTCCCAGCCGGAGCCGGGCATGGCCAGGTAGCGGGGCGCGATGGCGCCGATGTCGAAGTAGACGTTGCGGTGCTTGCGCGCGACCGCGGCCATCTCGGCCGTCCACGGCCAGCCAGCGTGGCAGGCGATCAGGACCAGCTCCGGGAACTCGCAGGCGATGCTGTCGAGGTGGATCGGGCGCTCCCACTCCAGCCGATGAACCGCCGAGTAGTTGATACCGGTGTGGATGGCTACCGGCGCGCCGAGGTCGGCGCACAGGGCGTAGATCGGATAGAGCCGGCTGTCGGTCGGTGAGAGGTGGCGGAAGCCCGGCTGCAGGTTGAGCCCGGTGAAACCGCCCTCGGTCAACGCCTCGCGCGCCTGGCGGTACGAGCCGAGTGCGTCGTCGAGCTCGAGGCTGGCGAAGGTGACGAAACGGCCCGGATGAGCGTCGGCCAGCCGGCGCGCGCGATCGTTCAGGGCCTGCGCCGTCGTGCCGAAGAACTCGTACTCGGCATGCAGGAAGCAGCGCTCGATGCCGGCCGCGGCGAGCGCGGCGATCAGGTCGGCCGGCGTGGCGGCATTCCGGGCCGTGTAGTCGAGGACTGCGTCGTAGTGGGCCATGAAGGGCGGCGCCTCGGGCGGCGGGTCGTCAGCCGATTCGCGCAGCGGCACGCGGACGCGGGCGTCGATCACCTTCATTCGAGAACCTCGCCGAGGTAGGACCGGACGACGCGCCTCGTCTTCCGCTCGGACACGGGGAGCGTGCCGGGTGGCACGAGCGTGACCTCCGCCGGCGCGCGCAGCTGCGCCGAGCACGCCTCGCGCAGGCGCCGCGCGACGTCGTGGAGGTCCTCTTCGGCAAGACCTGCGCCGTGCTCGACGCGCAGCGTCAGGTGGTCGAGCGCGCCCGGGGCGGGGATGACGATCTGGAAGTTGCCGGTCGTGAGTGGCCTCATCGCGGCGATCAGCTGCTCCACGGCGCGCGGGAAGACATTGACGCCGCGCACCCACAGCATGTCGTCGCTGCGCCCCAGCACCCGGAAGCGGAAGCTCGTTCTACCGCAGCCGCATCTTGCGTCGGAAACGATATGGGCGACGTCGCCCGAGCGATAGCGGATCAGCGGCGTCGCGCGACGGTTGATCGAGGTGTAGACAAGCTCCCCCTCGGCGCCGCTGGCGAGCGGCACGACTCGGCCGGTGGCGGGCTCGACGAGCTCGACGATCAGCGCCCCCTGGCCGAAGAAGTGCAGGCCGTCGCGCTGGTCGCACTCGGCGGCGAAGAGCGAGACGACTTCCGACAGCCCGTAGTTCGCGTCGAACGGCTCGAGCCCCAGCTCGTCGCGCAGCTGCTGCTGCACCTCGGGGATGCCGGCGCCGGGCTCACCGCCGAAGAACCCCTTTCGCAGGCCCAGCTCGTGTGGATCGCGGTCCATCTCGGAGCGCATCTTGCGGGCGAGGTAGAGGGGGTAAGAGGGCGTCGAGTGGACGGCCGTCGGCCTGGCCTGTTCGGCGAGTTCGACGAACGCGCGGCTGTTGCCGACGCCGATGGGCACGACGACGGCGCCCAGGCGCTCGGCGCTCAGGTGGTCGGTCACGCCGCCGCTGTAGACGCTGTAGTTGAAGACATGGAAGACGACGTCGTCGGGCCGCATGCCGGCCGACCACAGGCTGCGCGCGCCGCACTCGGCGACCAGGTCGGCGTCGGCGGTCGTCATCGCCGTCAGGAGCATTCGACCGGTCGTGCCCGACGTGCCGTGGATGCGCACGATGTCCGTCATCGGGGCGCACTGATACTCGCCCAGCGGCGGGTGCTGCGCCTGCTCGGCGCGCAGCTCATCCTTCGTGCTGAAGGGGAGGAGGGCGAGGTCGCTGACGGAGCCGATCGCGGAGGCGTCGATCCCAGCATCTGCCCAGCGGCGACGGTAGAAGGCCGACTTGGCCTGACAGTAGGCGATCTGCTCGACGAGCAGCCGCTCGTCCGCATCGCGCAGCTCCTCGGCCGACAGCGTCTCGACGGCCTCGTCCCAAAAGCGTCTCGAGCCTATCGCCACAGGCAACCCTCCTCGGCCTGAGGTTAACCCGTTCAGCGCGGCCACCGATCTGCGATGAGAGAGAGCCAACGTTGCGCCCGTTCGGCGCGATCGCCGGCTGCCGTACCCTGCTAACCCTGTGGATACTCCCGGAGGGTATTGACACCGGGCTTGTCAAGGGCTTTGTCAAGGGGTAGAATTACGGTTACTGAGCCTTGTCAAGACTTGACAAGGCCACACGTGTGTCCGGCGGCAGGCGGGCCGGCCGGCAACAGGTGGGCGTGGTAGATGCGTCTATACACACGAGGGCCGTGACCGCAGCAGCATCGGGAGTTCCATCACGTCAGTCGGCGTAGCAGCTGAGATCAAGCAGAAGATCGACCTGGCCGAGCTCATCGGCGAGAGCGTCAGCCTGCGCAAGGCCGGCGCCAGCTTCAAGGGCCTGTGTCCGTTCCACAGCGAGAAGACACCCTCCTTCACGGTCACGCCAGCGCGCGAGACGTGGAAGTGCTTCGGCTGTGGCCGGGGAGGGGACGTCTTCAACTTCGTCATGGAGCGCGACGGGATCGACTTCCCGGAGGCGCTCCGCCGCCTGGCCGCGCGCGCCGGCGTCGAGATCAGCGAGCGGACGACCCGCGAGGACGCCCGGCGCAAGCGGCTGCGCGACGCACTCGAGGCGGCGATCGCCTTCTACCACCGCGTCCTGACCGAGAGCCGCCACGGCCAGGCCGCGCTCGACTACCTGCGCGGCCGCGGCTTCACCGACGCCACCATCAGCACCCACCAGCTCGGCTACGCCGTCGACGCCTGGGACACGCTCACCCGCGCCCTCATCGAGAAGCGCGACTTCCGCACAGACGAGCTGGAGGCGGCCGGCCTGGTCACCAGCCGCCAGGGTCGGCGCGGCGTCTACGACCGCTTCCGCGGGCGGATCATCTTTCCCATCCGCGATGCATCGGGCAATGCGACTGGCCTGGGCGGGCGGGTGGTCGGTGCCCAAGCCCAGCAGAACGGGGAACAGGGCAGGGACGAGGGGCCCAAGTACCTCAACACGCCGTCGACGCTGCTCTTCGACAAGAGCCGCACGCTCTACCTCATCGACCGCGCCAAGGGCGCCATCCGGCGGGCCGGCGTGGCCGTCCTGGTCGAGGGCAACACCGACGCGCTGATGGCCCACCAGCAGGGCTTCGAGAACGTCGTCGGCAGCCTGGGTACGGCGCTCACGCCGGCGCAGGTCGAGCTGGTCACGCGCTACGCGCCGCGCATCGCGCTGGCCTACGACGTCGACGCCGCCGGCCAGGGCGCGGCCAGCTTCGGCGCCAGGGAGTTGACGACGCTGATCGGCGAGATCGAGCGCAGCCCGCACCGCGGCCGGCTGACCGACGTCGGCGTCGTCCGGCTGCCCGAGGGCAGGGACCCCGACGAGGTCATCCGCGATGATCCCGACACGTGGCGCACGGCGACCGAGCAGCCGATGGCGATCATGGAGTACCTCATCGACACGTACGCCAGGCGCCACGACCCGCGGACGCTGGCCGGCCGGGAGCGCCTCGTCGCCGCCGTCATGCCCACCCTCCGCCGCGTGACCAACCCGACGGAGCGCGACGGCTACCTGCAGCTCCTCGCCCGCCGCAGCGGCGTCGAGGAGCGCGTCTTGCTCGAGGAGCTGCGCCGTCCCGAGCCTGCCCACCGTCCGGGGCAGCGCC
>CAYRMQ010000146.1:0-5840 GCA_964425305.1 uncultured Anaerolineaceae bacterium | reverse complement strand
CGTCATCAGCTTCCACTAGATGCGCCGCGCGGCGCGGAACTTGGCGATCTCCTCGAAGAAGTCGGAGTGCGAGTTGAAGAAGAACGACAGCCGCGGCGCAAACTCGTCGACGTGCAGGCCGCGGCGCAGGGCGTCCTCGACGTAGGCCATGCCGTCGGCGATCGTGAAGGCGAGCTCTTGGACAGCGGTCGAGCCAGCCTCGCGGATGTGGTAGCCGCTGATCGAGATCGTGTTCCACTTGGGCAGCTCGCGCGTGCCGAACTCGATCGTGTCCGTCACCAGCCGCATCGACGGCTCGGGCGGGAAGAGGAACTCCTTCTGCGCGACGTACTCCTTCAGGATGTCGTTCTGGATAGTGCCCTCGAGCCGCGCCCGCGGGAAGCCGCGCTTCTCGGCGGCGGCGATGTACATCGCCCAGATCGGCGCCGCCGGCGAGTTGATCGTCATCGACGTCGAGACGCGGTCGAGCGGGATGCCGTCGAGGAGCACCTCCATGTCGGCCAGCGATGAGACGGCAACGCCGCACGTGCCGAACTCGCCGTCCGCCTCGGGATCGTCGGTGTCGTAGCCGTAGAGCGTGGGCATGTCGTAGGCGATCGAGAGCCCCGTCTGGCCAGCGCGCAGCAGCTGGTGGAAGCGCTCGTTGGTGTCCTCGGCCGACCCGAAGCCGGCGAACATGCGCATCGTCCACAGCCGGGTGCGGTAGCCGGTCGGGTGGATGCCGCGCGTGAACGGCGGCTCGCCCGGGAAACCGACGTCGCGCGGAGGATCGAAGTCGGCCCATGGCCCGTCACCTCTGCGCAGCCGATCGCCGAGGTGGTCGACCTCGGTCGGACCTCCCCCGCCGGCGTCCTGCGCCTGCCAGTCGAGCGGGCTGTAGAGGCGCTCGATCTCGATGTCGCTGATCGTGCTAAAGCGCGGGCGGCGCTCAGGAGCTCGGCCGGTCGCGCGCGGGAGCGTCTCCCGTCGCCAGCGCTCCTCGCGCTCCCGCCAGGCGTCAGTCATGACCCGACTCTAGCACGCGTGACCGCCCGAACCGGCTACGCGCGGAGCCCGATTTGGCGTTGACACGGCGTCAACCTGGTGCCGGCGCGCACTTCTCCTTCGTCCGCCCTCGGGTCGGTACCGAGGCGTGATGGCCGGCGCGCTGGCGGCTTTCTAACCTCGGTCGTGCTCGTCGATCCATTCGGCGGGCAGCCGGGGCGTCGATCACCGGGTTCGGAAGCGTTCGCGATCCTCCACCTGTTAGGCGGTGGGCAGCACCGCAGCACTGAGGATCGCCGCCTTCGGGCAACGAATCGAGTAACTGGGCCAGCCGGCCCCGGCGGACTCATCGCTCATCTTCCTAGCCGCTGGCCGTGCGCTCGCCGAAGCCGGCGGGCGTCGGCCGCACGCGGCGCGCCACGCCCTGCCGATCCATCTCCGCCTGGATCACGCGCGCCTTGCTGACCAGCTCGCGGTCACGCGTGATGGTCTGCGCGATCCAGTCGATGTAGGTCGGCTCGAGCAGCTCGACCTCGCCCAGCGTGTAGCCGCGGTGCTTGCCGAACTCGAGGACGGTCTCGCGCGCCTCGCGCAGCGTCGGCAGCGGCGCCGGCCGCGAGCCGCGGCGGCGCTCGACCGGACCGCTTGGCGTGCTCGCGCGGAGGTCCGGTTCCTCGCGCCTGACCCTCGGTCCCACTCCGCCTCCTGTCGCGGCGTACGCTCGGCCGCGCGCGTCCGTCGCCGACACACGGCCGGCGCCGGACAAGCCGCCCGGGCCGGCCGGCCAGCCAGTCAGCGTGGTGTTGCGCGGGCGATAGGCGGCCGTCGTGTCGAAGCGCGCCGTCACCGGCCGCGTCGGCGGCGGCGGAGGAGGCCCGTAGTGCATCGGCCGTTCCTCCTCCTCGAACGACCGCCGTGCCGCTCGGCCGGCTCGTGGGTCCTGCCGCGCTCGTCGCCCGGCGGGCGACTGGTCGAAGCTGGCGCGCCGGACCGGATCGCGCAGGAGATCGTAGGCGGCGTTGATGCGCGCCATCCGGCCGGTCAGCCGGTCGGCTTCCTCGCGGTCACCGGCGGCGTTGTCGGGGTGATGCTGCCGGGCCAGCTCGCGCCAGCGACGCTTGATGGTCGACCCGCTGGCGTCGGGAGAGACGTCCAGCTCGCGGTAGGGATCGCCCCGAAACGTTGGTTCTCGCATCAACCCCTGAGGCTATCACGCTGTCGGGGCTCGGTACGGGCCTCCCGCTACTGCTGGGCGGTCGCGCTCGTCTCGAGAGAGGCACCCTGAGCGGCCCCGGTCCTCATACTCGACTCCGGGTGCCGTTAACGGGTCCGACCGGCGGCGCCGGTTCTCATACTCGAATGCGGGTGCCGTTAGTGTCCCGGGACACTAACTGACAAGACGGACCGGCTAGCCGATCGTGACCCATGGCCGAAGGGCCGCGGACTGCTCCCCTATAGTGACCCGATGGCACTCCGCCTGCCCTTCCAGCCGCCGCTCGAGCCGATGCTTGCCCGCCTCGCCGACGAGGTCCCCGACGGCCCGGGCTACCTGTACGAGCCGAAGTGGGACGGGTTCCGCGCGATCGTTTTCCGCGACGGCGACGAGACGTACATCCAGAGCCGCGATCTGCGGCCCCTCGATCGCTACTTCCCGGAGCTGCCGCCGGCCCTGCGCGAGAATCTCCCGCCGCGCTGCGTCGTCGACGGCGAGATCGTGATCCCCGGACCGAACGGACTCGACTTCGAGGGGCTGCTCCTGCGCATCCACCCCGCCGCGTCGCGTGTGGCGATGCTCGCCGAGCAGACGCCGGCGTCGTTCGTCGCCTGGGACCTGCTGGCGCTGGGCGACGAGGACCTGCGCCACGTCGCACAGTCGGAGCGCCGTACGCTCATCGAGCGTGAGCTCGCCGACAGCCGGCCGCCCATCCACCTGACGCCGGCCACCCAGGACCCGGCCACCGCCCGCGATTGGTTCGACCGCTTCGAGGGTGCCGGCCTCGACGGCGTCATTGCGAAGCCGCTCGACTCCGTCTACCAGCCGGGCAAACGGGCGATGGCGAAGATCAAGCACGCTCGCACCGCCGACTGCGTCGTCGCCGGCTTCCGCTGGCACAAGAACGGCCACGGCACGCACGTCGGCTCGCTGCTGCTCGGGCTCTACGACGATGTGGACAAGCTCCATCACGTCGGCGTCACGTCGTCGTTTAGCTGGCCGCGCCGCGCCGAGCTCGCACGTGAGCTCGAACCGCTGCGTGACAATGCGACGGCCGACCATCCCTGGGCGGAGTGGGCCGAGTGGGCCGACGCCGGCTCGGCCGACGCCAGCGGCACGCGCATGCCCGGCGCGACCAGCCGCTGGAACCGCGGCAAGAACCTCGGCTGGGAGCCGCTGCGCATCGAACGCGTCTGCGAGGTCGCCTACGACCACCTGCAGGGCGACCGATTCCGCCACGCCACCACCTTCCGGCGCTGGCGGCCGGACAAGCAGCCAACCGACTGCCGCTACGACCAGCTCGAGACGACGCCGCCGTACGAGCTGGCAGGCATCTTCTCGCAGGCGGAGCTGTCGAGCGGCGGACGTGTGGCAGCAAGGGCCAACGAGCGCTAGGTCGGACCGGTACACTCGGCTGTGTCGCGGCCGGCTGCGCGTGTCGCCGCCCGCGATCAGGCGCTACCGGCAGGCAGGTCGTGAACGACGAGCAGCGGAGGGATAGATGGACGATAAGCAGTCACAGGAACCGCAGGAGCCGACACCGCCGCCGGCATCCGAGCCACCGCCGGCTTCCGAGCCGCCGCCACAGCAGAACTGGAGCCAGCCCCCGGCCCAACAGCCGGGCTGGGCGCCCCAGCAACAGGCTGCCGGCGGATGGAACCAGAGCGGCGGCTATTACGCTGCACCGCCACGCCCGGGCGGCGTGACGTTCGCAGGCATCTTCCTGATCGTGGTCGGCATTCTCGTGCTGCTTGCCGCGGTCCTCGTCTTCATCGGCGGCTCAGCCTTCCTGGGTGCCGGCCTCGGCGAGGCCGGCGGGATACTCGGTGGCATGCTGGCCGCCTTCGCCGTCATCCTCCTCGTTTGGGGCTTGGCCCATCTGCTCGGGGGCATCGGCGCCCTCCGTGGCAAGAACTGGGGACGGGTGACCGGCGTCGTCGTGTCGGTCATCGCGGTCGTCCTCGGCGTGCTCGGCCTGCTGGGCAGCCTCGGCGCCGCGGAGATGGAGGCGACCGGCCTCGTCATCAACATCGTCATGCTGGTGCTCTACGGAGTGGCGGCATGGGCGTTGATCAAGGCGGGGCCGTACTTCGCCTATCGGCGCTGATCGCGCTTTCGGGTTAGCTTGTGTCGGCCGGCCGGCTAGGCCGGCCGACTACTTTGTCGACAGACGGTGAGGCATGCCAGCTTCGCGCGACCCGGACGACGACACCAAGGAGCAGATCGACAGCCCACCCTACCGGTCACCGGCTCCGGCCACTCACGGGCGGCCGCTGGGCGAGCCAGCACAGCCGCGCGCCGCGCAGCATGAGCGGTCGCCGTCGCCTGGCGAGGGATGGGATCAGCCGACGCAACAGCCGTGGCCCGGCCAGCAGCCGCCTTGGCAACCGGCGGAACAAGGTTGGCGGCAACCGTCCCACCAGTGGGGCGCGCCTCCCGGCTACTGGACCCCCGTCGCGCAGTACCCGACCAATCCACTCGTCGTCACCGGTGGCGTCGTCCTGCTCGTGCTCGGGCTGCTGATAACGCTGCTCGGGATCCTCGGCCTGCTCGCCGGCATGCTCGTCATCGCCCTGATCGAAGACTTTCTTGCGGCGGACGTCGCACAGCTGACAGACTTCGGCGCCTTCACCACGGTTCTGTTCATCGCCTTCGGCACGGTCGTGGTCGTCGGCGTGCTGCACCTTCTGTCGTCGATCGGCATCTTCATGCACAAGGGCTGGGCGAGGGCAATCGGTCTCGTCCTGGCCGTGCTGGGCACGCTGGCCGGCGTGGTCGGCGTCGGCGGCGCGCTGGAGGACGGTGTGGCGGGCGTTGCCGCCGGCCAGGCGGCGCTCGTGCCCGGCGCGGTCGCGGTCGCCTACGCCGTGACGCTGTTTGCGCTGATCGCCGGCGGCAACCACTTCAGCCGGCGCTATCCGCGCTGACGAAGCGCGCGCCTATCGCGCCTATCCGGACCGCTGCCTGCGCGTCGGCCGCTCCAGGCGGCCTGAACGATCCGGGCCCTCCCACTCCGTCCACGGGTCGTAGTCGACCTCCAGCGGCTCCTGCGCCGGCCGCTGCGCCTCGGGCACGTGCTCGAGGTTGACGCGGATACGCGTCCAGGTCGTGTTCCGCCCACGCATCGCGTCGACGAGGACGTCCGCCGGCTGGAGGTGCGGCGCGACCTCCGGATGGCGCGCCTTCCAGCGCTCGAGCCCGGCCAGCGCCTCGTCCTTGCGGGCGGCGCGCGCTATCTCGACGAGCGGCTTGGACGGCACGCGCCTGCCGGTTCCCTTGCCGGCTGCGCCTCGCGCCCGCGACGGCTGGACGCGCGGCGGCTCGGTCGTCTGCTTGGCGTAGTGCGGCGGCCACGGCGCGTCGCCCAGCCCTTCGGCCTCATGCCGCGCCGACAGGTCGAGCAGCGCCTCGAGCGAAGCCGGCGCATCGTCGATGCCGGCGTGGCGGTCGCCCTCCGCCGCGAAGATCGCCGGCACCGTGGCGAGAGTGTAGTCGGCCGGCTCGACGTCGGCCACCTGCTCCCAGCGCAGCGGCATCGACACCCGCGCGTCGGGCGTGGGGCGGACTGAGTAGGCCGACGCGACGGTCCGGTCCTTGGCGTTCTGGTTGTAGTCGAGGAAGACGCCGTGGCGCTCCTCCTTCC
>CAYRMQ010000145.1:0-5908 GCA_964425305.1 uncultured Anaerolineaceae bacterium | reverse complement strand
GGCCGAGGAACGAGGCGACCAGCTTGAGGCGCTCGTGGACGTCGATCGTCTCGAGCAGCTCCTGGCGCTGCTCGGTCGACATGTCGGGGCTGTAGGCGACCATGTCGGCGAGCAGCCCGGGCTCGGTGATGTTGCGCGCCGCGACGGCCGCCTCGGGCGGGACCGGCGCGCCGGACTGCACGTACTGCTCGATCTGGGCCTGGACGCTGCGCACCAGCGCCTGGATCTCGAGGTCCGCGACCTGCTCCTCCTCGATCAGCTCGACGCGCGCCATGATGAACGGGTCGGCGCTGACGAAGCCGAGCAGGCGCAGGCGCTGCTGGCCCTGGACGATGGCGCGGACCGTGCCGTCCTGCAGCTGGACGACCTGCGCGATCTTGGCCAGCGTGCCGACGCCGTACAGCTCGCTCGGCTCGTTGATGTCCTCGCGGTCCGCCTGGCGCTGGGTGACGAGGGCGATGGGCGAGCCGTCGGCGACGGCGCGATTGAGCGCCTGCACCGACTTGTCGCGGCCGACCTGCAGCGGGACGATCATCTCGGGAAAGATGACCGTCTCGCGCAGGGCAACGAGCGGCAGCTCGCGGACGTTGGCCGCGTCAGGCGACCCCTGGCCTGCCCGCTCGTTGGTCCGGGTGATGTCTGTCATGTCACTCCTTGATGGTCGCGGCAGTCAACGGCTGGCCGCGGCCTGATCCTCTCCGGCTTCCGCCAGAGTGTCGTTGTCCTTGTCGAATTCCCTGTTGCGATCGCGGTAGAGCGTCTCGAGGATGCGCATCCCGAGTCGCTCCTCGAGCTCGAACAGGATGCGCACGCCGGCGAGGTTGACGCCGAGGTTCTGCGTCAGGTGGCGGATCCACAGGACGCGCCGGATGTCGTTCTCCGAGTAGAGGCGGATGTTGCTCGGCGTCCGCGCCGGGCAGACGAGCCCCTCGACCTCGTAGATGCGCAGCGTCCGTGGATGGACGCGAACCAGCTCGGCGGCGACGCTGATGACGTAGACCGGCCGGCTCGGGTCGCGCGCCCGCCGCTCGTCGCCGGGTCGCCCGGTCACCGGCTCAACTGCCCTTCTCGGTTGAGGACGCAGTCGACCGATCCTGGCTGGACGAGGCGTTCTGCGAGGTCGCATCGCTCGACGGGCTGATCCTGATCTGGCGCGGCTTCGACTCCTCTGCCTTGGGGATCGTCAGCCGCAGCAGGCCATTCTCGAAGTTGGCCGCGGCCCCGTCGGGGTTCAGCCCACCGGGGAGGGTCAGCGTGCGGCTGAAGCTGCCGCGCCGGATCTCGCGGTACGAGTACCCTTCCTCGTCCCGCTCCTGTTCGTCGGCGCTGGTGGCGCTGATCGTCAGCGTGTCACCGAGGACCGACACCTCGACGTCCTCAGGCTTGACGCCGGGCAGCGCGGCCTCGACGACGAGCGCATCGGCGGTCGAGTAGGCGTCGACGGCGAGCGGGTGCTCACCTCCGCCGAAGCTGGCCGGCGAACGGACGAACGAGTCTTCGAAGAGCCGGTCCATGGCCTGCCGCAGCGAGAGCAGCTCGCCGAACGGGCTGGGCCTGCGAATGATCGTCATGGCACACCTCCGCATGCCGTTTGGTGATGGCACATCGGCGCCCCTCTCACGAGGGCGCGCTCGAAACGCTAGACCATGACAATGGTATTGTCAAGAACGTTGTCCACGGCGTGTGAACAATTCCGTGGTGTATGCCTGCCACACCGCGGCTCGCCGGCGGCAGGCCAAGGATCAATCCTGCGATGCCGCCGCGGGCGCGAGCGGCAGCACGACCTCCTCGATGCGCCAGACGCGCGGCGGCGGCTGACCCGCCGGCAGCCACGCCGGCACGTCCGCCGGCACGGCGCGCAGGCGGATGATGCCGGCCCGCTCGACGAGCACCGTCTCCTGTGTCGCGGTCGGGATGATCCCGAAGAGCGTCGTCTCGACGCGCTGGCGGCGAACGATGTCGACGGCGACGGAGGCGTGCTCGTCGGGAACCGCTGCGCCGGGGTCGCGTCCAGGGCCGCCCGGCTCATCATCCATCGCCAGGTAGCGCAGCCCGGCCAGCGGATCGTCCGGGTCCAGGCCACTCATCGCGCCGTACATCGCCGCCGCTTCGGCGACGCGCCGGCGCACGTACTCGTGCTGCGCCTGCCAGCGGGCGGCGAGAGCCTCCTCGGTCGGTGGCTCGACGAAGAGGCTTGTCGCCTCGGCGACCCGCCCCGAGTGCCAGGCAGAGACATACTCGTGCAGCGTCGCCGCCGGTGAGCCGTGGTCGCCGCCGAGCAACCAGAAGGTCGTCATCACGACGAGGACGACGGGCAGGGTCCAGGCGATCTGCATCTCGCCGCCGGGCTCGGCACCCCTCTCGACGGCGAGGCGATGGGCGTGGACCGCCTGGCCCAGCCAGAAGGCGATGAGCAGCGCGACAGCGGGAAAGACGACTATCCAGCGCGTGCTGTCGACGAGCAGCACGGCGATGGCCGCGACGACGGCGACGGCCAGCGGCTGCAGCGCGAGGAGCAGCCAGCCGCGCCGGTCGCCGAGCGCGATGTGGCCCAGGCCCCAGACGAAGAGCGATCGGCGCAGGAGCGTCGCGGCGGGAGGTATGCGCCGGCGGCGGCCGGGCGGGCTGGCGGTCGGCGCCGGCGTCGCCGCCGACGGTGAGTGGTCAGCCGTCAAGCGAACGTGATCCGCGGCAGGCGCGCAGGCGCATCAGCGGGGGAGAGCCGGTCAGCCGGCCCCGCCATCGGCGCTGCCCACCGGCTGGCTGTCGCCGATGAGCTCGCGGCGCAGGTCGACCTCGCACTCGGTGCGCGATATGGCGAGCACCTTGTCGCCCTCGCGGAAGACCATCTCGGGGCGCACCGGTTGAACCGAGTCGCCGCGCAGCAGGACAAACAGCGAGCAGCCTTCGGGAAGCGGGATGTCGGACGGGCGGCGGCCGATGGCCGGCGAGTCGGCGCCGATCTGGGCCTCCAGCAGCTCGATGTCGCCGCCGCTCAGCTGGGCCAGGCGAAGCAGCTCGTGAACGGGGATGTCCTGCTCGATGGCAGCCAGCGCCATGCGCGTCGGGCTGATGATCTCGTCGACGCCGAGGTGCCTGAAGAGCTGCTCGTTCTTGGGGTTGTTGACGCGCGCGATCGTGCGCGGCACGTCGAAGTGGTGCTTGGCCATCTGGCACACGACCAGGTTGTCCTCGTCGTCGCCGGTGACGGCGGCGACGATCTTGGCCCTGTTGGCGCCGGCCTCGGCCAGATACTTGCCCTCGCAGCCGTCGCGTGCCAGGACGATGCTGCCCAGCTCGTCGGTGATCTGCCGCGCGCGAGTCGCGTTCTTCTCCATCACGACCAGCTCGTGGCCGGCCTCGAGCAGCTCCTTGGTCAGGTAGTAGCCGACACGGCCGCCGCCGACGACGATGATGTACATCTCTAGCTTTCCCTCGCCGCGCCGGTACCGGGCTGGGCCCGCGCGGCCTCCCTTTCGTGACCGTCATGATGCCGCGCCGGCGTATGCACGCCGTCCGCGCCCGGATCACGCTCCATGCCGGCGTAGCGCGCCAGCGCGTCGACGAGCATGCGCGTGCGGCAGATCGTCGCCAGGCCGAGCGTCGTGTAGGCCTCGGCGCGCACCGGATCATTGACCTTGGCCACGACCTTCGGCACGCCGAACGTCTCGGTCGCCAGCTGCGCCGCCAGGATGTTGCGGTTGTCGCCCTCGGTCAGCGAGAAGAAGAGGTCGGCGCCGTCCGTGCCGACCCGGCGCAGCACGTCCTCGTCCGTGCCGTCGGCGCGGACGGCCTCACCCGGGAAATCCGGCTCGAGCCGGGCGAAGGCGTGCGAGTTCTGGTCGATGATCGTGACCTGGTGGCCGGCGCGCGCGAAGCGCTCGGCCAGCCCCGCCCCGACCCGGCCGCAGCCGACGATGACAACGCGCATGAGACCGCTCCTCTAGCCGCGCGCCGCCGTCCAGGCCGGCTCGCCTGCCCGCGCCTCACTACTGGCGACCGGCTCGCGCACGACGACGACCTGGCACGGCGCGTTCTGGAAGATGTAGGGGATCGTCTCGCCGATGGCGAAGTCGCCGCCAAAGCGCTTGCGATATGGCAGGCCGAGGACGATGACGTCGGCACCCAGCTCGACCGCCTCATCGACCAGTGCCGCCGCCACATCGCGCGCCTGCAGCAGGTCGCCGGACAGCGAGACCTTGTAGCTGCGGGCGATGCCCTCGGCAGTCTCGAGGATCGATGCCGCCGCCGCGTTGTTGGTCGCCATGTCCTCCGACAGCTCGTGCGTCCAGTCGACCTCGATGACGTGGACGGCCAATAGGCTGCCGCCGGCGGACTTGGCCAGTTGGCAGGCGAAGTGCAGCACCAGCTCATCGGTCGGCCCTCCGTTGAGGCCGACGACCGCCTTCTTGAAGGCCAGCCGAACGTTGACGTCAGGCATCTGCGGCAAGCCTACCACCGCCCGCCGCGGAAGCAGCCGCTCACAGGCCGAAGCTGAGCCGTGCGCTGAGGCGCGGCGGCAGGCGTACCTCCTGCATAAGCCTCTGCACGTTCTCGATGGGGTACTCGACGCGCCGCCACTCGACCAGCCGCCGCTCGGTGTCGAGGAGCATGGCGCACGCTCGCGGGTCGCCGTCGCGCGGCTGCCCGACGCTGCCCGGGTTGACGATCGCGCGCTCGCCGTCGAGTTCGAAGATTGCACCGTCGTCCGGTCGCAGCGCCTCGACCGTAGCGCCGGCGGCGCGGAAGACGAGGGGCACGTGAGTGTGGCCGACGAGGCAGTGCTCGGTGCTGAAGGCAGCCATGTTGGCGCGTGCGACGGCGACCGACATGACGTATTCCCAGGTGGGATCGCGCGGGCTGCCGTGGACGAGCGTGAAGCCCTCGCGCGCGAGGCGCTCGGGCAGGCCGGCGAGCCACGCCCGGGTGCGCGGCGCGATGCGCTCGGCCGTCCACTCGACGGCGATGCGCGCGTCGTCGTTGAACAGGTCGGTCGGAAGCTCACCGAGAGCGGCCGCGTCGTGGTTGCCACGAACGCCGACGGCCTTCTCGGTGGCCAGCCGCGCCACGACCTCGTCGGGCTGCGGCCCGTAACCGACGACGTCGCCCAGCTGCCAGACGGCATCGTAGGGGGCCAGTGCAGCGAGGACCGCCTCGAGTGCGGGCAGGTTGCCGTGAACGTCGGAAAGCACGGCGATCCGCATCTCCGATCAGCCTAGCAAAGCGCGCCGTCGCTCGGCCGGCGGGCGCGGGTAGCGATCGGGCGTCGGCCGGACCTTGCGCACGACGACGAGCACGTGCCGCTCGAGGCCGACGGCGGCTACGCCTGGCGGTTGCTCGACGCGCGGCCGGGCACCACCGACCGCCTGCACGACGCGTCGCGCCGCGGCCAGCTCCTGCTCGAGCGCGCCGTCCGGGGAGCGCCGCTTCCAGGCAACCACGTGGCCGCCGACACGCATCAGCGGCAGCGCCAGCTCGACGACCTCGGCGATGGAACCGACGGCGCGCGCGACGACGACGTCCCAGCCGTCGCGGTGGTCCGGCTCGTCGGCGAGGTCCTCGGCACGCTCGGCGAGCGCGACCATCCGCGGCGCGCGCTCGCCGTGCTCGTGCAGGGCAGCCGTGGCGGCCCGCGCGGCGACCTCGAGAAAGGCCCGCTTCTTGTGGACCGAGTCGACGAGCGCGCATCGCTCGACCGGGACGGCGAGGGCAAGCGGCAGGCCGGGGTAGCCCGCGCCGCTACCCAGATCGAGCAGGCGCCGCGGGCGCAGGCGCTGCAGCAGCGCCACGCCGGCCAGGCTGTCGAGGACGTGCTGGCGGGCGACCTGCTCGGGCGAGCGCAGCGCGGTCAGGTTGATCGCCTCGTTCCACGCGTCGAGCAGCCGCGCGTGGGCGTCAAGCGCCGCTC
>CAYRMQ010000144.1:0-5925 GCA_964425305.1 uncultured Anaerolineaceae bacterium | reverse complement strand
GGCGGGCACGATCGTCGCCATCAACAAGGACGCCGACGCGCCCATCGCCGAGTTCGCCGACCTGTTCGTCGTCGGCGACCTGTTCGAGATCGTGCCGCGCCTGACCGAAGCCGTCCGCGCCCGGAAGTCGGGTGGCGGCTGAAGCCGTGGCCCGGCAGCCGCCCGATGTCGGCCATCGCGCCGAGCGGACGCACATTTCACCGACGCCGACGTCGAGGCCTACGCCGCCCTCACCGGCGACCACAACCCGCGGCACTTCTCGGACGAGTTCGTCGCTGGGACCAGGTTCGGGCGGCGCATCATCCACGGCGGCCTGACGACGGGGCTCTTCAACGCCATCGTCGCCGAGCAAGTGCCCGGTCCAGGCAGTGTTTTCCTGCACCAGCGGTGGGACTACCCAGCGCCGGTGTTCGTGGGCGACACGGTGACGGCCGAGGTAGAGGTGCTCGAGGCGCGCGCCGACAAGCCGATCACGCGCCTGCGCTGCGTCGCCCGCCGCGCCGACGGCACCGAGGTGCTGCGCGGCGAATCCGTCGTCTACACCGCCGGGCGAGCCGAGCCGACGCGCTGACTCGGCCCGTCCATCACGCTCCGGGCGGGGGGTTTGCGCCTGGCCTCGGGATCGTTGCCTTCCCGAGGCTGGTCACCGGCGCCAGAACGTCTCGGCTCGTCAGGCGAGCTGGCCGCTTCCGAACTCGTAGCGGCCAGCGCCGCACCGGTCGTGTCCAGTTCGTCCGCGTCGTCGGGCACGTCGACGATGCCGCCACTCGCCACGGCTGCGATGTCGGCTGGCTCCAGGCCACGCGGCCTCATGAGCTGGCTGCCAACCGGATTGCCGACCTCGGTCCGAACCAGGCCACCGCCAGACCGATGATCAGCGGTATGGTCTCCATGACGTTGTAGAGCAGATGCAGCTCGGGTCGAGGAATGGGCAGGCCGTTGCCGATCAGGCCGCCCATCGCCAGCAGCCCGGGGCTACCTTCCACGCCCGTCGCCAGATAGGTCGCGATCAGCACGACGTGCTCGGCAAGATGCCAGGCGGCCAGCGGCGCAGCGATCAGCAGCCAGCGATTGCCCGGCCGGCCGATCAGCAGGACCACGATCGCCAACAGAATCCAGCTGTTCCAGACAAAGTGGACCCACTCGACGTCCAGGGCACCAAAGATGCCGTGCGCATGTTCCTTGGGCTCGTGGAGCACACGCAGCTGGACCACCTGCACGACGTGCTCGAGCACGTGCCCGCTCTGCGTCACGACGAGGATGAGATACAACGTCAGCCAGGCGCCCGCTGCTTTCCAGGTGGCCTGAACCAGGGCCAGCGTCACCGGCAGCCAGGGCAAGAGTGCCAGTGCTCCCATCATCCAGAGCGGCACTCCCGCCGCCGCCGCGATCAGCGCTACGGCGGCCGAGATCAGGAATGCCCGGACCAGCTGCGGAAGGAATGGCTTCAGGGCCGGGACAGATGCTTGGATCACGCTTCATCCTCTGGGCCGGAAACGATCCCTGCGGGACCGTCTCCGGCCTTCGAATCGGCGTCAGCCCTCCGGCTGACGGCGAACTGTCAACGTCAGTCGGTCAAGTACAGGGCAAGCCACCAGAAGTTGGGATTGCCAGCCGGCGTCGTGATCGAATCCGGCAGGAGTGCCGGATCGAGCGCGCCGTGCGGAGCAACGGCCAGATGGATCTCGGCGTCGGCTAGCGTGTAACCCAGGCTAAGGGCCTCGCCGATTGTCTCGGCCAGCGGACCGCCGAACGTTGCCGTTCGCTGATTGACGCGGCCGGCGATGGTCAGGTTCGGGCCACCGGCGATGTGGCCGCCGCCATTAAACGCTCCCGCGACCACGTCTGGGTCGTTGATCAGATCGGCCGGACCGCAGACTGCCGCAGCACACTCTTCGGGATTGAAGAAGATAAACACCCACAGGCTGAACGCCTCGGGATGGCCTGCCACGCCGCTCGCCGTTGGCCCGGTCGGGTACATGTAGCTTCCCGGAACAGGTGTCGGCATGGACACCTTGGCATTCACGCCCGTGGCGGTGCGCAGTATCGCTGCTCCATCGACGGCCACCGTCGGTCCGCCCATGCCCTGGCCGAACAGGTCGGCATGCTCCCACGGGCTGGTCGCCGCTGCGTGGGCGGCGGTCGAAGCGAGCAGCGCCGCCGTTGCCACCAGGCTCAGCAGTATTCGCTTGCTCATGAAGACCTCCTTGTGTGTGAGCGGTTTGGCGATCCCGTCCACTGGTTCGGGCGTCACACAATGCCGTGCGACCACTACGGAACGACTCGGGTACCGACCACCGCAGTGGCTACGGCGGCGACAGTGGCGGCTTCAGGCTGTACCGAATCGTCTTCTCCGGGCTATCGACAGACGGAGGCGCTTGGCCGACAATGCGCAAAATCCGGACGACTCGGCGGGAGCCATGGCAAGCGTATTGGTCGCTCTGATCAGCTGGCCGAGCCAGCCATCGCAGGTTGCCCGCCCGGCCGCGAAACCGCCACCCGCTGGCGCACAGGGTGGGCGCCACCTCGTAGCCACGTTCAGCAACCCGACGGAAGCCTCGTCGGCAGCCTTGATGCTGCTCAGCTCCGCGCCTGCTGATGGCCAGCGGGCCGCGGCTCGGGTAGCCATCGCCAGCGGTGATCCGTCAGCGGCCGAAATGGAGGCCAGGTCGTTGCTGGCGGCCATCGAGCCGGGTCAGGTGACACTGACCGAGGCCGCCGCCGCCGACCTCGAGGATGTACCTGATGGGATGGCCCTGGCGCCGGCGACCAACGAGCAGACAGGGGGCTCGGCTGCTCTTGCCGGCGCCGTTGTGCTCGTCCCGGCAGAGACGATGATCGACCATCGTCTGCCGCCGGTCTCGACCAGTTTTGTCGGGCGCGCCTCGCAACTGGCCGAGTTGAAACGCCTGCTGCGGGAACAGCAGCTTGTGACGCTGGCCGGCCCCCCAGGCAGCGGGAAAACGCGCCTGGCCATCGAGCTCGCACGGCGGGTGCTGGGTGCTTTCGCTGATGGCGTCTGGTTCGTCGCGCTGGCGCCGGTGAACGATGTAAGGCTCATGCCGGCGGCTGTGGCCAACGTGCTGGGTGTGAAGGAGGACGCTGCCGTGCCCCCGCAGCAGCTGGTCGCCCAACATCTGTCCGAGCGCCGCCTGCTGCTGATTCTGGATAACTTCGAGCACCTCGCCGAGGCAGCGGAGGCGTTACCGGGGTGGCTCGCGGCTGCTCCGGGCCTGCGCATCCTGGTGACCAGCCGCGAGGTGCTGCGCCTTCCATCCGAGTACGAGTACGCGGTTCCGCCGCTCTCGCTGGCACCCGCCAGCGATGTCCGGCGAGCGTTGGACTCGGAGGCCGTGCGGCTCTTCCTCGAGCGTGCCCCCAAGGCGCTGCGGGGCGAGGGCGCCGACGCAGCGCTAGCCGATGTGGCCCTCATCTGCGAGCGACTCGATGGCCTGCCGCTCGCCGTCGAACTCGCCGCGGCACGCGTCAAGGTGCTGCCGCCGGCGGCCATCCTCGATCGCCTGGACCATCGACTCGAGATACTCGGCCACGGCGCGCGCAGCGTGCCCGCGCGCCATCGCACCCTGCGTGCTGCACTCGATTGGAGCCACGGTCTGCTATCGGTCACCGAGCAACTCCTGCTACGCCGCTTGTCAGTCTTCAAAGGCGGCTGGGGCTTGGCGGCGGCGCAAGTCGTTTCGGAGCTTTCGAGCGAGGCGGAGGTGATCCAGCTGACCGCCTCGCTGCTCGACAAAAGCCTGGTCCAGCGCCGGCTGGAGGCCAACGAGCCGCGCTACGAAATGCTCGAGACGATGCGCGAGTACGGTCTGGAGCGGCTGGAGGAGGCCGGCGAGCTCGACCGAACGCGGCGGCTGCATGCCCTGTCGCTGGTCGGGCTGGCGGAAGAGGCGCAGGCACACCTGACCGGCAACGACCAGCGCCGTTGGCTCGACCGGCTCGAGCAGGAGCACGACAACGTACGAGCGGCATTACGCTGGGCGCTCGAGCAACGGGAGGGTGAGATCTGCCTGCGCCTGGCAGCGGCACTGTGGCGCTTCTGGCAGATCCGCGGCTACATTGGTGAGGGGCGGACCTGGTTGAGCGAGGCAATCGACCAGGCGGCCGAGGCGGATACGAAACTGCGCGCCGCCGCCCTCTCCGCGGCAGGCAGTCTTGCCTATTGGCAGCAAGACATGGTTAGAGCCTGTGCCCTCTACGAGTCGGCGCTCGAATTGCGTCGCGAGCGGGTCGAGCAGCGTGCGAAGGACGACGATGGGCGTGTCGCGGCCGGCGATCAGCTGGCCTCGGCTGACGATCAGCGGGCACTGGCCGGGGCACTCTACGACTTCGGTTGGGCGCTGACGGTGCCGGGCGCGCCGACAACCGACCTGCACCGCGGCCGGGTGCTCGGTCGAGAAGCCCTGGAGCTGTTCTCGGCCATCAGCGATCAGGCCGGCGTGGCAAACGCGACCTGGCTGCTGGCCTGGAACACTCACGCAGCAGGTGACAACCAGAAGGCACTCGACCAGCTGCGACACTGTGTGGAGCTGTACAGGCAATTGGATGATCCGTTTGGCCTCGCGTGGGCGCTCCACCTGCTTGGTACAGCCGCTCTCAGGCTCGACCTCGTGCAGCTGGCCGAGACGAGCTGGCACGAAGCTCTACAGATCTTTGCCGCAGCCGGCGATGCACCGGGCACCGACACTCTGCTCGACGACCTGGCGAACCTGGCCGCGCTTCGTGGCCACACGGTTCGCGCGCTGAAGCTTGCCGCGACGGCGACGCGCCTGGGCGAGGCAAGTGGTTCGCGCATGACACAGCTCGTCCAGAAGATGGAACATCGTCGCCTGAGCGGCAGCGGCGCTCTGAGCGAGGCGGCAATGCAGGCCGCCTGGCGGGAGGGCGCGGCAATGGCGGCGGCCGAGGCCGTCGCTTACGCTCTGCAGGCCACCGACGCAGACGCCGATGTCCTCGAGCACCACGCCCTGCGCGTCTACGCCCTGGGCCCAATGCGAGTCGAGCGCAACGGGGTCCCGATCCGGCGCTGGGGCGGCGAGAAGGCCGGCTCACGTCAGGCACAGGCGATCTTCGCCTTTCTCTACGATCGCGGCGCCACCGGCCTGACGAAGGACGAGGTGATTGAACTCATCTGGCCGGACCTGCCCCTCGGGCGCGGCGACCTGGCCTTCCATCGAACGCTGGGCGGACTGCGCGACACGCTCGAGAGTGAGTGGCCGGGGGTGTCGGCGATTGCCTACGAAGGCGGCCGATATCGACTCAGCGAGGCGATCGTCGGCTGGAGCGATGTCCAGCGCTTCGAGGAGCTGCTCAACTCCGCCACGCGGCTCGAAGGCGACGACGCGATCGCGCTGCTGGAGGAGGCGTGCCGGCTGTACCGTGGTGACCTGTTCGACGACTGTCCTTTCTATGGCGATTCGCAATTCGTCGAGTCGCGGCGGCAGTACCTTCACGGCCGTTACGTCGATGCCCTCTTGGCGTTGGCCGAGCTGTACGAGCATGCGGGTGACCGGTTCTTGGCAAGCGCGCGCTTCCGGCAGGCGCTGGTCGCCGAGCCGGCCAGCAGCAAGGCCAGCAGTGGGATCGAGCGGGTGGGCGCGACCGCCGGCGAGGGTGAGGAGGCGCTGGAGGCGTTGACCGGCCCTGGGGCGTCGCGCAGCTTTGGTGGTTCCGCCAGCAGCGGGCGACATCTTTGAGCCGGCTGATCCGTGGCGTCGGCCTGCCCAAGGGACTCACACGCCGACCGGCGCCCAGCAATTCGTCGGCGGCGGCCGCGGAATGGGCAGCCCCGACGGCTTTCGCCACGTGCAGGAGCTGGCCGACGCGCTCGGTGGCGCAGTCGGCGCCACGCAGGCGGTGGTCGACGCCGGCTGGATCGGCTACAGCCAGCAGATCGGCCAGACGGGC
>CAYRMQ010000143.1:2844-5941 GCA_964425305.1 uncultured Anaerolineaceae bacterium | reverse complement strand
ACCAACGTCATCTCGATCACCGACGGCCAGATCTACCTCGAGACCGACCTCTTCAACGCCGGCCAGCGGCCCGCGCTCAACGTCGGCATCTCGGTCTCGCGCGTCGGCTCGGCGGCGCAGACGAAGGCGATGAAGAAGGTCGCCGGGCCGCTCAAGCTCGACCTGGCGCAGTACCGCGAGCTGGCCGCCTTCGCCCAGTTCGCCTCGGACCTCGACAAGGCGACGCGCGACCAGTTGACGCGCGGCGAGAAGACGTCGGAGGTGCTCAAGCAGCCGCAGTACGAGCCGCTGCCCGTCGAGAAGCAGGTGGCCATCCTGTGGGTCGTCACCAACGGCTACCTCGACGACGTGCCCACGCCGCGCATCCGCGAGTTCGAGCAGCAGTTCTACCGCTACCTCGAGACCGAGCGGGCGGAGCTGCTGAGCGACCTCGGTGAGCGCAAGGAGCTGACCGACGAGATCGTCGACGGCCTGCGCGAGGCTACCGACGCCTTCAAGCAGACGTTCATGGCCTAGCCCGTGCGGAGCAACGCCTAGCCAATGCCCAGCCAGCGCGAGATCAGGCGCCGCATCGGCGCCGTGCGCAACATCAAGCAGATCACCCGCGCGATGCAGTTCGTCGCCGCCTCGAAGCTCAAGCGCGCCCAGGACAGCACGCTCCAGTCGCGGCCGTACGCCGACAAGATCGATGAGGTGCTCGCCGACCTGGCGTCGGTGCTGGGCGAGGCGGAGCACCCGCTGCTGGCCAAGCGCGAGGGTGGCACGCGCGCGATCGTGCTGCTGACCACCGATCGCGGACTGGCCGGCTCGCTCAACACCAACACCATCCGCTTCACGGCGCAGCTGATCACCGAGCACGAGGGTGACCTGCGCCTCGTCACCGTCGGGCGCAAGGGCCACGCCGCCATGCGCCGGGCGCGCGTGCCGATCGCGGCCAGCTTCGACGGCTTCGGCGACCGCCCGACGTTCGCCGCCGTCGTGGCGCTCGCACGACTGCTTACCGATGACTATCTGGCGGGCACCTACGCCACCATCGACCTGGTCTACCCGCGCTTCATTTCAACGCTGACCCAGCGCGCGGTCGTCGACCGGCTGCTCCCCGTCGAGCCGAGCGACACCGCCGACGTGGGCATCCCCGGCCGCCAGTTCATCTTCGAGCCGAACCCGGACGAGGTCCTGCGCCAGCTGCTGCCGCGCTACGTCGCGACGCGCGTCTTCCAGGCCGTGCTGGAGCTGACGGCGAGCGAGCAGTCGGCGCGGATGGTGGCGATGAAGAACGCAACCGAGAACGCGCAGGAGCTGATCGAGGACCTGACGCTCACCTACAACAAGGTGCGCCAGGCCAACATCACGCGCGAGATGATCGAGATCGCGACCGGCGCGCAGGCGTCCTGAGCGGCGTCACGAAGGAGGAACCAAGCACGTCATGGCAGTAGCCGCTCCCACCACCGGCCGGGTCATCGCCATCACCGGCCCCGTCGTCGACATCGAGTTCGGCGCCGGCAACATGCCCGCCATCTTCAACGCCATCGAGGTTCAGCGCGAGGGTGATCCGCTCGTCTGCGAGGTCCAGCAGCATCTCGGCAACAACTGGGTGCGCACAGTGGCGATGACCACGACGGACGGCCTGGCCCGCGGCGCCGAGGCGGTCGACACCGGCGCGCCGATCAGCGTGCCCGTCGGCCCGCCGACGCTGGGACGCGTCTTCAACGTGCTCGGCCAGCCGATCGACGACAAGGGCCCTGTCGAGGCCGACGAGCGCTACCCCATCCACCGCCCGGCACCGAACTTCGAGGACCAGACGACGGCGACCGAGGTCTTCGAGACCGGCCTCAAGGTGATCGACCTGATCGCGCCCTTCGCCAAGGGCGGCAAGGTCGGCGTCTTCGGCGGCGCCGGCGTAGGCAAGACGGTCATCATCCAGGAGCTGATCCGCAACGTTGCCGAGGAGCACGGCGGCTACTCCGTCTTCGCCGGCATCGGCGAGCGCTCGCGCGAGGGCAACGACCTGATCCACGAGATGACCGAGTCGGGCGTCATCGAGAAGACGGTGATGGTCTTCGGCCAGATGAACGAGCCGCCCGGTGCACGCCTGCGGGTGGGCCTGACCGGCCTGTCGATGGCCGAGTTCTTCCGCGACGAGGGCCGCGACGTGCTGCTCTTCATCGACAACATCTTCCGCTTCACGCAGGCCGGCTCGGAGGTGTCGGCGCTGCTCGGCCGGATGCCGTCGGCGGTCGGCTACCAGCCCAACCTGGCGACCGAGATGGCCGGCCTGCAGGAGCGCATCACCTCGACCAAGAAGGGCTCGATCACCTCGCTGCAGGCGATCTTCGTGCCGGCCGACGACTACACCGACCCGGCGCCGGCGACGACCTTCGGCCACCTCGACTCGTCGATCCGCCTCGAGCGCTACCTGACCGAGCTGGGCATCTATCCGGCGGTGGACCCGCTGACCTCGACCTCGCGCGTGCTGGATCCCAACGTCGTGGGGCAGGAGCACTACGAGGTGGCGCGCGAGACGCAGCGCATACTGCAGGCCTACCGCGACCTGCAGGACATCATCGCCATCCTCGGCATCGACGAGCTGTCGGAGGAGCAGAAGCAGACCGTCTCGCGAGCGCGCCGCCTGCAGCGCTTCATGAGCCAGCCGTTCTTCGTGGCGCAGGTCTTCACCGGCCGCGAGGGCCGCTACGTGGCGATCAAGGACACCGTCGCCTCGTTTAAGGAGATCCTCGAGGGCAAGGCCGACGATCTGCCCGAGCAGGCCTTCTTCCTGGCCGGCACGCTCGACGACGTGCGCGAGAACGCCCGCCGCCTGGAGGGCGGCGCTGGCGCGACGACCGTCGCCAAGCCCGAGGCCGAAAGCCAAGGCGGCGACCCGTCCGAAGGCACGGAGGCGCCGGCGGAGGCCCCCGAGGCGCCGGCTGAATCCACCGAGGCGCCGGCTGAGGCCACCGAGGCGCCGGCTGAGGCCGCCGAGGCGCCGGCTGAATCCACCGAGGCGCCGGCTGAGGCCACCGAGGCGCCGGCTGAGGCCGCCGAGGCGCCGGCTGAATCCACCGAGGCGCCGGCTGAGGCCACCGAGGCGCCGGCT